>JAGQOU010000147.1 GCA_020427145.1 Planctomycetales bacterium | reverse complement strand
CGGTTTGGGTAATTCCGCTGCCCCCGCGTAGCGGAGCAGCTGCTTGAGGCGTAGCCGAAAGCAGCTGCGGAGCAGAGTGGGGGCAGCAGAGTTACCCAAACCGCACCTTCATAAGGCCTGGCACAAGAATTTGATGCTGGCCAATAGCACTGTGGCAAGTTCACTGGGGAACGCACAAAGCGATTGCGACCTTTTGGGCCGAGCTCACTCGGCTAGGTTTTCGCCCCAAATGATCGAGCGCCTGCCGGCGTTGCTTCGCGGGAGCAAATCGAAGGGCACTCTGCCGCTCACGGCCGACTCAGACGCAACGATGCGTCGGAGACGCGACCAGCAAACGCGGGGTCGCCCGCGTCAGGGGGCATTGCGGCGTTCCATTCGAACACCGCGTCATGCAGCCGCCGGGCGATCTTCGGACGCTTGTCGACGAGGTTGTGCGTTTCGGACGCGTCGGTTTGCAAGTCATACAGTTGCCGGTCGCTGCCGTCGTAGTTTTCATAATACTTCCAGCGACCGTCGCGGACCGCCAGGTCGGGATTATCCTCGTCGGCCCCGTCGCCGAACCCTGGCCGGTCGGGCGGCCGCCGCCAGAAGATCGGCGCGGCGCGGCTCTCCGCCGCCTCGCCCAGCAGCGTGTCGGCGAGGTCTTCACCGTCGAGCGTCGCATCCGCCGGCGGCGCGACGCCGCACAGGGAGTACAGCGACCGGTTGATATCCAGCGCACAGAACACCGAGTCGTCGTTCGTCGTGCCGCCGGCGCCGGCGGCCAGCAGGCCGGGCCCCCAGGCGATCAACGGCGAGCGCACGCCCCCCTCGTACAGCCAGGTCTTCGAGCCGCGGAGCGGCGTCGATTCGCCGGCGCCGGCCTCGGGGCCGTTGTCGGAGCAGAGCAGTACGAGTGTGTTTTCACGGAGCGCCGGATCGTCGCGAATGCGATCCAGCAGCGGCGCCAGTTGCTCGTCCATCGCGTCCACCACGCCGCGGTAGAGCGCCTTGCGATCGTCGCCCCATTTGTCCAGCGGCGGGAAGAAGGGGCTGTGAACGTCGTCGGGACAAACATTCACGTAGAAGGGCTTGTCGTCCTGCTGCGCGCGATCGATGAAGTCGATCGCGGCGGCCACGTAACCGCCGGTGATCTTCGAGCGCTGCATCCAGGTGACCGGCTCGCCAAGGCGGACCGCGTCCGCCCAGATCCGCCGCGGCTTGTCCCAGCCCGGCTCCATTGTCAGCGGCAGCAGCTTGGCCCCCATCCCTTCAAAATTCGTGAGGCTTTCGTCGAAGCCGTAGGCGGTGATTGGCGGGGCGTCGTCGACGTCGCGCTGCCCCCCCATGTGCCACTTGCCGAAGTGGCCGGTGGCGTAGCCGGACCTCTGCAGTTCGCGGGCGAGCACCGGGGCCGACGGGTCGAGCCACTGTGCCAAGCCGCGGCGGGCGTTGTCCCGGCGATTGTTCAGATACGAGGTGATCCGCCAGCGGTGCGGGTACTGACCGGTGTTCAGCGCGACCCGCGACGGCGAGCAGATCGGCGCGTTCACGTAAAACTGAGTGAAGCGAATCCCTTCCGCCGCGAGCCGATCGATGTTTTCGGTCGTCGGCCCGCTGCCGCCAAAGCACGACAGATCGGTCCACCCCATGTCGTCGACGAACACGACCACCACGTTGGGCCGGGCGGCATCTTCCGCCGCGAGCGAAGGGGCCGATAGAAAAAGGACGAGGAATGCGGCGCACGCCTTGCAATTCATGGATCACCCTGCCCGTCAGTGGTTATTCGTCGCGTCTTGTTCCGCGCTGTTCAATCAGTCGGAAGTTTCTGCCGACGCTTCGAGTCGCACATGGCGGCAAGAAGCGTCCGCGGTGCGACGCGACGACGAACGCAGCCTTCAGGAATTGAAATCACGCGAAATCCAGCCGGGATTCGCAAGCGGCCTGTACGCCACCGAGAACAATCACGCCGCGAAGCGGTGCGTCGGCCGAGGCGCCCGTCCCCCTTGGAGATTCACCGTATTGGAAATGAATCGCGCAACGACCTACCAGCGTAGCTCGATGCGACGTCACTCGATCGAGTAATACGACATCAACGTCTCGCTCAAAGCCCGCAAGTCGTCGAGCGGTAGCGCAGCATTGTATATGATCACCTCGGAAATATCGCCGCAAAAGCCCCAGTCTTCGAACACGCCATGTCGGCCGATAATCTTCCGCGAGGTCAGGGCGACCGCCCCGTTCGCTTTTCCCTCGTCGACCACATTGCCATTGATGCAAAGTCGCGACACGTTGTGCTCGCGGTCGTAGACGTACTGGACGACCAACGGTTGCATCGCGGGGAACGGCTTCGAGCGGAGATGGCCCACATTATAAGAGCCCGTCTTCCGGTCGCCGAAAAAAGCTTTGGCGGAAATTGATCCTTCCGGAACCGCAGAGCCTACGTTTTCGCCCACCTGCAAGGCGCCCGGCGAGAGCGGGCTCTCCACGACGCCGAAATACCGGCTGGGCGTCCCGTTGTAATTGACCAACTGTCCGCCGTGTTGCCTCCGCTCGGAAAACGGCGCGTTTCTGAAAACCACGACGATCGTCTGATTGTCGGTCGTCGTCATCGGGGGCGTCGACAAGAAATTCCGCCGACCGTCGAAATGCAGCGCCGCGCGACCGCCGATCGCATCGCGGACCAGACGCGGGCGCAACGGGACCTGTGGTTGGAACGCATCGTTAGAAAGTTTGTTGCCGAGCAGGGTGAGATCCTGCCAAGCAATAACCCGATCCTCCGCATCCACCTGCACGCCGTGGTCGGCTCGCAGCCACAGGGCCAGATCGTCGCCCCGCGGCAGCGGGCTGATGCTGTCGTTTTGCCACAGCGTGGGCACTTTGCGGATGAAGCGCGCTTCGTCTGCGGCCAGTTGAAGAGCCTTCTCGTGTTGGCCGGGGAAGAATTTGACCGCCTGGTTCTCGACGAGTCGGATGCTCTCGCCAACGACTTCGCCTCGGGCGTCCAACTGACGCGAGACGACCTCGCCTTCAAAGACGTGCACCTGCGAAACCCCGGCCGCGTCGACGGAGAAACCGAATGCGGTGCCAAGATCGATGACCTCGGCATTGGCGCCACGAATCGTGAACCCGGTCGCCTCGTGGGGAACGTCGGCGGCCACGCTCCCCACGATCAGCTTGCAGGTCAACGGTCCGTCGATGCGCAATCGGCACGGGCCGCTCAAGACCACCCTCGCGCCGCTCTCGAAATAGATTTGGGCAAGTCCCGATTCGATGGCCAATTCCTCGCCAACATTGAGTGAATCGCCCACGCGATGCGCCTGGCTGTCGTCTGTCCAGACGCAATTGGCGACGCGGGACAGCGTTGCTGCCACAGAAGCCGTCGCAACAGACCGAGGGCCCCGGCGACTTCGCCTGCCGGGACGTTCGCCGTCCCGGTTCGTCTGCCAAACATTCCACACGAAAAATGCCATGGCGACAGTCGCCGCCACTGCGAGCCATGGCATCGGCCGCCGGCGGGGCCGAGCGGCTTTCGCCGCGGGGCCGGTTTCACGGGACGCCCCTGAGGCCGACTCAAAAACCTGCCGCAAATCCCGCAGCTGCTCGAGTTCGCGAAGTTCGGCCTGCCACAGGAACCAGTCCGCGAATGCGCTCTGATTTTCTTCCGAGGCGTGGAACCAGGACGCGATTTGCTCGCGCCCGGCGGCGTCGAGTTGGCCGTCGACGTAGTCTTCCAGCAGGATGGCGATGTGTCGGGGAATATTCACCGGACTAACGATCCTTCGAAGCAAGCCGCTGTTGGACGCAGCGGGTCAGCGCCTGTCGCACGCGAAACATCAACGCCTTAATCGCCTCGACAGACCGGTGGGTTCGGCAAGCGATTTCGGCCATGCTGAGGTCGGCGCCGTAGCGCAAGTGTAGGATTTCGCGGCGGTCCGCGTCCAGCGACTCAATGCACTGCGAAATCGCCTCGCGGCGACCATCGGTGCTGCGCCGGGACGCCTGTTCAAAGCGGGTTCCCGCCAAGGCGAGCATCTCCTCGCTAAACACCAATCGCTCGCGACTCTGCTTGCGGTAGTACATCAGCATCTTGTTTCGAGCGATTCCCAGCGCCCACGCGACGAATGGGCGCTGGGGATCATACTTGGCGAAATCTCGAGCGACGCTGATCGCAACCTCTTGGAGCACGTCCTCGGCGTCGTGAAACGAACCTATCCCAGCAAGCAATTGGGCAAAGACCGGCCCCCGAGCGTCTTCCCATTGCGAGGCGAGACCCCGGCAGTCGGAATCGGCCGATGGTGGGGGCTCTCGACTCATCGGAATCTGGACTCGTCGGATTGCAGCGGTCAGTCGCCAAATGTCAGCCTTGCCTGCGAGCCGCGCATCCGTCCCCCGCTATCGCGGCGAACAGCGCTGCATCGGCTCCGTTGTACTTTTGCCGCAGCGGAACGAGAAGTTGCGGGTCGCGAGCAAAAAGCCAGGAAATCTGAAAAAAACTGCGGAGCGTCGCAACCTCCGGTCGGCCGCCGGCAAACTGATTTCACGAAACGCCTTGCGCGGCGGCTGCAGGCTCTTTTCGGGACCTCCTCAATTACGGATCGAGTCGTCCCTAGCGCGTCCGCGCGGGTGATTAAGAGCCGCGCAGCCGCTGCCGGAAAACGCTGTTCTGCGCCGGAACACATTTCGCCGCCGCGACTTACGCTGCCGATTGCGGCCCAGAGTGTCCACGCGGCAACCGCAAAACAATCAGGAACTTCGAAAGATGGACATTTCCACTGTCCGGCAAAATCGGTGGACGACGGTCGTCGAGGCCGTCGTCCGGGGAGGACGACTCGCTCGCCGCAATCGTCGACCGGTTCGGACGGGTTTCACGCTCGTTGAACTGCTCGTCGTTATTGCCATCATCGGCGTACTGGTGGCGTTGCTGCTGCCGGCCATACAGGCCGCTCGCGAGGCGGCGCGCCGCTCGTCGTGTCAGAACAACATTCGCCAGTTGGCGCTCGCCTCGCAGAACTACGTCTCCGCATACGGTCATTTCCCGACGGCGCCGCCCGCTGGGCTCGACGGCAAGACGTTCTATATCGAGATCTTGCCCTATATCGAGTCGTCGGTCGTCGCCAATCTGTTCGACCCGAAAGTGCAACCAAGAAAGCAGCTGCGCAACGTCTTTTCTCACCCCGAGCCGGCCATGCAATGTCCTTCGGACGAGCCGGTGCAGGTGCTTTACGCACAGGGATTCGACGCGAACAACACGGGCGTCGGCGACACGGCGTACGACTTCAAGGGCAATTACGGGATCAACTGGGGCACGGGGCGAGCCCTGCAGTCGACGCCCGTGTGGAATTTCGTGACCAGCAGCAATGAACCCGGACAGCCCGGTCCCTTCGAGACGGAGGTCGAAGTCTCGTTTCGCCGCATCACCGACGGGTCGAGCGTCACGCTGCTCATGATGGAAATGCTTCAGGCTCCGACGGGGGGGCCGCCCGACAGCGAAATTGATCGACGGGCGCGCATCTGGATCCCCGCGACGGCGAGCCACCAGATTTCGACGCTGCTGTTGCCCAACAGCTCCGGCTGCGGCGGCGGAGGCGGACGAGGCCAGTCTGCGGCGACAGTCGATCCCAAGACGGGTTGCGGCGTCGACGTCGGCTTTTGTCTCGATCGGCCGGATATCGGACTGCCCTGCTCGCGCAGCAATACTCCCGCCGAGCAGACGCTGGCGGCGCGCAGCAACCATCCTGGCGGCGTCCAGGCGGCGTTGTGCGACGGCTCGGTCCGCCTCGTCACCGACGAGATCGAATTGTCCGTGTGGCGAGCACTAGCGAGCCGCGACGGCGGGGAAGTGGCGCCGAACTTCTGACGGAGGCGGGCGCCATGCCGACCGCAAGCTCCGCGGAGTCTGGCGCCGCGACTTGATTCAATGACTCGACAACAAACCGGCCGACGCTGACCTGATGACGCTGCCGGAAATCAATCTGTGAGGATAACACTCATGATCAATCTCGTTCGCACGGCCGGCGGTTTCTTTCGATGGAATGCGTTCGTCGGCGTGGCAGCGCTGGGTGCGCTGGCGCTCGCTCTGACTGCGGGGAATGCGTCCGCCGACCCGCTGATTTGGAACGACGGTACTGGCAATTTTATTGGCAGCCCGACCTGGTCGTACGACAACGGCGGGTCGGTGGCGACGACGTCCAATCCATTCACGTACGTCGGAAGCGGGGGCGGCTCCGGGGGCGAGAACATCGTCATCATCGGCAACGCGGGCGACGTGACGCTCAACTCGGCCAACCAAGGGCCGTTCATGGACAACTCGCTACACGAGTTGCGCGTCGGCACGCTGGCCCCGGAGGCCGACCTGACGGGGATCGGCGGCCCCAATCTGCAGGGCAACGGCACGTTCACCGTGAGCAACGTCGACCTGCTGTTGTTCGATACCGACGCGATCGGCACCGGCAACCTGATCTTGGGCGGCGCCGCCGGGGTCACGGGCGCGATGAACTGGAACTCCACGGGCAATCTGCAGGCGAACGGGCAGTTCCGCGTCGGACAGAACGGGACGGGGACCTTCAACATGAACGGCGGGACCGCCCAATTCGGCGACACGGCCGGCCCCAGCAAGGCGGCGCAAGTCGCGTCGGCGGGCGGACTCGGGACGCTCAACCTCAACGACGGAGCGATTACGATCGGCTCCCAAGACGATGGGGCCGGATTTGAAATCCGCCGGACGCTGCAAGTTGGAACTGGCGGCGGCAGCCAGGGTGTGCTCAACCTGGGAGATGGAACCGGCGCAACTGGTTCCGCCAGCATTGAACATTGGGGCAACGTCGAAATCGGCTCCGGCAGCGGCACAGGCACGCTCAACATCATGGCGGACGGGCGCTTGACCATCCCCTTCACGCCCGTGTTGGGAATATCGTCGTCGCTGCTGGTCGGACCGGGAGGCGGGTCGACTGGCGCGATCAACCAGACCGGCGGCAGTCTTGACATGGACGGGTTGCTGCAGATCGCGAACAACACGGGCGTCGGTTCTTACACGCTCAGCGGTTCGACCGGAACGGTCAACGTGCGAGCAGTCAGTGCGTTCGCCGGTTCGACCTTCACGTTCAATCTCGACGCCGGCGGCGCCACGAAGATCACCGTCGAGGGCGGCACCAATACGGCCGGCGATACGGGGGCTGGCAACGGCGTGACGCTCGCCGGGGGCATGCTCAACGTCAACGGACTGGGCAGCTACTCGTCCACCAATTCCATCGTGCTGTTCGATCAATTGGACGCCTCGGCCCAGTTGATCGGCGCCTTCGGCAATCTCATCCAGGGGCAAGTCGTCGGTCAGAACGGCGGCGGGGCCAATTTTTACCTGAACCTGTACGGCGGCGACGGAAACGACATTGTGCTGCAAAGCACGCTGCCCAGCAGCAGCACCAACGGTTTGGTGTGGAATGTCGGAACCGCCAACTTTGACGCGGGTTGGGCGTCGGGCAACGGCAGCTTCGGCGTCGCCGCGACTGGCGTCGATCCGTTCAACAGCCTGCAGACGCTTTACCTGGGCAACAACGGGGCGGCCACCTACGACGGCAGCACGAACGATGCTTCCGGAACGACGGTGAAAAACTTGTTCATCGGCACCAATCAGGCGGCGGCGGTTGTCGCCGGTCGCAACGGCAACGGCACGCTCACCGTCTCGGGTGCGGAGAATTTGACGATCGACGACGCGGGGGCCGCGGGAGCCGAGGGCTTTTTCATCGTCGGCGAAGCGGGCTTCACCGGCACGGTCAACTGGAGCAGTTCCGGAACGCTGGACGTCCAGGGCCAGTTCCGCGTCGGACGTTCGGGGGGCACGGGCGTCTTCACGCAAAACAACGGCGTCGTTCAAGCGGGCACGACCGGCGGCGGCGGCAAGTATCTCGGCATTGGCGACGGGACTGGCAGCACGGGCACGTACAACCTCAACAACGGCACGCTCTATCCTGACGGTCCTGGTGCGGGCAACCCGCTGCGGCAATTCCGCGTCGGGCATGCCGGCGCTACCGGCACGTTCAATCTTGGCGACGGCGTCGGCGCCGCCGGCACCGCGGTGCTGGAGACCGAGGACGACGTCTGGGTCGGTTCTCAAAGCGGCAACGGCACTTTGGCGATCAAGTCCGACGGCGTCCTGCGGCTCATCGGCAACAACGCCCCGCTGTTTGTCGGATATCGGACCGGCGGTTCGGCCGGGACCGGGGTGGTCAACCAGACGGGCGGATCGGTGACATTGGAAGACGCCTTTTCGATCGGCGAGGGCGCCGGGACGACCGGCGAGTACCAATTCAGCGGCGGCACGATCCAAGCCGCCAACGACGGGGCCGGCGACGTACGCATCGGCGGCGGCGGCGGCAACGGCACGTTCCGCATCAGCGGCACGGCCAGTTTCACGACGCAAGGCAATCTGTACATCGCCGAAGCGGGCGGGGCCGGTACGACCGGCCTGCTTGAGCTGACCGGCAGCCAGGCCAGCTTCACCGTGAACCGTCTTGAAAACGCCCCCGGCACGGCCGGCGCCGGTAGCGGCAACTTTGAGACTATCCGCTGGGTCGCCGACGCGAATGGCATCACGCCGATCGTGGTGACGGGCGCTTCGGGCATGAACGTGCTGCAAATCCAGGACCCGGCCGAAGTGACCGCCAATACGGGGACCAACGGCGGCGGCGACCTGATGGGCGACGGCATCGCGTTGGAACTCGACCTGTCGGCGCTCTCCGGTTCGCAGACTTTGACGCTGTTTGACAATCAGAGCGCTGAGGCCGTCATCGGCTTCTTTGAAGCGGGAACCACGATGAATCTGTACGAGCAGGGCGAAGCGATTCTCGGCACCGGGTTCGCCGGCGCCGTGACAATCTCCTACACCGGCGGCACGGGGAACGACGTCGTGTTAAATCTGAACGCCGGGTTGCCTGGCGACTTCAATAGCGACACGTTCGTCAACGGCACGGACTTTTTGATCTGGCAGCGGGGCTATCCGGGCAATCAGCCGGGGCAATTGCTATCCGATTGGGAAGCCAATTTCGGGGCGGGTCTTCCGCCGACGAAGGCGGCGGCGGCGGCCGTCCCCGAGCCAACCGGCGCCTTGCTCATCGGCGTGCTTTCCTGCCTGACGCTTAGCTGGGCGACGCGACGGCGCGTTCATGGCGCGACCGTTTCAAGGTAGGAGTTCCGGCAGGGCCTGATGGACCATGATCTCGCGTTGAAATTTCTTTTCTGATTCGTGCACCAATTGAGAGGAGCGTCTAATGAGATGGTTCGATTGTCGCCTCGTCTTGGCGACCGCGCTGGTCCTTGTCGCAACGTGCGGCCAGGCGGCGACAATTTACATCGTCAATGACATCGGCCTGGTCAAATCGTTTTCCGGCGTCGACGTTGGCGCGAGCCCGATCACCGGCGGCAGTTTCGGCATGGGGTCGGGAGTCCTGAGGGCCACGATTCCAGCGTACGGCGAATATCAGGGCATGACGCAAACGCCTGACGGCCGCGTACTGGGCGTGAACAGCGGCGGCGACGTCGTCGCGTGGAATGGCATCGCCGCTTGGCTCGCCAACGCCGTGCCCAACACGTTGGCCGCCGACGTCTTTGCCGATAAAGTCAATGGAAATGGTCCCGCTGCCGGCGGTGGTCCGGGAACAATTCACGGGCTGAGCTACGACGGCAACACCGGCGGCTTCTACGTCGTCTTGGAAGCGGCCGACGCCGCCGACGGCGATATCCGCCAGTACGCCACGCTGGCCGATCTGCTGAGCGACAATGGCATCTCGACGGAATCGAACTACGGCGGCAACCTGCTCAACTTCTACTACCCGGATGAAGACGCGCCCGGTAATCGTCCGTCGCCGAACGACACGCCCGGCGCCAACTATTTCCAAGTGGCTGGGAGCGGTCAGATCGAGGGCTTCCTGACGCTCGCCGACTACATCGCGGATCCGAACATTCGAACGTTCCAACAAGCCAGTTTTGGCAGCGGTCTGCGGGTCGGGTTTGCGGTCGTCCCCGAGCCCGCCACGGTCATTCTGTCGGTACTTGGCGTGGGCTGCCTGTCGCTGTTGCGACGGCGCGCCACGGCCTAGGGGCAGTTCCCGACAGAAACGCGCCGCCCCGCTGCGCGCCGTCATGCACGACGCGCCGGGGCGGCGTCTTATTTCTTCACAGCCAACTTGGGGCGACGGCGCCCGCGCGAATGACCATCATCACTGAACCGACCACCAGCGATCGCTTGGCGCCCTGGAAGCGTGTGTTGACCTTCCTGCTGTTCGTCGCACTTGCTGTCGAACTGACTTGTGCAGCAAACTCGGCTCGAGCCCAGTCCAACGGCGTCTCGATTCAACCCAACATTGTCATCGTCAACATCGACGACATGGGGTGGGGCGACATCGGCGCCTACGGCAGCCAGTATTCCAATACGCCCAACATCGACCAATTGGCGACCGAGGGCACGCGATTCACCCAATTCTATTCGGGCGCGCCAATCTGCAGCCCGTCGCGGGCCTCGCTGTTCACGGGGCAGTATGCGGCCCGCTCGAACATCAACTCGTTTCTCGACAACTCGACAAGCAACCTTGATCGCGACAACGCCAACAGCCTGTCGCTCGACGCGCCAGCGATGGCGGACGCCTTTCACGACGCCGGCTATACGACCGGTCACTTTGGCAAGTGGCACCTCGGCGGCGGGCGCGACGTCGGCTACGAGTCGAATCCCACCCGGGGTACGAACGTGTCGGTTCCCCGGATCGTCGAATACGGCTACGACGACGTCTGGACGCAGTTCGAGGGGCTGGGCAATCGCATTATCAACGTCGTGGATTACGGCGGCGACGCCGCGGGCGTGACGACGCGGCCCAGCGCCTACCTCAACGGCTTGAACTCCGCCAGCGAGGCCCGCGGCACCGGCGGCGGACTCGACCAGCTGGTCTACCTGGAACGCGAATACAACGCGAACTTCATGGTCGATCGGGCGATCGACTTCATCGGCGACGTGCAGACGAATAATCCGTCTCAGCCGTTCTTTATCAACCTGTGGCCCGACGAGGTCCACACTCCGCATGATCCTTCGCCGGGGCTGAAGGCGAAGTACGACAATCTGTACCCAAATCTGCCGCAGGAGTCCCGCGACTATCTGGCCGTGATGGAATACATGGACCAGCAAGTGGGGCGCCTGGTCGAGTACATCGACCAACAGGGTCTGGGGAGCAACACGTTGATCCTGGTGACCGCCGACAACGGTCCGGTCGACGTCAACGCCAACAACATTGGCTCCGCGGGCCCGTTCCGCGGCGGCAAGGGGGACGTCTTTGAAGGCGGATTCCGCGAACCGCTGATCGCCCGCTGGACGGGGCACGTGACCGCCAACCGCACCGACGACGACACGGTGATGTGGATGCCCGACCTGTTCCCGACGTTGACGGCGATTGCGGGCGTCGCGCCGCCGGCGGGAGCGGCGTTCGACGGGGAAAACCTCAGCGATGCGTTGCTGGGAGTCGGGTCGCAAACTCGCACCACGTCGCTGTTCTGGGACATGAACCGAGGGGATGAAAACCGCCACGAAAACCCCGACCCCAACGGCGCCGGCGCCAACGGACAGGAGGTGCTCGCGCTGCGCAAGGGTGACTGGAAACTGCTGATCAATGCGCAGGGAACGGCCCCCGAACTGTACGATTTGTCCGCCGACGTCGGGGAAACGAACAATCTCGCCTTTCAGCAGCCGACGCTGGTGAGTCAGCTGGCGACCGAGGCCTTGGCGATTCGCTACTCGACGCCGTCGCGCAACTTACCGGACGCGGCGACGCCCCTCGTACGCCTGAAGGCCGACGACCTGGCTTCATTGGGCAACGGCGCTGCGGTGGCCACCTGGACGGACGGCGCGAGCGGAGATTCGTTCAACGGCACGGTCTCCCAATCGACTCCCGCAGCGCAACCCACGCTGCTGACAGGCGCTCTCAACGGCCGGGCCGTGGTGAGTTTCGACGGCGACGATGTTCTCGCTTCGTCGACGACCAACTCCTTGCCCTCGGCCAGCGGGGGCGTCACGGTGTTCGCGGTGACGACCGCCGATAGTTCGGGCCAGGTCGCCGAGCGCCTCGGGCAATTGGGCGACAGCGGCGGCGCCGCCGGGGAAGTCGTCGGCTTCGACGTCTCCTCGTCGGCGACGAGCACCAGCAACGGCGGGGCGGGATACCGCTTTAACAACGGCGCCGCGCTGTACGACACAGCGGTGGCTGATCCCGGTTTTCATATTGTGGCGTGGCAGATCGAACCGGGGCAGTCCTACGACGACGCCACGTTGTACGTCGACGGCACGCTCGGGGCCAACACGTTCACGGGATCAAGCACCAACACCGCCGGCAGCGTCCAATTCACGGGAAGCGACTTGGAACTGTTATTGGGAACAGGCCGCGGCGACAACGGAGCATTGCTCACCAGCGACTACTTCTCGGGCCAACTGGCGGAATTCGTCGTCTACAACGAACAGCTCTCAATCGGCCAAATCAATCTTGTGGCAAATTACCTCAGCACAGAATACGGTTTGCCATTCGCCTACGACACGACCCTGAGCGTCCTGGCGGTCGACGGGCTCACGTGGACTGGCGGGGCGGCGAATTTCGACGCCGCCTGGGACGAAGGAAACGGCGCCGGTGGATCCAGCGGTACGCCTGCGGACCCCTTTGCCGGCGGCGGCGACGACCTCTACCTGGGCAACAACGGCGTGGCCACGTTCGACGCCGCGACGGACAACTTGGCCGGTTTCGCCGTCCGCACGCTCCGCATCGGGACCGCCCGCGGCGGACTGGTCGTCGCGGGGACCGAGGGCGACGGAACCCTCGTTGTCACGGGCGCCGAGAATCTGACCATCGGCAACGGTGCAGCCCCGGGCAGTACCGACATCGGCGATATGACTGTCGGCGAGGGCGGCCTCAACGGCGCCGTCTTCTGGAACAGCACCGGAACGCTGAAGGTCGAAGGTCGACTGCGAATTGGACAGGGCGGAACTGGCAGCCTCACCCAGAACGGCGGAACCGTCACCGCCGGCGACGTCGCCGGTTCGCTCAAGTTCATGGCGATCGGCAACGGCGCCGGCAGCAGCGGCGAGTATGACCTCAACGATGGCCAACTGCTCCCGGGCGGAGGCCTCGCCGGGGGGCAACTGCGTCATCTGCGCATTGGCTACGCCGGCGCAACGGGCGTCCTCCGCGTCGGCGACGGCGTGGGTTCCGCCGACTCCGCGGCTGTGGCGTCGCCGGACGATTTGTACGTGGGGTACGGCGGCGAGGGACTACTCGAAATCAAGTCCGACGGCGCCGTCGTGCTGCAAACCAACGGCGCCCCCGTGTTCATCGGACTTGAGGCGGGCGGGGACGGGCTCGTGCAGCAAACCGGCGGTCGATTCACCAGCGACGGCGACTTTTCGATTGGCGAAAACGTTGGCGCGGTCGGCGCCTATGAAATCGCCGGCGGTTCCTTGCATTCGGCCGCGGACGGCGCCGGCCGAATGAGCGTGGGCCGCAACGGCGGATCGGGGCGTCTCGCCATCGGCGGTACGGCGAACGTACAGCACGACGGCGTGCTCATCCTGGCCGACGGCGCGGTCGGCACCAGCGGTCGATTGGAGTTTTACGGTAGCGGCGCCACGGCATCGGTGCGGCAACTCGACAACGCCGCGCTGGGCGCCGACGAAACCATCGCCTGGACCGCCGACTCCGCGGGCGTCACGCCGCTGGTGGTCCTGGGCAACGGCACAAACTCGGTGCAATTGCAGGACCCGATCGAAGTCGCGGCCAACACCGGCGCCAACGGCAGCGGCAACTTGCACGGCGACGGGACGGCGCTCGTGCTCGATTTGTCCGCGCTGGCGGCGAGCCAGCAGCTCCTGCTTGTCGACAACAGGACCGCCGGGCCGATCGTCGGCTTCTTCGAAGACGCGTTGACCGGCGATCTCTACGAGGAAGGCGAAGCGGTGTTCGGGGCCGGGTTCCCGGGGCTGGTGACGATCTCCTATCAAGGCGGCACTGGAAACGACGTGGTGCTGACGTTGACCGCCGGGCTGCTCGGCGACTTCAACGGCGATCTCAGCGTTGACGGCGGCGACTTTCTCGAATGGCAGCGAGGGTATCCCGGCAATCAACCCGGACAACTGCTCGCAGATTGGCAAGCCCATTTCGGCGAATCGACCAATGCCGTCGCGAATGCGGCCCGTGTTCCCGAACCGCGTTCAATGATTTGCATTGGCATGGGACTGGGAGTGATTGCGGCAATTCGCTCGCAAGGACGGCGGAAGACGCGCTCCAAAGGATGGCGTCGATGATCACGCAATGGCGTGGCGTCGCACCGCGCCGCCACGACCTGCTGTCCCGGAACCGATTTCGCTACGGCCGGGCGCTCTCGCCCTGGCAGGCTTGGCGCTAGTGGGGTGTATAGACTGAGACGTTATCTGGTCTTGGCGCTTGCTCTCTCATTTTGGAGTTTGAGCATTGATCGCGGCAAAACAATAACGCAGCGGTCGCGCCGCCGCCGTCAATTCGCCAGGTCCGGAACTCAGCGAAGTTGGACCAACTTCAGCGCCGCAGGAAGTCTCCCGGATTCTTGCGGTCGATGTTACCGCATCAGCCTGGGAACCTCTGATTCTCACCGCGGGCGTGCAAGCCTTTACGCCGCTGCAGCGTCGAAAACCACCGACCACATACGGCTCTGGTCATGCGGTTACTGCACATGATCGCAAGGGAGAAAAGCATCACAAGCGTCGAGGCGCGTGGTTCGGATATCGTCCCCACAGTCAGCACGGTGTATCCGGCCAGATCACCGCCGGTGAAGTATCGCAGCGTGTAGTCATCGCCGTAGATGGCGCTGGTGATCGATGCAAACTCGCCTACTTGTTCGTCCCAGTAGTAAATCGCGTCCGTGCCATCGACGAGATCGAGGTATTCGGCCAGCGAGTCCTCAGCGTCGCCATGTAGAGCGAGCATGCCCCCGGTGGCTATGCTGATGCGACTGTCGCCGTAGGTGGGGGAATCGTCAACGAATAAAGTGCCGGCAACATTCACGAGCCCGCCTGCCTCGATGCGGAGCGTCCCGGCGCCATCGAGGCCGACGTAGAGGTTCTCGCTGTTCGACCATTGTGAGCCGGCGCCCGAGATCATCGCCGTGCCCGTCGACCCTGACAAGGAGCCTATGTACCCGGTGCCATCGCTGACATGCGCCCCGTCCGCGACTGTCAACGCCCCCCTGCCGTAAGCGCCGACGGTCAGCGAGCCGCTACTCGTCCATTCTGAGCCGACTCCCGTGATCGTCGCTTCGCTGGTCGATGTCGACGATAGGCCGATGTGCCCGTGGGAACTTGTCACCCGCGCGCCCTCCTCCACGCGGAGCATCCCGTTGCCGTGGAGGCCGACGGAGATGCCGTCGCTGCTGGTCCATTGCGAGCCAGCGCCGGTGACTTTCGCCGAGCCGGTCGACCCCCGAGAATAGCCGAGGTAACCATCTTCGCTGGTGACGGCGATACCGTCGGCCACGGTCAGCGAGCCCAGGCCCTTGTACCCCGCGCCAAGATCGCCTCCGGCCGCCGTGACGGTTAACATTCCCCCGGAACCAAAGCCGACGACCACTTGCGTACCGTGGGCAGAGTCAAACGGCAAGTCGGTGTCGAGGATCGCGCCCGCGGTGGCGGCAATCATCCCGTCGCCGTGGAGATCATCGAGCGAAGCAAACAGCGTGCCCGCCGTCAATTGTCCGCCATCCGCGACAGTCAACGAACCATGACCCGCACGTCCGACAAAGAGGTCTCCGCTGTTTGTCCACTGCGAGCCAGCACCGGCGATTGTCGCCTTGCCTGTCGACCCGACAAAATCACCGATATATCCGGACGCGCTGTTGATCTGCCCCCCCGTCTCTACGCGGAGCGACCCGGCGCCGCCACGGCCCACATAGAAATCGCGGCCAATTGTCCATTGCGAGCCGGCGCCGGTGATCGTCGCCTCCCCCGTCGACCCCTTTGAGTATCCGATGCATCCAGCCGAGTTATCGATCTGCCCGCCCGCTTCCACGCGAAGCGATCCGCTGCCCCGTGTGCCCACGAAGAGATCACTGTTGATGCATTGGGAGCCGACGCCTGTGACCGTCGCGGCGCCGGTCGACCCGGAAGAGTAACCAATATGAGCCCATTTATACTTATTGTTGATTTGCCCGCCTGCCTCGATGCGGAGCGTCCCGGCGCCATCGAGGCCGACGTAGAGGTTCTCGCTATTGGTCCATTGAGAGCCGACGCCAGTGATCAGCACTTCCCCCGTAGATTCTGACTGAAGGCCAATGTAGCTCCGTCCTGCACTTCCTCGGCCGGTCCCCCTCACACTGCTGACCTGCGCGCCCGCTTCGACACGGAGCGAACCGCTGCCGTACTGCCCCACGAAGAGGGCGCTATTGGTCCATCGGGCCCCATTTCCAGAGACCGTTGCACTACCCGTCGCCCCCGCAGAGGAGCCCAGGTAGGCGTACCGGTTATTCAACTCGCTGCCCGCGTCAACGGCGAGCGTTCCATTTTCTGCGTCGCCGATGAGGACGTCGCTTGAAGAGTTCCAGGGCAACGACGGGGTCACGTCGCCAGTCAAGACGGCTGCACACTGAACCGAGGTCGCCGCGGCCAAGGAAAGGACGAATGTCCCCGTGAAGGCGAGTACGCGTGATTCCATCGTGCGATCAGACGCGATCCACTGAGGCGACGCCTTGCCCGCGCCGCCGGATGAGTGAGTCAGACCCCGCTTTCACTCCCTTGCTGGCCTCGACCAATGGGGCTTTCCCGCAATCGTTGGGCAGGAACCGAGTCCGACAGGTACCATCGTAACAATGGCCAGCGCCCAGTGCTACTAATCGGCCGCGAAATTTCGGGCCGAGGTCGTTTCTAGCAATACGGCTCGTCTGCTATTGATCCTTGCGCCGCGAATGAACCCTGGGCGGAGCTACCATCGTACTATGTTTCATGAGAACCCCAGGCAGTGCGGCGGAGCTGGAGGCTCGTCGTCGTCGTGCTGCAGAGTATTTCCAGGCACGGAAGTCTCTGCCGGAGATCGCCGCCGTTCTCGGCGTCCACCTCTCCAGCGTGAAGCGTTGGAAACGAGCGTGGCGCGAGGGAGGCGTCGAGGCGTTGGGCGCCAAGGCGCATCCCGGCGGCGTCTCCAAGTTGTCCGACGAGCAGAAACAATCGCTCGTCCAGATGCTCATCGACGGTCCCTTGGCGGCCGGATACAAGACCGACTTGTGGACCTGCGCCCGGGTGGCCGAAGTGGTCCGCAAGAAGTTCCGCGTGCAGTACGATCCGGGGCGCGTCTCGCGGATCCTGCACGACTTGGGTTTCACGTCCCAGAAGCCGCGGCAAGTGGCCCGGGAGCAGGATGCGGACGCGGTCGAGCGCTGGCGGCGGGTCGATTGGCCCCGCATCAAAAAAAGCGCGCCGACAGGGTGATTGCATTGTGTTCATCGACGAAACCGGCTTTCGGCTGCAGCCGGTGAACCGCCGCACTTGGAGCCGCCGCGGCCAGACGCCCGTTCAGAGGGCGTGGGACCGTCGCGACCGTCTGAGCGTGATCGGCGCTGTGGTCCTGTCCCCTGCGCGTCGGCGGATCACCACGCCGTTCGCCATCCAAGAGACCAACGTCAAAGCCGTCGACGTCGTCGCCTTCGTCAAACTCCTGAAGCGGCGACTGCAGCGACCGCTGATCGTCGTTTGGGATCGCTGGAACGTCCACCGCTTGGCCGAGAAACAGGTCGCGGCGTCCCGGCTGACGAAGATCTCGTTCGAGCAACTCCCGGCCTACGCCCCGGAACTCAATCCTGTCGAGCCGCGGTGGAGCAACACGAAGTACGCCGACCTCGCCAACTTCGTCCCCGACGACATTCGTCAACTCAAACGCTCGGTCAACTCGTCGCTGAAGAAACACGCGGCCGCCTCAAGCCTCAAGAAATCGCTTTTCAAGTCCGCACGACTGAAAATCTAACCGGCTCGTTAGCCGCGCAAGGATCAATAGGTCCAGCGGTATCAGCAGTCCCAACGCGATCGCGGCGGGCTCGGCAACGGCGGCGGCGACGGGCGAAGCTGCCGCCGGGGCGGGTTTGAAGTCGCGTTGCCACCTTGCCAAATCCAGGCCGTCAACGACGCCGTCGCCATTGGCGTCACCGCCAGCATGGCCGTCCGCCGCGCCGTAACCGCGCTGCCACGCGAGAAAGTCACCGCCGTCGACGGCACCGTCCTGGTTGAAGTCGCCGTTTTCCACCAGCGACAACAACACGTTGACCTCGTAGTCCGGCGAGGACGCCAGGGGAACGGAAAAGGAGAATGGCGTGCCGTCGGCCAGATTGCCGCTGATCGTGCCGGCTCCCTCGCCGAGCAGCAAGGTCTGGTTCACGAGCAAGTCGCCCAGCGGCTCGCCATTGAGCAAGAAATGCGTTCCGGCGAATTGCAGCGTACCGTCACGAAAGTAGATGGATTCGATCGTGCCCCCGGAAACGCGCGCCGTGGCCTGCTGTCCCGGCGCGATGTACAGCGACTTGATCGTCCCGCCGCTAACGTTAATTTCGCTTCGGTCCGCGACAAAAGCCGCATCAATCGTCCCTTCAGAAACGCTGGCAACCGTTCCGTCGTTCAGCCAAACCCTCTTTATCGCACCGCCGGACACCGTCAACTCACTTCCATAGAGAGTGAAGTCTTGGCCGATGCTGCCGGCGTCGACATTCACCAAGGCGTCGTAAGCATCGGCGAACTCGCCGATGCGTCCGCCCGGCGCGACGACAATCGCGCTGCCGGGCCCGGCGCGGAAGTAATCGGGCGTCGCGCCCCCGTTACCCAGGACCAAGGTTTGGCCGCTGCGAAGGGTTGGGGGGACGGCGTCCGCCGGTGCAGAAATCAGCGCAGGTCCCGCTGCAGGTAAGTCGACGGAATGCAGCACGATGCGACTATCAGTATCTACATCCGCACTGTTGCGAAAGTGGGCGCCGTCGGCGAGATTCCCTGACAAGATCGCCGACGACGGCAGATCGCTGAGGACGATCTCGTTGTCGCTGTTCCAATTGGCGGCCAGGACGCCGTCGATCGAGAAATCGTTGCCGTAGATGTGAATCTCACCCCCCCAGGCGGCGCTGAGGCGGGCGCGAAGCGTACCGCCGGAGATGCTCACGGCGCCGGGCGACCCCCCGTAAGAACGGACGCCTACGAAGACTGGATCTTTGTTGTGCGCCCAGATGCCGCCCGTAATTGTCGTCATTCCGCCTAGCGTGGCCACGGGCATGCGGACCAATCCGCCGCTGACGTTCAGTCGCGATTCGGAGAGGACTAACCCGTGGGATGAGTCAAATCCTGGGTCGACGGCTTCGCCCTCGCCCACGACTCCGCCGGCGACGTTCATCACGCTCCCTTCATGAAGTCGCCAAACGCGGCTGATGCGACCATCGAACATGGTGACCACGCTTGCATTGCGTGCGACGAACGCTTGCAGGTCAGCAAAGCCCAGGGTGCCTTCGCGAATCGTCAGCGACGCGTGGTCATACAGGCCAATCCCTGCGACGCCGCCGCCCAACATCTCGACCGAGGCGTCGACCGCGTTGAGCAATCCGGCTGAGCTGTCGGGCAGCAGGACCACGGCGCTGCCGGGTCCGGCGATGAACGTCCCAGGCGTTTTCGAACCTTCGTCGACGATCACCGTTTGTCCGCTCCGGATCCCCAGTGGCAGCGCGTCGCGCGAGGCCACAAAGACTTGCGGACCAATGGCCGGCAACTCGGCGCCTGACAGCGTCACCGTGGCCGTCGGGCCGAATTTATCGACGACAAAAGGCGTTCCGTCTGCCAAGACGCCTGTGAGCACCGCGTCGGGATTGATCGTGTTGAGTTGCAGAACATCGGCGGGCGTCAGGCCGTCCCCGATCGGCGCCCCGTCCAGGCGATACTCGCCGCCAACGATGCGGAGATTGCCATCGTTGCCCGAGAACTCTCCGACGACTCCCCCAGTCCACTGCACGGTGGCTCCAGGGTAGAACCTTGCGTTCTGAACTCGTCCCCCCGACTGATTGATGCGTCCGCCGGCGTACGCGGTCACGCTAGAAAACACTCCTCCCGCGATGTTGAGTTCGGCGTTGGTGACGGACCCGTCCTGGGCACTGACGTATACTCGGTTGATTCTGGCGCCGCCGTCGCTGACGTTCACTTGCGTGTCTGTGCCAATCTTGAAGTTCTCGATCAGCTCGCCCGGAGGAACGTTCAGCACGGTGGCGAATTGGGCCGCGGCGGGCGTCGCGTGGAGCAGGAGCGCGACGACGGCGCAGAACGCCGCATTGTGTAGCGAGAGTCGCATAGCTGGGCAGCCGTGAATGAGAAACGCCCCGGCACGGATTGTAGCACGGGATTTGTCTCGCAGCAAACGCGAGCCATGTCAGCGGCTTGTGTTTTGCGGTGCTACGCTGTCGAATTGCCGCTGGGCGGCCATTCGGGCCACACGCCTCTGCAAAACCAGCTGTCGTCAATGCATGGTGTCTTAACCCGCGGTCGTGCGACGGGCCAATTTGGGGCAATTGGGCAGCTGTGCGGAACCGCACGGCTGCAAGCTTGGCAACCAAGCCGCGCTGCGACCCGGCGTCGACCCACTGCATTTCCCCCAAATCATTCGTGCATGATTGCCCCCGCGGCGGTAGACTGCAGGTTGCTTATCGACGCGTGCAGCGCGCTGCATGGAATCGAACTGCCGTGGGGCCGCGGCAGAGCAGCGCTGGGGCGGGTTAAGCGGCGCAGTTTCGAGAGTAGCGGGAGAGCTGTAATGCACAGACGCATGAGACGCTCGCGAGCGTGCGCGCTAATAATGTGGCTGGTCGCTTCGGTCGCCCGCGGCGGCTTGGTCTTGGACATCTCGCCCGTCGCGTCGACGTTCCTGGCGTCGGAGGCCGCGCTGACTGGCTTCACGGCCTACCAACTCGACATCTCCACCGACGACGGCGCGCTGATCTCGGCGGTCGACGTGTCGCTCGTCGGGCCATTCCACCAGCGATACTCTTCCGATGTCGGCTCCGAGCCAACGCCATCGGGCGTTCCAAGCGATGGTCGCGGCGACAGCCATCTGCCCTCCGGCGTCGGCGCTCTGATTGCGAGCGGTCCCAGCGAGAACAACGGCTTATGCTACAGTCCGATGCCGTGTTCAAGCATCTTCGACTATGGCATCGGGACATACCTGTGCGGCGCCTGGGAAGTCCCTGCCTCTGGGCAGACGGACACCGCCTCGGTGGCGTATCTGGTCGTGCCTGATGGCAAGGAACACTTTGTGCGCGGAATCGTGGAGTTTACGACTCCCACCGGTACGTACCGCGTGCATGTGGCGCTGGTCCCCGAACCGGGTGCGTGGATCTCGCCGCGGCGGGACTGGCGGCGTTGGCGGGCGGCAGACGGCAACTGACTTCCTACTGGAGAACATAATGAACAGTTTGGGTTTCTGCACCGCGCGCCGAACGATGAGTCTGGCAGCGCTCGCGGTGCTCGCCTCGGCAGTCCTCGCGGCCCCGCCCGCCCGTGGCGGCGTGTTTGTTGACGCGACGCGGGTCACGTCGACGTTCGACGCGCCGGAGACTTCGTTGACCGGGAAAGGTTTCGAGGCCTGGCAAATTGACGTCCTCACCGACAACGGCGATCTCATCACGGCGGTCGACGTAAGTCTCTTGGGGGCGTTTCATCAACGGTGGTACGATCTAGATTTCGATGCTGTGCCGGACCCCACGCCCTTGGGCGCACCAAGCGACGGTCGCGGCGATAGTCATCTCACGCCGACCGCGGAAGCGCGGTTTGGAACGGCGCCTGAGGAAAACAACAACGTGTGGGACAGTCCGTTGCCCGATGGCGCGTTCGACTACGGCATCGGTACGTACCTGCGCGGTGCGTGGGGCATTCCCAGCCCCCAGCGGTCCGATCGCGTTGCGGCGGCCTACGTCGTTGTGCCAATTGGCAGCGATTTGGTCGGTGACTTCGCCGTGGCGACAACTGGGGGGACGTTTGAATTTCGCTCAGTTATTCCATTGTGTCCCGAACCGAGCACGTTGTGGCTTGGGGCGATCGGGCTGGTTGCGTCCGCGGGGTTGCGGATTGTCCGGTGCGGCCGACGGCGACGCACTTCTCACAGACGACAACTCACTTGAAGCTGGAACTCCTCATGAACGGATTTAGAGAACCCGGCATTCGTGGAAGGTCCGCTCGATTTCGGGGTCGCCGCGGAAGGTCTGAAGCGGCCCTAACGGGAGTCGTGCGGGCGTCGTTCTTCGCGGCAGCTGATTGCCCGGGGCTCTCAACGACAACATTCCTCGCAAACTACTCGTCTTATTTTCAGGGCCGGTCCGATTGCGGGCGTAGCGACGCGTTGCGTCGTAGCAACTTGGCGCCCCGGCGTTGCCGCGGCTTGCTGTAATTCGCGATGCCGAGCCATCAGCGACAGGTGGGTTGTCGCCGATTGCTGAGAGCGTATCCCGTCAGGGAGCCATTGTCCCGGGGCCCGGCTCCGTCCCAAGCTTCTGGGCGATTGCACCGTGGCGCACGCACCCTATCTGTATCGATCGATCCGACCATCCAACGACAGCCATTCGTCGTCGACAGACGTCGCCAAAACAGTGACGGATGGGGGCGCCGTTTCGCTCACGTCGGTTAACTTGGTCACTCGCTGGAAAAGCTGCTGTTGTTCCGGGAGATCGCGCAGCAGATGCCGGATGAGTATGCGTCTTGGCACGGCCTGCAACCCGGAGAATTTGCGTCCCTCGCCTTCGCGCCAGCCGGGGCGAGCCACAACCGGTTCGCCATCGCGGATTGCAAAATAGGCGTCGCCAATCCACTGCAGCTTGTAGCGAATCACGACGTCCATCGCGTCAAACTCGCGATGCTGTCCGTAGTAGCGGCGTCCGTGCAGCACGATGGTGAGCGACTCGTCGTCAAAATCGACCGACACCGGCCGACGCTCGGCAAATGAAATGGCGAAATCCGGCTCCGCGGCATCGCCGTCGGCTTGCTCGGTTTTCGATTCCGAAGGCGACTCGGTCGCCGGCGCTGACTTTCCGGCCGTGCTCTCGACCATGCGACCAATCTCGGCGTCGGACAAAGTGCGATCGGCAAGCAGCACTTCCAGCGAGTTCTCCAGCACGGATTCGTGCATTCGCAGCGCAAGGTCGCCGGCAGCGGGCCAAGCGGGCGCGGCCGACGTAGCGCCGAGTTGATTTCCCCCGGCGGACGTGGCCTTGACCAGCAGCGCTGCCGACGTGGAACTGACGTGCGTCTCAGCCGGCCACAGCCCCTGGCGTTGCAACGGGCGCATCAATTGGTTTTCGTAGTCGCGCTGACCGTCGTTGAGCAGGTCCGCCACCTCTTCATCGAAGCGATCATTGAGGTCTTGCGAAGCCTCTCGTGCGGTGCGTCCATTGATATCTCCGCGCGACTCGCGAAAGCGTTTCT
>JAGQOU010000005.1 GCA_020427145.1 Planctomycetales bacterium | reverse complement strand
GCCCTTCACGGCATAGCAGCCGTAGACCCCGGGAAATCGCGCCCAGGCCGCCTCGCTCTCCGCCGGCGTTTCCGCTAACCACAAAAAGTCCGCTTCTTCGCCGGCGCGGGTAAAGTCGAGCGGCCAGGGGGTCTTCGAGCCGTACACGCCGTCGTCCATGAGCGTCAACCGCCGTTGAAACTCGACCGGATACAGACTGCGAATCTTCGCTTGCTCGGCGCTCTGCACCCACGTGGCCGTGTGAACCGGCCCCGCGACGACAATCAGCCCGCCTGCTTCGTCAGCCACCCACTCTTCCAGCAGATCAACCTGCTCCGCGTCGAGCTGCGTCCAATCGGGATCAAACGCTACGATCGCGTCGTACTCGAACAGCGTCTCGCGGTCGCTGGGAAACTCGGTGAGAATGCGGTTGGATTCCTGCGAAATCCCCGGCGGCGACGACTGCAGCAGGATGTCAACGGTGACATGACGGTCGCGAAACAGCTGATTGCGTAGAAAGCGATAGTCCCGCGCCGCCGAGCCGGCCACCAGCAGCACGCGCGAACTGGTCTCGACGATCACCATCTCCGCAGCGGCCATGTTGTCCGCCGGGTACTGATCTTCCGGCGGCGCCACGATGCGCGCTTCCAACTCCAGCGGACCAATCTCCGCGGGTTCCAGCGGGAATTCGACCGGCAACGTTTGTTCGTTCTGGTCAAACGCCAGCGATTCACGGCCCAAGAGGGTCTCTGCCGAGGCAGCGTCGCCCTGCATTTGTCGCGCGTAGAGTTCTACCTCCACCTGCCGCCCCGCAAACCCCTCGGCCGACACCTGGGCGCGAACCGTCACCTTGTCGTCGGGGTACGCCCGTGCCGGGGCGATGAGGTCCTGCAAACGGAGATTCCGCCGCGGTTCGGTCGAACCGACGCCCACGGCAACCACCGGCACGTGGGCGGCCACGGCGCGATCGGCCGCCGCGAGCGGATCGACGCCGCCGTTGTTACCGCCGTCGCTCACTACGATGACGCCCGCCAGCGGTCCGCCAGCCGGGTCGCCTAGGATCGTCGCCAGCGCGTCGCCCAACCGCGTGGCGGCGCCCGTGGCGGCGAGCGCCTCCGACCAAGCGGGCTCGTTGGCGGTCGCTTCATCGTCGTTGGAACCAGCCGCGTTCGCATCCTGCTCGGTCGATTCACTTTCGGAATCGTCCCCCAGGTCGCCCGCCGGCGCGGTGCGCTGCCACGTCGCCGCGCGACGCACCTCGCTATCGAACACGCGCACCGACACGTCGTGCTGGTCCCGCAGTTTGGCAATCAGCGGCGAGTCGGCCAGCAGACGCACCGCCGCTTCGGACCGACTGCCGAACGAGCCGCCGTCGACCGGTTCGTCGCTGACAGTCATGCTCTGGCTGGCGTCGACGAGCACTTCCACGCGCGACTCGGTCACGACGCGACGATCGGTCCGTTTGACGGGGCCCAGAAAAAAGACGATGGCGCCCGCCAAAGCCACGATGCGCAGCGCCGCCAGCCCCCAGGCCGCGGCCCTCGGCAGCGCGCTGCTCTCGCGGCGATATTGCCACGCCACGAGCCCGACCAAGAGCGCTGAGGCCGCAGCCACGATCGCCCACAACACTTGCGGCTCGTCGAATTGCTCCAGCCGCAACAAATGAAAGCTGGTCAAGCCGCCGTCGCCCGCGGCATCCGAAGCAGATTGGGCAAGGAGCAGCCAAACGCTCATGCCGCCCTCCCCGCGCCGCCGGCGTGATAGCTGGCGGCGTACGCCAGGCCCTGCTCGATCACCAACGCGGCAAGCAGCGCGTAGAGCAGCGAATCCTGCAGCCGAATCCCGGCAAGTTGCTCGTCGTCGCCGCCAAGTTCGGAGGACTGCATGAACTCGTAGTCAACGCCCGGCAGCCGCTCGGCGATTTCCGTGCGATCCAAGAAGTGCAGGTCGCCCTCGCCCCGCGGCGGATTCACCGCCAGGTAGCGAAGAACTTCTTTACCATCGCGCGTACGCAGTTCAACCTTCCACACGCCGCAGTCGGCCGGCTTGGAAAGCTCGCCCACGTGGCGGCCGTCGCGCGTCTCGGCCGCGACCGCAAACGAGCGCGCCGCGGTCGCCCGGGGAGGCGTCACCTCGAACTCCGGCTCAAACTCCTCTTCGGGCAATTCCAGCGTGAGCGGCAAGCCGGAGACATGCGCCTCGCCGGCATCGCGACTGGCCGACAGGTAACCCACGAGTTCGTTGACCAGAACGGGGAACACGGGATTGAGGCTCCAGTTGTTCCACACGCCCAGTTGGGTCGGCTGCGGCGAAAGCTTCGTCAATTGTACGATGACGCGCCCCTCGCCCAATCGTTTCTCCATCACTAGCGGCGCGTCGTTGCGCAACTTGGCAAGCGTCGTCACGTCGCCGGCGAGAGGCGCCCGCCAGGTCGGATCCAGGGCGTAGAAGAAGTCGACCGTCGCCAACGGCAGAAACCCGTTCCGCTGCCCGGCGAACACGCGGAACACCGGGTGATCGCTCACCACCACGTCGGCAACCCCCGGCTCGGCGTCGCGCAACAGCTGCGTCGGCACGTCCAGCGGCGCCGGGGCCAGGCCCTCGCCGTCGCGGTAAAGCTGGCGGTTGAAGAAGTCGCGGCCCGTCTGTGGTCCCACGAAAATGGCCAACCCGCCGCCGCGGCGAACATAATCTTCCAGCGCCGCGACTTCGGCCTCGTCGATCCGCGGCAGATCGAGCAGGAAGATCGCCGCAAATCTCGCCAGCTGCTCATACTTGCGCAGGAAGCTCGCCGGTTCGATCTGCGGGGCCCAGCCGCCCAGATTCTTCCCGCCGGGGCTCAGCGCATTGGCAAGATAGTAGCTGTCGTCGCGGTCGACCGAGCCGTCGATAATCAACACGGGGTACGATGCCGGCGCCTCGAGAGCAAAGCGGCGGACGTTGTCGAGTTCCACGGCGTCGGACTCCAGCGACGCGGCCAACTCGTGCGCTCCCGCATCGGCGAACGTCGCCCGAAACCGCTGCGCGACCTCTTCGCCGGGGCCGATTTCGTCGATGACAACCGCCGGCAGCCGGGCGCCGTCCTGCTCGACGGTGACCGCCACCGCAGCCGCAGCCCGCTCGCCGTAGTTGGCCACGGCAAGTTCCATCCACGTCTCGATGCCGGCGGCGCGCGGTCCGCTCTCGGGGGCCAACCGCGTGACAGCCAGGTTGTCGTGCAACTGCTCGACGCATTGAATCAGCCGCAA
Organism: Planctomycetales bacterium; assembly: GCA_020427145.1. GTDB lineage: Bacteria > Planctomycetota > Planctomycetia > Pirellulales > Lacipirellulaceae. The sequence continues at coordinate 10,201 of JAGQOU010000005.1, read as the reverse complement.
CTGGCTCACACGCTCGCTGACCCGCTGGGCCGCCTGCGCCAGTTGGGCCTGCTCCTGCCACTGCGGGCGGCGGAAGTCGGACACGACGTACGCGATCGTTGTTTCATCGGCCTGCGGCTCGGGCAGCCTTTGAGCCGCCTGCAGGGCGTCGCTCGGGCCGGCGTCGGTCTCGCTGGGACGCCACTTGCCCAGCAGACTTTCCAACTCCGCCAGCAGTTGTGCGTCAAGCGGCCGCCGTTCCCACTCCGCCGCATCGCCGGCAGACAGCCGCCGGCAATCGGAAAAGCGCAGCAGCGTGACCAACTGCTGCTCGGCCCGCCCGTCAGCCTGACGCAGGATCTCCAAAACGACGCGCTTAGCTTCGTCGAATACGGAGCGTTGGTCGCGTTGGTCTGACATGGAATAGCTGTCGTCCACCAGCAGCACGTGATGCGTCACGCCGCGGCCGAACAATCGCCCCCAATCCGACGGAATGACCGGCCCGGCGAGCATCAGCACGACCAACGCGATCGCCAGCGTTCGCAGTGCGAGCAGCAACAACTGCTTCAGCAAGATCCACTTCTTATTTCGCTTCTGACTTTCCAGCAAGAAGTCCATCGCCGCCCACTCGACCTTCCGCCGGCGGCGGAGGTTGATCAGGTGAATTACCGTCGGCACGGCCACCAGCGGCAGCCCGACAGTCAGCAGCGATTGAAAAAGAAACGACACGGGGGAGAAGCCGGGTGTGAGAGGTCAGATATGAGAATTCACGTGGTCAATGTTGGCGGTCGCGGCAACGCGACCCAATCTCACTCACAGCTCGATCAACGCGTCCGATAAGCCGCTAGCCGCCGCGAAAGCAGCGCCGCCAACGCCGCATCCAACGGAGCGCTCGTGCGTATCAACGTGTAATCAACGGCATCGCGGGCGCACCCATGACGCAAGGTCTCAAGAAAACGCTCCAACGCCGCCAGGTAACCTTCGCGCAGCGCCCGCGGATTGCAGTTGAGTGCGTCCGCGATTTCCAATCCCTCGAACCGCGTCGGCCCCTCAAACGGAAAATCAATCTCGTCGTCGTCCATCACGTGCAGCACCACGACGTCGTGCCCGCGCTGTCGCAACAGGCGCAGGCCGCGCAACGTCGACGCGACGTCGCCCAGCAGGTCGCTGACAACGATCATCAGCCCGCGCCGCGGGTTCGCCTCGGCAATGATACGCAACACGGCGCCGGCATCGGTCTTCTCGCGCGGCGGATTCGCGTCGAGCGACTGAATGATCGCCGCGAGATGCGTCTCCGTGCTGCGCATCGAGGTGCGGGCGCGAATCCCTTCGTCGAAGGCGTAGCACGACACGCCGTCGTGTTGACGCAGCAGCAAATACGCCAAGCTGGCCGCAGCGGTGCAGGCGTACTCGTATTTGTTGAGCGGCCCCGAGCCGTAGCGCATGCTGGCCGACACGTCGACTAGCAGCGTGACGCGCATGTTGGCGTCTTCTTCGAACTGCTTGACGTACAGCCGATCCTGCTTGGCCCATGCCTTCCAGTCGACGTGGCGCAGGTCGTCGCCGGGGACGTACTGCCGGTGCTGCAGGAACTCGACCGATTGGCCAAAGTAAGGACTGCGGTGCATGCCGCTGAGGAAACCCTCGACGACGTAGCGCGCCCGCAGTTCCAACCGCCCAATTCGGCGAATTGCCTCAGGATGCAAAAATCGCTTTGAATCGGGCGTCATTGGCCAATTCATCCTCCAACGTGGGCGTGTCCTGAATCAGCCGATCGATCACGTCGTCAGGCGTAATCCCGTCGCTCTCGGCGGCGAAGTTCACCACGATCCGATGCCGCAGCACCGGCTTGGCCAGGGCGGCAATGTCGTCCACCGTCACGTGCGTGCGGCCGTGCATCAGTGCGCGGGCCTTGGCGCCGATGATGAGGTATTGCACCGCCCGCGGCCCGGCGCCCCACGCCAACTGATCGTTGACGAACGCCGGGGTGGTCGCCTCGCCGACCCGCGTTTGTCGCACCAGCGACAGCGTGTACCGCAGCACGTGATCGCTGGCGGGCGTCTCGCGCACCACGGCCTGCAATTCGGAAATCTCCTCCGGCGTCACCACCGCCTGCACGTTGTCCTGCATGCGGGCCGTCGTGCGCCGCGCCACCTCGAATTCCTCGTCGAACGACGGGTACCGCACCATCACCTTGAACATGAAGCGGTCCTGCTGCGCTTCGGGCAGCGGATAGGTTCCCTCCTGCTCGATCGGGTTCTGCGTCGCCAGCACGAAGAACGGGTCGCTCAGCTGATGCCGCACGCGGCCCACGGTCACCTGCCGTTCCTGCATCGCTTCCAACAGCGCGGCCTGCGTCTTGGGCGGCGTGCGGTTGATTTCGTCAGCCAGAATGATGTTCGAGAACAACGGCCCTTCGAGAAACCGCATCTCGCGGCGGCCGGTCGACTTGTTCTCTTCGATGATGTCGGTGCCGGTGATGTCGGCCGGCATCAGGTCGGGCGTGAACTGAATGCGGCTGAACGACAGGTTGAGCGTGCGGGCCAGCGTGCTGATCAGCAGCGTCTTGGCCAGCCCCGGCACCCCTTCGAGCATGCAGTGGCCGCGACTGAACAGGCTGATCAGCAGCAGTTCCACCACGCCGTCCTGGCCAACAATGACCTGCCCCAACTGCTCGCGAATGCGGTCCACGGCCGAGGCAAGGCGGTCGACAACCTGGCCGTCCGCCAGGGTTCCATCAGGTGAATTCATGGGCACGGGGCCTTTGAGTCAAGTCTGGCATTGGCGAGACGCCGTCGGCGACGCCCGCAGTTCGTCAATAGTATGCACCAACCGCCCTGAAAACGTGAGTGGCCGATTGCGAAATCGTCTTTCAGGTCCAACTGCGGTCGCAGGCTATTCCAGGGCGTATTCCGATTCGACGCGTCCGCCGATCCGTTCCGCCCAGTGCCGCATGATCCGCGCTTTCTTACGCGTGACGGAAAGGTGCAGGGGTTGAGAAGGGTTCCGACCGAAAAACTGCTGCATGAAGCGGCGCCCCGCCTCGTCATCGGGAATTTTGTCGAGGCGAATTACCACGGGCTCAAATTCAGGGCTTCCACGGAGATCGAGCAGCAATTCTTCCAACTGGCGCGGCGTGGAGCTCGCCACGACGGCGTCGGCCAGAAACACCGAGATCGTGTCCGTACAGATCAGTTCGAACTGGGCAAACATGGCCTCATGCAATTCCTTGCCGCAGCAGAGCAGGGCGGGACACCTCGGAATCCCTCGGTTCACCTCGCCGATGCGGTACTTCTGGACAGTCTGCAGAACGCGATCGCGATTTGCGCCCAATTCCAGCAGGACAACGCTAAAGCCCTCTGCGAGCGGCGGCGCCAACTTATCGGGAGGCGATTCCGCCAGCCGGGGCTGCGTCTCAAGCGGCGGCGATTCGTCGGCGTTCGTCATACTATCAACTTGCGACCCGTTCGCTTGCGGTACGCCGATTCACCGCTGATAAATCGGCAAACACGCATTGTCCAACTGCAGCATGATCAGGTTCAGTGCCGTGGTATACACCGGACCAACGTACCCTTGCTGCCAGGAGGCGACCGTTTCGTCGCCGATCTTGGTTTCGGTGACTTCTTTCAGCAGCCGCTTGCGAATGGCCTGCCGGTACGTCTCCCACACTTCGCCCCCTTCGCGGTATTGCACCTGGGAATAGTAGAAGTGGGCGTAGTGCCAATGGCCGAAGCTGTCGGCGCTGTCGGGATCGAGATTCTGCCGGCAATATTCCAGCATTCGCGGCACGTAGTCGTCGTCGTATTCGCCGGCGTTGAACAAACAGGCCACCGCAGCGGCCGTGATCGCCGGACGTCCGCCGCCCCCCTTGCTGCTGTACTGCACAGCGCCGTCTTTCATCGTGCAGCTGTGAATGTACTTGACCGCCTTGTCGACCACCTCCTTGGGCACCGGAATGCCGGCATTGCGGCAACTGCGCAGCCCCTGCACCTGCGTGATGGTGGTCGACCCTTCGTCAAACCCGCCGCCGTCCTTTGCGCTCACATAGCCCCAACCGCCGTCTTTGGTTTGAGCCTGCCCGGTGAACTCGACGGCCTTGGTGAGAATGCGAATCAGCTCCTGCTGACGCTCGACGTCTTCTTCCTCGCCAAGCACTTCAGAGAGGAAGAGCATGGCGAAACCGTGGCCGTAAGTGTAGCGATCGTCGTCGTGATCGCCGATGAGCCCGTTGGGCCTGGCGCGGCGAGTGAGGAAGTCGACGGCCCGGCGGATATTCTCGGCGTACTTGCCTTGCGTGGTGGTCGAGCCTTCGCACAGCATCGCCACGCCCGCCAGTGCCGTCATCGCGGTGGGATAACGTCCCTGAGCGGTCCAGCTCCCCAGTTGGTGCTGCTGGTATGCCAGCCAATCCAGTCCCTGCGTGACCACTTCCCGCGTTTGTGCGTCGGCTGTGGCGCCCCGGCTTGCCGCTGCCGGCAAGGCGACGGTTAGCGCCAAAACACAACGCAGCGCACTTGTCATGCGGGTCGCTTGATTCGCCTTCATGGGGATGCTCCGTGTCCTGGCATGGCTCATTCCGCTGCCTTGATTCCGTTGAACAGCAGCCGCGTCAGCCCGCCGCGCGAGTCGCGCGAGCCCGCTTCCACCTCCGCCATGGCCGGCGGGGCCGGCGGGCGCGGCGCGTCGCTGAAGGCGAGCGAAACAGTCCGATTGTTCATTTCCACTTCCAGCGTCGGACGCCCGTCCTCATCGACCGCCCCCACCTGCGGCTGGCAATACCCCCCAGCGGCAGCCTTGAGGTCGTCGGTGCGATAGATCGTTCGCCCGGTCGCCTTGTCGAGCAGCAACATGGTCGTCACCGCCCGGCTGCCGGATCGATTTCGCGTGGTCAAGCCGCTGGCAAACGCCACAACCGGCAAATCGCCCCCCTGATGCACCATGAGCGCCTGCCGCACCACCTCGGCCGGCTGATTCCAACACATCTCGCCATCGCTGCGACGGAATGCATAAACCAGCCCGTCCACCGCGGCATAGTCGAATAGATTGAACGGCCTGATGCGGCGCGCGTCGCCCCCCGTGTCACGACGGGACGCGACGACGGTCAACGCATCGGACCCCACAATCAAATGCACTTCTTCCAAATCGCTGATCGGCGGTCCCGCGTAGTCGACCGCGAGCGCACCAGTCGCCAAATCGACCGCAACAACGCGTCCGCTGGGCTCGACGACCGCCGCGACCTCCCCAGCCTGCACGTCAACGCGCGCATCGCGAGCAAAGCGATGCGACCACAGCGTTTCTTCCGTCCACGGGTCGACCGCCGTCATCTCGAACCCGTCTGCGCGTCGTTGCCAGGCGATCACCACTCGGCCGCGGGTGGCAAGTTGCTCGCGCCAACTGGGAACCGCCCGCTGGCCAAGGTCCCGTCCGTCGACGGCGCTGTAAACCCGCGCCCGACGACTCGCCTTGGGCACGACGAAGACCAACTGGTCGTCGCCGTACAGGTCGCAACCACCGGCAACGTCGGCGCGCTGCCAAAGCACCTCGCCCGTCAGCGGATCGAGGCACATCAGCCGGCGTTGGTCCTGCAGTACAACTCCGGAACTGGTCACCGGCCCGATCACCCCGATCCATTGCGAATCGACCACGGCCCGCGGGGGCCGGTACGACCCGGGGCGGTTCCACGAGGTCATGCCGCTCTCGACGCTCTGGCCGCGGCGGTCCAATCCGCTCACGGCATTCGCCTGCCACAACACGCTGCCGGCAGGGTCGTCCTTGTCGGCCAGTGTGTTGAGCGCGATGATCTGTTGCCCCAGCGAAACAATCAGCAGACTGCCATGCGTCACAGCGTACGCCGTCCCCGGCTCGCGGTAGGCAACGCCCATGTCGCCAGGAAACGTCGCTTCGAACAGCGCCCGTCCCAGGCTGTCACGAACCACGAACTCGCTGGAACGCGTGCCGATGGAAATGTTGGCGAGGTCCAAAATCGCATCTCCGCGTTCTAGCGGAACGGTGAACATGGGCAACCGGCCCCGGCCATAGCGAGTTTCGTCGGCCGTGGTGGTGCGCACGGTGGCTTTCGTTCGCCCTTGAGGCCAGCCGAGACTGGCTAGATCTACCGGCGGCGCCAAGCCCTGCTCGGGCTCCGCGGTCGGCGCCGCGTCCGGCATCGACGTGGCATAATGCTGCCAGAACTGATCGGCTAACGTCTGCTGCCCAGCCCGGCGAAGATCCGCGTCAATCCGCCTCGCGGCCTGTCCCGTCAGCAGCGGATCGTCGCTCCCAAGCAACGGCAGCAACTGCAACTGCCCGGCAAAATCCTGTCCCTGATCGCTGAGGCGTGCGGCCCGAGCCAGTCGCAATTCCGCCGAGCCGGGCAGAGTGCCGAAGCAAGCCAGATACCGGGCCGTCTGCGCTCCCCCCTCGTCGTCAACCGCCTCGCGCAGCAGCGGCTGGAGTTTCTCCAGGAAACCCGCGCGTTGCTGATCGTCGCACGCCTCGTAGACCGCCGCGATCTGCGCGCTGAGCCACCGGCTCGGCGCCGCGGTGTAGTCCAGCCCCAGCAGCAACGGTTCGTCGTGCTCGCCGATGTCACGATAAATTGCCAGACACGCGTCGGCGGCCTCCGCCGCCTCGCCAACCTGAAGCATGCCTTGAGCGAGAATCCGCTGCAACGTGAGTCGACGACGCACAGTGCCGTCTTGCAGCCGCTCCAACAACGGCAGCTTGGCCCGGTAGGAGGCGAAATCGGCCAACAGCGCTTCGCTGAGCGCTTCGGCCAGAACGTCGCACACGTCGCCGTCGTCCGGCGCCGCGAGGTACGCCCGTTCCAACAGGTCGATGGCTTCGCTGCGGCGATCCTCGCTCATGGCCACCTCGCCGAGCGTCCGCAGCGCGTCCACGTCGTTGGGGTTCTGGGCGAGCGCCGCGGTGGCGTTAGTGCGCAACGCGTCGATTTGATCGAACCGTTCCAGGTAGCGGCCCGTTTGGCTGAGCACCGCGCCGCGGTGACAAATGAGGTTCCCCAGCAATTTGCCGTCGCGCGACGCGGAACGGGCTGCTAACTCGCCCGTTTTGACGTCAAACGCAACCACCTCGGCCGTGGAAAGCGGCACGAAGTAAAGTCCTGCGGACAGAAACCCGCTGCCAGTCGGCAGGGCGTTGTCGGGCCAACGCAACGAGCCCGACTTCCACGTGGGTTTGCCGTCGGCCAGGTTCAACGCGGTGGCCTTCTGATTGCCAATCATCACCACGCGACCATCGGTCACGCAGGCCACGCTGAGCATGTCGTTGCGATCGCGTTTCCACAGCAACTCGCCAGTGCGCAGATCGAGACAATGCAGCTCATTGGCCTCCGGTGGGGTCAGCAGCACCCGCCCGTCGACAATGGTCGGCGTGGAGTCGCTCCATCGACCAGCCGATCCGCTCGTTTCCGAATCATCAACGCGACGAGGATAGCGCGGCGACGCCTCCCTCCGTTTGTATTGATAGGCCCAGGCCAGGGACTGGCTGCTGAGGTCAAACCCGATGACGATCCCGCCCCCGGTCGGGCAAACGAGCATGCCGTCGGCGTAGGAAGGCATCGACGCCTGCAACCGCCGCTGCTGATCGAACGCGATAAAGTAATCGAGACTCGCCAGCGGCTGTCGCCAAAGCAATTCGCCGGAATCCGCCGCGATGGCGACCAGACTCACCTCGTCGCGCATGTCGACGACCGCGTAGGCCGTTTGGCCGACGACCAGGGGAGCGCCCAGGAAGAACGCCCCGGGCAGCGGGCCGTCGACGTCGGCCCCGTCGACTTGCCACGCCCGGCGCCCCGCCTTGGCGAGCGAATAGGCGCAGAGTCGGTTGGTTGCCTCGCTGCCAAAACTGACGTCGCCGCCAAACGGACCGCCCCGCCACGCGTCAATCTCCTCGCCCACCGGCGCCGGCAATCCGCGCACGGCGTACACCCGCTCGCCATCGCTGCTCATTTCGGCAAACAGACTGTCCTGCCAGATGCGCGTGGCAAACGCCATCGCCGCGGCGGAGGACTGCTCGCCGTCGCCCTCGGCGCCCGGTTCGCGCGGCAGCAGCTGCTCCAGGTCCGACGAACGCACCGGTTCGGCCTGCCACAGCAGTTTGCCGGTGGTGAAGTCGATGCCGTACAGGGTGTGCGGCGTCCGGGCAATGAGGATGTCGCCAACAGCCAGCGGGCGCGCCGCCACCGGCGTCAAGCGACGCGACTGCCGCAAGTCGGCCGCCAGCTCTTCGTAGGTCTCCTCCAACTCGGGATGCGGCAGGGTGCGCACCTGCCAGCGAAGTCGCATATGAGGCAGCCCGCCCTGCGAGCCGGCGTTGCGCTGCAAATTGCCGCGAAACGTCAGCCAGTTCTCCTGCATTTGGCGATCGCGCTCGATGGGCGTTCCAGCCAGGTTCGTCAAGCGATTCAGGGCGTCATCGCCCTGCGGCGGAGGTTCGGGGCGCCCGGCGATGGCGATTTGCTCGCGCCCCTGCGGCGCCGCGCCAAGGATTTCCGCCGCCCGGTCGCTCTGACCCGCGGCTTCCCAAGCAAGAGCCGCCGCAGTGGATAGCTGCGGATCGAACCGTTGCCTGGCCTCGGGCGCCGCGAGAATGCGATCGTACAACAATGCGGCCGCAAGGCGTCGGCCCGAGTCCTGCTCAAGCCGCGCCAGCAAGAGCGCCGCCTGCTGACCAGCCGACGTGAAAAAGTAGCGTTGCACGAGACGGCGCAATGCCGCAGCGTCGCCCGTGGCGACCACCTGATCCAACTCGCGCTGGGCGATCGGTCCGAACGCGGCTTCATAGGCTTCGCGTCCCGCGGGCGGCAAACTACGCAGCGCCGCGGCGGCGCGCGCCTTCAGTCCCACGAATTTGCCCTCGTCGCCAACCGCGACAAAATAGTCGTCCTCGCGCCCCAGCAACTCGTCGAGAAACCGCAGGGCCTGCGAGAATTCACCCGCCGCCAAGCGCTCCTCGGCGCGTTCAATGCCGCGCGACAGTTGTCGCTGCGTGACCGGCTGGACGCCTTCTTCGACCGACTCCAGTTCCTGAGCCGCACCGCGCGTCGCCCCAACCGTCACAATCACCACCAGCACGATCGTCTGAACAATTCGACCGTAGGCAGTGCGACGCCGGGCGACGCCGCCAGCGAGCGGCAGCGGCTCAATCGGATGCGTCATCCTTCGATTCCCTTCTGACAGGTCGAGATCCCGCTTCGCGCGACTCACCGCGTGGACGGGCCGCTCAGTCTCACCATGCTCTGCGGCGGGCCAATCGCTTGTCACGGGCCCCATTCCGCCGCCGACATCGCCCCCTGCGGGGCGTCTCAGCAGCGCCTTGCAGGGATTGTACGGGTGGCGCCGCGTGACCAAGTGTCCAGTATTAGGCAGTTTGGGCACTTTTGCAGCCTCGCCGCGCGGGTCCGTGGTAGTGTTACACCGAAATCGGCAGGGGGCGCCCCTGCGATTTCAACGGTTCCGTGCGGCACGCCGACGGATGAGTCAGCCCCCATCAGACAGATCCCAAACCGTCGCACGGGGGCAGCAATTTCCCTTAAGTCCATTGTTGACAGAAGCTTAGCGAGAGCAACCCGGCGGGGCAAGCAATGCGCTGGGACCTTGCGAACCAGCCGGCTGGGACCAAGAAACTCGATGCCAAAGCGGCGCCACACCGGACCGCCGCATCGGGGCAAACTGGCCGATTGGCCCTATTTGGCGGCTCGGAAAGGGCGCCAAATAGGCAAGAAACACTGATTTCCCGGGGTTTTTGGCCCCGGACGCCTTGTATTTTACGATCCGCGGTCCTTAAATCAGCACACGTCCAGCCGTGTTTGCTGGAGGACCGAGACATGCCGTTTCCCGCCCAGGTCCGCGTTTATTACCTACCAATCCAATTCAGGAGGGTTTCCCACCATGGCCAAAGCTCCCGTTAAGAAGGCCCCGACCAAGACCGAAATCTTCGCCAGCGTTGCCGAAGCGACTGGCCTGCAGAAGAAGGACGTCGCGGCCGTGTTCGACGCCTTGACCGACGAAATCGCCAAGTCGCTCAGCAAGAAGGGCCCGCAGAACTTCACGATTCCCGGTCTGTGCAAGATCGTCGTGCAGCACAAGCCCGCTCAGCCGGCCAAGAAGAACGTTCCCAACCCGTTCAAGCCGGGCGAATTGATGGACGTCGCGGCCAAGCCCGCCAAGAACGTCGTCAAGGTCCGTCCGCTCAAGAAGCT
>JAGQOU010000146.1 GCA_020427145.1 Planctomycetales bacterium | reverse complement strand
GTCGAGGAGGTGGTTCGTTCGAGCGTGGAGTCGACGCTCAACGGTCTGCTGGACGCGGAGGCGGACCGTCTGTGCGGCGCCAGCCGCTACGAGCGGTCGCCCAACCGCGTTGACACGCGGGCCGGCTCGTACGAGCGGAAGCTCGTCACGAAAGTGGGTGAATTGACGTTGAAGGATCCGCGACTGCGGAGCCTGCCATTTGAGACGCAGATCATCGAGCGGTATCAACGCCGCAAGTCGTCCGTAGAAGAGACGCTCATGGAGATGCACCTCGCCGGGGTGAGCGTCCGCCGGGTGGACGGCATTTACAAGGCGTTGTGTGGCGCCCCGTACGGCGAGCGCACTGAACCAGCAGCTCTACGAGCGATTTGACCAGATGTGGCCCTGGCGCCCTGCCTGCTCTACTCGTGTCCTGACAGCTTTGAGCCCCAACGACGTGCGGCCTTTTCGTCGAGAATACCGACATATCCTCTGGAGCACTAGCGTGCCGCCAGGGACGAAGCGTAATTTGGATTAGAGCGGAGTTGACGAGGTTCTGGCTGAAAACACTGAATCCGGGGGAAGGGGGCAGGTCAGTGTGAGTGGCGCCCTCAACTCAATCCGAGATTGACCTCGACGCAATCGCCCCGGTCCGCCGTCGCCGCTTCTAGCGCAACGAAACCTGCGTAGGCGCAGTTGCATCGATTCGAATAAGATGCGGCCGCAAACCCTTAAGACTGGAGCGACTTGGGCGCTGCGATCGCCAGCAACAGTCAAAGATTCGGCCGAAAACCCGTCGCCCGCCTCGTGAAAGGAATCACGAATGCCACGCATTTCCACCCTGCCTTGCCAATTGGCCACTCTCGCTCTGCTGCTCGCGATAGGCTTGCCGAGTGCTAGCGTCGGCGCGACTGGCCCGCTGGCGACTCTCGACGTGCGCGCCGAGCAGTTCGCCCAGGACCCGGCAGGCAACTACGTCTACGCCTCGGAGATGGGGACCGACACGGTTTATCAGATCAATCTGCACACGCTGGCCATCGAAGACTCATTCTACGCCGGCGACGGCCCCAACGGCATGGCGTTTTCCGAGGACGGCAGCCGGCTCTACGTCGCCAACATGTACGAGCCGACCATCTCGGTCATCGACACAAGCAACCACGCCCTCATCAACCAAATCACCCTGCCCACCGGCGCGTTCGACCTAGAAATGGGATACGGCGGACAGTTGTACGCCACGCCGTGGCGCAACGACGTTAGGATTATGAAAATCGACGCACTGAACGAGTCGTATGCGGGCGATTTTGACAGCGTGAGCACACGCGTCGGCGACGAATCTCTTCTGCAAATCAGTCCGGATGGGCGGACTCTCTACTTTGCCGACACAGGTGACTCGCTTGGTACGGTCGCCGCCTATGACGTCAGCGATTCGGAACCAAAACTAATTTGGACGAATGAACGGTCAAATCTCCTTAAGAAATATTCTCGATTTGACTTGGGAGGCAACGGGCAAGACCTCGCTCTCAGCGATGATGGGCAGTGGCTAACCTATCTCACGGGCGGCGGCAATGGCGTCAACGGCGGCGACGATAATGTTGGCGTCCTGCGGACCAGTGACTTCGCCGTCGTCGACGACTTCGAGTCCGGACGCCCGCCCTCCGAAGGAGCCTTCAGTCCAGATGGAGCTGTCTACTACGCCGTGCACACCGATGCTTACATCACCATGCACGTTCTTGATTGGGACAAGTATCTCGCAGCGCCCCGCTACGGCGATTGGCCTTCGTTTCCGACGCCCTATCAGCCTGGGCTTGCCTTGGGGGGGTCCAAGGCGAGGGAGCTGTACGTCGACCCGACGGGGCGCCATTTGTTGGCGGCGTCAGGCCTTAAGGTGCTGGTATTCGACACGGGCCGCCGCATCATCCCGGAACCGTCGTCGTGGTTATTGCTCAGTATCGGGCTAGCGCTGACTACTAAATACGGCCAACGCGTGGTGTGAGTTGTGTTGCAACCGGGTTCTCTTACTCTCTTGGCGACACGTCTTGGAAGGAGCCGTCTGCGAACTGTTGCGACGCGACCAATCTCTCGGCTCGCGATGGCTCTGGTAGCTTGGCCCACATGGCCATGGCGTCCCGGGCGTGAATCAGGCGTTCAGTTCACGCGGATTCCCAAAGACAGCGGCGGGTTGATCACCCGCAGCCTATCGAACTGCTGTGAGGCGACCTCTCGCTGGTGCGTTGTTCTGGCTGCACATTGGCTGCATTATGGCGCAACTCATGCGAACTCGATCAAATCAGCGACGTGGGTCGCCTCAACGCGGAGTGTCCAGGCCGTTCAAGCAAGAGTCGGAATGCACGAAACTGTGCACGAAATGACTGCAATCAGTGCGTCGGCGTGGGATTGGTGGAGTGTTCACCTGCATAAATCCACGGAATTATCACCTGTAGCGATCCGCCGCCTTGAATTCGGGACGCAGAGGTCGAAGGTTCAAATCCTTTCAGCCCGACTTGATGCAATAGCTTACACGACAAGGGGTTACGCGACAATCGCGCAACTCCTTGTCTCGTTTCTACTGCCTGTGTGATACCTTTTGTGATACCTTTTGTGCGTCAGATCGTGCAATCGACACCTGGGCGAGCGGCAGACTTGGACGTCCCGCAGGCGGGCCCGCATTCGCCGGCCGGGGTCGTCAGAAGCCACTGAGCGCCCGCCTCGACCGGCCCTCGGTTTGGCCCGCTGCCGTCGCCCCGGGGCGTTCGGTCGCGGGGAGATCACGTCACTCTGGGCCGTCCCATGACATGGCGATACGACCTCCCAAGCAGCTGACAAACGGTCCGAATCTCCCGTTGCGGGCCTATCACTGGTGGGGACGCCGCGTCATCAAAGTCATCGGCGGCGGCCCCGCCGATCGCAAACGCACCTATGGCGACGGCGCCGTGCAAGACCTGTGCGACGAGCTCACGGCCCAATTGGCCGCCGGGAAACTGTGCGACTTCGCCGGTCAGCCGCTGCCGTTGCCCCGCCTCACGCTGACCTCCGCCTACCAAGCGCGCCGCTTCGCCCTGCGTTACGACGACCGGCAACTGAAAGTCCTCTGCGACCTGGGGCAAGGCGGGCAAGGCGCCCCATTGACGGTCTCGCACGTATTGCGCCTGTTGCAGGTCTCGGAGGGGCGATTACGCAACAAGCTCGCGCGAAGCTGTTCGCGGGACGCCTGGCCCGTCAAACGTCTCGCCGACGAAATCCGCGTTCTGCAGCCTCGCCACGCCCCGCGCGGCGGCTGGAAGCCCCGACCCGCCGAGGACATCCCGACGGCCGTTGCGCAATTGAAGGTCCTGACGGAACAGTGGCTGCGTCGTTCAGCGAGGGTGTTCGGAGACGGCAAGCAGACGCCAGGCTGCCGCGTCACGGACCTCGGGCGCAAGGTCGCTGCAGCCTTGAAGGACGCGCAGAATCAAATGAATCAGCTTGATGAAGCGCTGGACGCCAAGCTGAAGAAAGATCGCAAGCGCGTGCGCGCCTCGCGCGGGTGACGTCGCCAGCGGGAAGCGCGGCGGCAACCGACGAAGACGGCAGCGGTCCTGGCGTCACGCCGTGTTCGCGGGCCGGCTTTGGCGCCGTCGTCGGGCAGCGCCTCCCGTGGGTGCGCCGAGTTGATTTGCGATCTTGAAACGGCGTGACCAGCGCGACGAAGACCTGCTCAAACAGCGAGTAAGCGTGCGAACTGAGCCAATAAGACGGGCAGATTGTCGGCAGCTGGCAGAACCAGCGGCCGACGACGTTCCCGCTTACGGTCGGCGGCGGGCAGCCGGTCGCAACGTCCCGTGACTGGAGGCCTCACGGAGGCGGCCCGTTGAAAACAGCCTCGATCCGCATCGCTTCGCGAAACATAGCCGTTGTAGGCCGTGGACGGCGCGTTGCTCCGAGCGACGCGCATCGTCGCCGCGCAGCAGGCCGCTCACAGCGTACCGTGCAGCGCGCGGCTCGGGTTCGCGGGTCAGCCGCCGAACGCGCCGAAACCAACGATTGCCTGTCTCGTCTGCGGTCACAATTTTGGTGACATCATGAAAATCTATGTCCAACGAGCAGTCCGCTGCTGGTTCGGCGGAGTCGCAGCCTGCCGGCGGCCGCGACCTGGCCGGCTCCGAGCGTCGTCGACTCGACGATGGGAAGTTGGTTGTCTCGCATGATGAGCGGCAATTCGCCGTCCGTGCGCGCGTCTGTCGGCCCTTGTCCGGCTGCTCACAGCGCGATTCTACCGACCGTCGACCCAACCCGGTAGAATGGCCGTTTCGACAATCGCCAGGAGGCCGTTATGCCCGCCAAGAAACAGATTCAACCCGGCGAGAGGGTCCCGCTCAAGCTGACCGCCACGGAGCGGAAGCTCATTCTCGCCGGCGTGACGTGCCTCGACCCGGAGTACGAGCAGATCATTCAGGACACGCCCGCCGGCCAGCCTGTGATGTTGACGCTCGACGACCTGGACGACTTCGGCGGCTACGTCGCCGCTGAAGCCAATCACTGCGATGATGATAAGAAGCAAGCGAAGCTCGACGCCGTGTTGGAGAAGATTCAGAGCGTGCTGGACAGGTACACGGACGACGAGCCGCCCCAGAGTCTAAAGATCGAGGATGCCCGGCAGGAAAAGTTGATTGCCGATCAGGCCGTGCAGATCGCTGAATTTGCAGCGAGGGCGCTTGTGGCCGCCAAGCACCTTCGCATCAAGACGAAGCCGCTCGATCACTTCTGGCTGGCGCCGGGACAGCGGGATGTTCTCTTGCTCATTCCTGGCGTCTCAAAAGCCGTCAGGAACAAGCTGGCGAAGGAGAAGCCCCTGACCGTGGCGGAAGTCGCGAGCATGACGATGGCCCTGGCGGAAGACCTGCTCGAAGGCGAGCCGCGGCAACAGGCGGCGTTGTTGCTTGTCGCCAAGCACGTCATGGATCGCCTTCAACAGGAAATCATGGCGAAGGCCGAGCCAACGGTGAAGACGAAGTCCGAACGCAGGTTGCAAGCGAAGCGCGACGTTCTTTACCAGTTCAAGATCACGCTGCTTGAAGCGAGTCCTCCCGTCTGGCGGCGAATCCAAGTTCAGGACTGCGCGCTCGATAAACTGCACGAGCATATCCAAACGGCGATGGGCTGGACCAATTCCCATCTTCACCAGTTCGACGTCAAAGGCGTACGATACGGCGATCCCGGGCTTTTGGACGACGACTTCGAGGACTTTGAGTTTGTGGATTCCACGGTCACGATGGTCAGCGATATTCTGCCTAAGGCCGGCAAGCGATTCGCTTTCAAATACGAGTACGACTTCGGCGATGGCTGGGAGCACGAGATTCTCTACGAGGGCAGCCCGCCCTTGGAGAAACGCCAGAAGTATCCGCTCTGCGTCGAAGGCGAACGGGCCTGCCCGCCCGAAGACGTCGGTGGAGTGTGGGGCTATGCGGAGTACCTGGAGGCCCTGGCCGACCCGAAGCACGAATGTCACGCCGATTACATCCAATGGAGCGGACCGTTCGACCCGGACGACTTCGATCCGACGAAGGCGACCAGAGTGATGAGGAAGGGACTGCCGGACTGGAGAAGTATGTGAGTTTCCGTTGATGTCAAGAACTGGCGCAACGGCACGGAAACAGTGGCAGATTCAGTTCGTTCGATAAGCTCCCTCGGCGTTTGCGTTCGAAGCGTGTCTGTAGGACGCACCAATGCGGCGGAAATCGGGCCGCTGATCGTGGAGTGGGGCTTACGGTGCCGAAGGCAGCAGCAGATTCATTCCGTCGTCGTTCTGAGGGCGCTAGGCGCTGAGGCGAAAGAGACTGACCTGCCCCCTTTCGCCGGATC
>JAGQOU010000145.1 GCA_020427145.1 Planctomycetales bacterium | reverse complement strand
TCACCTGCCGACGGTCGGCAGTGCGGCGTTTCCCTGGGTTCAAAAACGGTAATTACCGTTTTTGGATCCTCGACAAGGGAGAGTCGCACCATGCCCTGGTCCAAGCACCACGTCCCCAAGTACCGTAAGCATCGCCCCACCGGTCAGGCCGTCGTCACCCTCAAAGGGCGCGACTTCTATCTCGGGCCTCATGGAACCAAGGCGAGCCGGGTCGAATACGATCGACTCATCGCCGAATGGCTCGCCAACGGTCGCCACGATCCGGACGACGACCCCGACGGCGTCACCGTCGCCGTTCTTTGCGATCGCTATTTGACCTTCGCCCAAGGGTACTACGCCCAGCGCGACGGCAGGTGTGCCGGCGAAATCAGCGGCGTCGTTCGGATGATGAAAACCGTGCTCGCATTCTACGCCGACCGGCCGGTGACTGATCTCCGACCGTTGGCGCTGGAGGCGATTCGCAATCAGTGGATCGCCGAAGGGCTGGCCCGAACCTACGTCAACAAGCTGGCCGCCAAGCTGGTCCGCATGGTGAAATGGGCCGTCGGCAAGGAATTGGCGCCCGCTGGCGTCTACCAGGCCCTGGCCGCGGTCCCCGGGCTGCGGCGCGGCAAGACGGCGGCCCGCGAAACCGAGCGCGTGCAACCCGTCGACGATGCGACGGTCGACGCCACCCTGCCCCATCTGTCGCGCGTGGTTGCCGACATGGTGCGTTTTCAGCGACTCACCGGCGCCCGCCCCGGCGAGGTGTGCGACCTGCGCCCCGGCGACATCGACCGCACGGGCGAGGTCTGGCTCTATCGACCGCGCGAGCACAAGACCGAACACCACGGACGCGAGCGGACGATCTACGTCGGGCCACGGGCCCAGGCGGTACTGGCCCGCTATCTCTTCCGCGAACCCGACGCGTTTTGCTTCTCGCCCGCCGAGGCGGTCGCCGAACGCCGCGCCGCGGCCTCCGCGGCCCGCAAGACGCCCTTGAGCTGCGGCAACCGGCCCGGCTCGAATCGACGCAATCGGCCCCGTAAGGCAGCCGGCGACCGGTACGATTCGCGCGCGTATTTTGCAGCCGTGCGCTACGCCTGCGAACGGGCGTTCCCGCATCCGACGATTCGGCCCAAGCGGGGCGAGCAACTCACCGACCAGCAACGCAACGAGCTGACCGCCTGGCGCCGCGAGCACTTTTGGTCGCCGAATCAGCTGCGGCACGCCGCCGCCACCGAGTACCGCCGCCTGCACGGGCTGGAGGCCGCCCAAATCCTCTTGGGGCACAGCAAGGCCGACGTCACCCAGGTCTACGCCGAACGCGACGAATCGAAGGCCGTCGCCGTCGCGGCGGCCGTCGGTTAGGTTACACATCACTCGCCGGGTTGGGGGTTGATCGCCCCGCAGACCGGTCGGCGCCGCGGCGGCGATACCCCGCGAGCGCCGCCGGTCGGCCTGGCAATTTGAGGTATCGCATCATGGCAAGGAAACGCACCGCCGGTCGCGTCATCACGCAAGACGGGTACGCCGAAACCGGGATCTACCGTCGCAAACTGACTGCCGCCGAGCGGAAGAAGCACGGACTGAAGCCCCCGGAGGATCCGACTCCCGCCGAGCGGGAACGTAACGTCGCCGAGTTTGCCCGCCGGGCGAAGCGATCGCCGACGAAAATCCTCGATGATTTGGCCGAGTGGTTGCTCGACGGGCTCCGCGTCGCAGGGTACATCGGCGAGGCCGCACCGACGCTGGACGCGGCGATCGAGACGACCACTGCGGGGGGCCCACTGCTTGTCGGCGCCGGGGCCGACGCAATTGCCTATGCCACGTTGCACCCCATCGAACGCGGCACGCAGGCTGGCGACGCCGCCGAGGCTCTGCAAATTCTTCGCGACATCCAGGCGGCCGTTGCTCAAGGGAACGCAGGTATCGCCGCTGTCGCCGGAATCCGTCTCGGGAAGGTCGCCGAGAGGCTCGGCGTGCGGCCATTTGAGCCTCTGGTCAAACAAGCGCGGCAACATTCGGCAGTTCAAAGCCAGCGTCGCAGCGGACAGGGAAAGCTCACACCTGGCGAGTGGGACAAAGTACTCGATTGGATGGCATCCCACATCAAAAAGCATCCAGAGCTCTCGGTGAGCGAGGCCTCGCGCGAGGCGGCCAAAAGACTCGCGACCGGCCGGCTGCGGGGAATTCAAACCAGCCTGTCCAATCCGCCCGAACCTGAGACGATCCGCCGGCGTTGGAACAAACGCAGAGATTGATCGGACCGCGGGCGATTGGGGTTTTCCCGGTTGCGCCCAATATTCTGGGGCTTTCCCGGTTTCGCCCAGATGCCACCACGGGCGTGGCTACACTTCGCGAACAACTGCAACCCGCAGCGGTTTCACTCAGTTCGCGAGGAAGAAATGCCCACGAAATCCGACGACGGCGCCGAAATTCTCGACAACAAAGAAGCAACGATGCCCGTGGCATCAGCCGTGGAGAGGGTTACCGGGAACCGGCCTCACCCTGCCACGCTATTTCGGTGGCGGCAAGGCGGGCGCCACGGCGTACGACTGGAAACGCTTCTGGTCGGCGGGCGCCGCCAAACATCGGTCGAAGCGGTCCGTCGGTTCATTCAGCAAACGACAGCCGTCGCCAACGGCGGCGAGCCAACCGCCTCGCCCACCCAAAAGCGCCGGCGTGAGCATGGCGAGGCCAAGGCCTCGCTCCAAAGAGCCGGCATTCTGCCGCGCTGATCCCCACCGCCCCGCGCCGCAAGCAGGATGCGCGAAAATGGCTGCCAAGTACCGACGAGTTGATCCACGAATTTGGCGCGATGAAAAGTTTCGAGCCCTCAGCGGAGAAGAGCAGTTGGTCGCCGTGTACCTGCTGACGTCTCCCCAGGGCAATCGCCTTGGGCTCTTCTCGTTCTCGCCCGCAATGGCCGCAGAAGATTTGAACCTTTCGCCGGAACGTTTCCCCGAACTATTCGCCAACGTTCTCGAAACGTTCGGCTGGCACTTTGATTCGGTCGCCCGCGTGGTCTACCTGCCGAAATGGTGGAAGTACAACGCGCCCGCCAACCCAAACGTGCTGAAGGCCTGCCTCGGCGACATGCACGACTTGCCGGAAACCCAACTGGCGAAAGAGTTTTGCAGCAACACGCGATTCCTGCCGGCCAACCTTGCGAAGGTGCTGAGGAACGTTACCGCAAACGTTTGCGAGAACGTTGCCACCAACGTTCACCCCCAGGAACAGGATCAGGAGCAAGACCAGGAACAGGACCGCCACCCCCTCCAATCCCCCAGGCTCGATGCCATCCACGAAGTGAACCACCAGTGGACCACGGTGGAGGAGGCGGCGGCGACGAAAATGCTGGTCGACCGTGGCGTGGTCGCGGCCAAGGGCGCCATCACCGCCGCAAGGAACCGTGGCGCCACCCAGGACGACGTGCGGGCGATCGTCGCCGAATTCGACGAACATCCCGGTCACTACGGCGCTGGCGCCCTGCAGCGACGCGTCGCTGGCGAACTCGCCGCTTGGCCGCCGGCCAACCCTGCTGCGAAGCGAGGCGACGACGCCAAGGTCGCTGCGGCCAAACGTGACGCGGAACGCCGTGAACACGAACGGCGCATCGCCGAGAATGAGCGAGCCGTCGCGGAGGCCGAGGCCCTTGAACGACAATTTGGAGGCCGGCTAGATGCCCTAACAGGCGAGCCCCTTCGCCTTCTGATTGCAGCGGCGTACCCCACGGGGACCGACGCTGCGCTGGTCCGATTGCGACGGGGCGACCGGCTTGTCCGAACTGACGTTCTGAGGGCGCTGCGCGACCGGGCCCCACCCTCGCCGGCAATGGCCGGATGAGATGTCGGCCGCCGTCGGTCCGGCGCCCTGCCTGGTCACGCGGAGGGGTGCCGGCCGGCGGCATCGGCCGGCAAGGGGGTCCTGTTTCGGAGTTTCGCCGGGACAGACCACACGGAAGAGGCGGATGAAATGACCGACTTTCTTTAGGCGATTTTCCAGCGACCAGGCCGGACCACAAAACGAATTCGACCAGCCCCCCAAACCCCATCGGAAACCAAAGCCATGGCCGGCAAAACATCGAAATCACCGCCAGCACCACCCGCAGAACCGCCCGTCGCTGACCGCGACGACCTGCGGACAAACGATGCGCCCGACGACGACCGGGATCACGCACCCGCCACGGGCGATTGGTACCAACGGATGGCCGTCGAAGCGCCGCTCGCCTCGCCGAAGCTCCTGGTCGCCGTCAGAAGCCACAACTCCGAAGTCGAAAAGCTTTGCGAAATTCGCGGCCGAGCGCTGCGATTGCGGAACACGCCCGACGCCGTCGCGCTGACTTTCGACGACCTGTGCCGTCGCCGTGCTGAAATCTGCGACCTCGACCTCCAGGCGATGCAAACGCAGGCCCGACTAGCCGCAGACCGCGCCGACCTGCTCGGCCGTTACCAAACCGAATTGGTCGCCGGCCATCCCGCGGCGCGGGCCGAACTCGAAAAAGCCAAAGAAGCGGTTCGCGAAGAACTGGCGCGGATCGGCTTTGAGGCGTCCGCGCTGCCGGTCGCCGCCCGCCATCCGACGCCGGCCGCCCAGCAGATTGAGGCGGTCGTGCAGCAGCACCCGCGGTACTTGTCTGCCGCCGAAAAGTTGCGGGCCTACGGCAGCGAAGCCATCGCCGCCTCCAGCGCCGTCGCCGCGGCCCGGAAGTTTCACGAAGAGTGCAAACTGGCCCTGGAGGAGTTTGTCGCAGCCTACCTCGCGACGTAACCGCCGCCGACCGCCGACCACCTCACCCTGCCACGTGACGTCATGGCCAATTTCGAACCCAGCCGGCGGATCCGCCGCCGCCGGCGCCGCAAAACCCTAGGAGCCCAAATGGACGCCCCTCTCGCCCGAACTCACAACCTGGCCGGACTCTCGCCAGCAGCCAACCAGGCCGCCGAGGCCGCCGACGAGACCCTCGCAAAGCGGCGCGACCTGGAAGCCGCCCTCGCCGAGCTTTCGCGTTCACCGGTCGACCCGGCCGCAGATTACCCCGAATTGACGGCGCGGGCCGCCAAGCGCGCCGAGCTCGAACACGCCGTCGCTGCGGCCGCGGTGGCGCAGGCCGAGGCGTTTTGCGAATTCTTGCGGCTGGCGATCGTCGACGCCGACGGCAAAATCGCCGCGGCCGAAGCGACGCAGCACGAAGTTTCCGCGAAAGTTCGCAGCCTGCTGGTCGAAGCCGGCTTCGACCCCAAGGACCGCACGCTTTCGCTCGGCAAATCCCGATTGATCGCCGAGGCAACGCGCGAAGCCCGCGGCCGGATTGAAGCCGCGCAATCGCTCCGCGTCGACTTGGAAAACGCCCAGCGGGGCCTGAAAAATGCCCACGCGCAGTTGGCCAAACTGGCCGCCGCGATTGCCTAGTAGCCGTTTCCCATCACTTCACGCTCTCAAAAAAAAAGGGCCGCCGGGGCCCGCCCGCGAACTGGCCCCGGCGGCGATGGTCTCAAATGCTCCAACAACTCTCGCTCTTCGACTGCCCGGCGGGCGCGGTCGACGACGCACTCGCGCGGACCAGTACGCCAAACGAAAACGAATCACGATGTTCAATGCCAGCACGCCAACCACGACCGCGCCGGCAACGCCTCACCGATCGCGAGTTGCTGACTGCCGGCGACGCCGGTCGCGCTCGCGCGGCCGTCAACCGCAAGGCCGAAATTGACGCCGCGCGCAAGCTGGCCGTGGAACTCGCCACGCGATCGCCCTATGGCGTCGTTGGCGCTGAAGACCTGGCCCACGAGCTAAAGCGGCGACTAGGCATCAAGGCCGGCCGGTGGGTCGGCAGCGTGTGGATTGCCCCGGGCCTGTTTGCGTGGACCGGCTATTGGGTGGTTTGCCGGCGCGAGGCGGGGCCGGGCAACAAGTTGAAACTGTGGCGACTGACGACCTCCGAACAGGCCACCGGCCGGAAGCCGCGGCCCCTCCCCGAACCAGGCCCGGGCGCCATTCTGCCCTGGCCGCTGCCGAGAGATTGAACCCATGAACCACCGCAACCTGATGCAAACGCCCCATGGCGGCGACGGCGTCCCGCGCCACCTGATCGTCGATCCCCGTGCCGAGCTGCGCGAGTTTCTCGCCGCGTTCGGACCTGCGGGCGCCGAGTATTGTGCCGCCGGCCTGTCGTTCGAAGAAGCCGCCGGCCGCCGCATCAAAGATCTGGCCGACGAAAACGACGAACTGAAACGCCGCCTGGGAGCCGCGGAGTTTGCCGGCGCCTAAACCCTTTTGCGGCCCGGCCGCGTTCACCCCCCCGCGAGAGACCTCGCCATGTCCGCGACAGAATCCCCCGTGGCCGCCCTCGCCGACGGCGGCCGACCGAACTCTACAACGGCCCTGTCGCTCGCCGAAAGCAAGCAACTCGGCAACCATGAACTCTGCATTGAACGCGGCCTCAAGACGTTTCGCGAAGTCGGCGCGGCGCTCATCGCCATTCGCGACCAGCGGCTGTATCGCGCTGAATTCAAATCATTTGAGGCCTACTGCCAAGAGCGGTGGGGATGGACGCGCCGGCGTGCCGACATGCTCATTGAGGCGACGACCACCGCAGACATGATCGAGAACAATTGTTCTCACCGGCCGGCGAACGAAGCCCAGACGCGACCGCTCGCCGCCGTCCCAAAAAAGTCCCGCGCCGAAGTTTGGGAGCAGGCCGTCCAGACCGCCCCGCTCGACAAACACGGCGCGCCGAAGATCACGGCCAAGCATGTCGCCGAAACCGTCCAGACGTGGCAGGAAGACGAGCCCCCGCCAGACGGCGACGGCGACATGTTCGACCACTTGGAACAAGTCGTGCCCACGGAGGCCCGCGACGCGTTTCTCGACGTGGAGCACATCGACCACGCCATTGGGTGCGTCAAGGCCGCCGCGAACGCCGCCAAGCATGTCGCCAATTCCAAGGCCGGCGGATTTTTCGACCTCAAACAGTTTCGCGCGTTGATGCGCCAAGCCCAGCGGCTGCTCGATGCGACGCGCCCATTTGCCATTTGCCCCGCCTGCCAAGGCCGCCGGTGCGAAGCTTGCAGGCAGACCGGAGCCGTCCCCCAGGAGGCGCTCGCCGCAGCCAAGTCGCCGGCCCCCGCCGCGTGAAACAGCGGCGCTTGAAGAATGGCAAGACATTCGCCGGTTGACCTGCTGCGGCCCTGGCGCCGCGTGGCTTCGTCCGGCGCGGCAAGCCGCCGGCGGAACGTCCATTTTGCAGACTTCCGACTTGGCCGCCAGTTCGCGATTCAGCCGGCGCTGGCTTTGCCAGCCCGTGCCTAGAAAGTACCTACCGCAGGAGAAAATCAGGTGTTGTGCATCACAGACGACCAGGGCGCCCCCCCTATAGGTACTGCTTTCGGGATTCGCTTCCCCCTACTAACCGGAAGAGGCGGATGGGATGACATACCTTACTTCGCGCAAAACCACACCACAGGGCCCCGGCATGGAAGCGACCCGCAAGCCGCTTTCTATTGGTCGTCGCCCGCGACTGAGACCCGGTCCGCAGCACCCCATGATCATCGAACCGCCACCCGCCAGCCGGTTTCCCGGCTTGCGATCCGCCTTTCTGTCCGCGATACTGCCAGCGCTGACTTCGTCAGCCCGTGCCTAGAAAACACGGTTCACAGGAGATAATCAGGTGTTGTGCATCACAGCCGATAGGCCCGGTTGCGTGGGCATGCGTTCGAGCGTTGATCCCGGAAGCGGGGGAGCAAGGCGCGTGCGGGGGCTCCTGTCCCTTTTCTACCGCGTAACCGGGCCTATCGGCTTTTCTCATGGCGATGCGCCCCTGATTGTCGATCCGGCCGAACCGCCGGCCGACGCTGCGCGACGCATCGCCTGGCCCGCTCGCCCCGGCGAGCGCGGCAGAAAGGATCCCGCGATGCTCGCCATCGTTTCCGAGGCCCGCCGCCCCGTCTGTTTTGCGCGGTCGATGCTGACCGCCGCCGCCTCTGACGTGAAACGCGGCTCCCTGATCGCCGCCGCCTGCCGGCTCCGCGAAGCCGTCCGCCAATACCTCGCCGCCATGTGCGAGGCGTTCGATTGCCTCCCCGCCAAGCGCTGCCGCCGAACCCCCGCGGGAATGCTTCTGGCGCTCGCCAAGGTCGACGCCATCGACGAAGGGACCGCGCAGTGGGTCGGCGAAATCATCGCCGTCTGCAACGCCGCGGCCCATTGCGAAACCGTCCGCCCGTCGCTGATCGCCACCGGCGTTTACCTGTTCGGCCTGGTCCTCGATTGCGCCGACGACGACCTCCACCTGCCCGCCGGCCGGAAAGGAGGCGCAGCATGAACGGCGCCGCCACCCTCCGCGATACGATCACGCAAGAGTACTTGCCCGCGACGGAGTGGGCCGACCCCCGCAACATCGCCCAACGCCTTGCCGTCGTCGTGCGCCGCTACGCCGCGTTCCTTGACCGCACGCCGACGCTGGTCGACCTGTCCGAGCCCCTCATCGGCGATTGGGTCCGCCGCCTCCGCGTCGAAGGCCTCAGCGATTGCACAATTCACGATTATGTGAGCCGCCTGCGGGCGTTCTGGGGCTGGTGTCACCAAGAGGGGCTGATCGACCGGCCGCCCCGCCTGGCCAGCGTCCGCGACTTCTCCCGGCGACCTCGCGCCTGGCGGTTGCGGGAACTGAACGCCATTCTCGCCGCCGCCCAAAAAACGGCCGGCGACTTCGACGGCGTCCCGGCCGGCCCGTGGTGGGAAGCCTTGCACTATCTCGCGTGGGATACCGGCGAGGCCCGCCAAACCTTGTTGACGCTGCGGTGGGATTGGCTGCATCGCCAGACGGGCGTGCTGGTCGTCCCCGTCGCCGCGCGGTGGTCCGGCCGCTACGAAGTCGCCCACCGCCTGGCGCCCGAAACGCTGGAACGCCTCGACCGCATCGCCGAACCCCGCCGGGCGCTGGTGTTCCCCTTCCCCTTCAGCACGGCCGCGTTCTATCGCGAATATACGCGACTGTTGCAGCGGGCGAAGGTCCGCACCGGCCGCGGCGTCACCGCGCTGAAACGGCTCGACCTGCCCTTCGCCGGCCGCCAACGCACGACGACGACCCGCCGCCTCGTCCCTCAGTCGCCGGACCATTGCCGCACGCTCGCGCAATTCGTCGAGTGGTATCTGTCGTGCCGATCGCTGGCGCCGATCTACGCCAACCAACTGCGGGCCCGCGCCCGCAAGCTGGAAGAGTTCACCGCCGAGAAGGCGATTGCCGACGTTCTCACCGAGCCGAACGTGAACGCCTTCTTGGCCTCGCTCGGCGGCTTCGCGGCAGCGACCCTCCGCGGCTACCGCAACGACTTGCTGACCCTGTGGGCCGCCGCGGCCGATGAGAACCTCGTCGCGGATCCCCGCCGGCGAAGGATTCGCACCATCCGCGTCCCGGCGACCCTCATTGAGTGTTACACGCTCGACGAAGCCCGCGCCTTGCTCGCCGCGGCCGGCACGATGCGCCGCAACTATCCGCACGGAGTGAGCCGCGCCGACTACTGGACCGCCGCGATTCGCCTGGCGTGGGAGACCGGCTTGCGACGCGGCGACCTGTTCGCGTTCACCATGACCAACGTCGACCCGGCCGGCCGCTGGCGACTCATCCAGCACAAGACCGGCCGCTTGGCGACCGGCCGACTCCGCACCGCCACGCTGGCCGCCCTGTTGCACATCGGCGACGAGAAGCCGTGCGCCTGGCCGTTGCGCATCGAGCAATTCTCCCGCCAATTCCGCCGACTCCGCGACGCCGCCGGCGTCACGCGGGGATCCTGGAAATGGCTTCGCCGCAGCAGCGGCAGTTACGTCGAAGCCGCCCAAGTCGGCGCCGGCCATCGCCACTTGGGGCATTCCTCACAAGGCGTGTTTGCGAAGCACTATGACGCGCGGCTCGATCCCGCCGCCGCCGTGCTGCCGCCGCCCCTCGACGCCGACGAACCCCTCACCCGGTCTCCCGAAGTTGGCGGCCGGGGGTGTTCCTTGGCTTGATGAAGAAACACAAATTGGACTGCCAAGAAGTGGTCGCCGAATTCACAGCAAGCATGAATTACCTAGATTCGCGACGCGATGCCATGTGGACGGAACGCGACGCCCGCACCGCCAATGGATTTGCGGCGTCGCCTCGCGATTTGAAACTGATGATGTTCGGCGCGTGGACGAAGGAAGATGTGCTGAGGGCGCAGGAATTCGCCGACACCTTACGCGAACGTGGATGGCGACCCCGCGGCGACGGAATCGAGGTGACGCTGTGACGCTACTGAACCGCATCGCGAATTGCTGCGGCCCACGTGGCGTATCCGGCGCCGGTCAGATGGATGCCGTCAGTTGTGTCGAGCAGCACGCCGTCGGGGGCCATCTTGGCATTCAGGTCGATGAACGCCACGCCGAGATCGATCGCCATGCTTTGCAGGGCAGCGTTCAGCGAGCGCACCGGATCGGCCAAATCGTTGAGCTGCGCGCCGGGCAGCAGAGTCGATTGCACGATTACAGTGGCACCGGCCTCCTGCAATCCCGTGATTATCAAACGGTAATTGCGAACAATCTCGTCGACGCTCCGACTGCCCATGAGGTCGTTGATACCAAGCATCACGAGTACGACGCGCGGATGGCGGCCGCTCACCTCGTCCAAGCGGGCCAGCACGCCGGTGGTGGTGTCTCCACCAATGCCGCGATTCGCAACGATTCTGTTCAGCAGTTCGCTCCAACGCCCGCCGTTGGTCAGCGAGTCGCCGAGCATGACCACGTCGAAGTCGCCCCGAATGGCTCGAAAGCGTTCGTCGCTCATGCTCCAGAGTTCGCTGGGCGTCCAGGCCGGCGGCCAGGGCTGCGCTTCCGGGCGCGTACCGACGGCAGAAACCTTCAACCCGTGCAACACGCTGAACGGCCAAACATGATAGTGCCCTACGAAGATGCCCCATGCGAACATGACGGCCGCCAAGACAACAGCGACGAAAAGCAATCGGGTGGATTTCTTCATACGGGCCATTGTAGTCGCCGGCGGCCGGGGGTGGGGGGGAAAATGCCCCTCTCCCTCATCCACTGGCTGTTGATTCTGTCAGTTGTCTCGGGGCTGTTGAAACTTTCGCACGCGGCATCGAACGATTCGGCCGCTGACCCCGAACCCCTCACGCGGCCCGCGCCGCCCGCTAAAATGCCGGGATGCAAACCACCACGCGCGTGCGAAACTTCAAACGAAGCGAGCCGATCGACTGTTCCGGCTGGCTGTGGTTGCACGTGTTGTCGCTGGATCGGCGCCGCGTCCGCATCCGCTTCGAAACGGTCGTCGACGTGGCCGACTTCGCCGGCGACGTCGACGACCAGGCCGATCAGGAGGATCCGCCCCCATGCGTTCCGCCTTAGCTGTCGCGCAAACCGCCTACCAACGCTGCCCCGGCTGCGGCGCCGTCGCCGTGCTGCCCTGCCTGGCCTGTCGCGACAAGCGTTACCGCGAACAACTCGACCTGCTGGTTCCGATTCCCGTCGCCTACCGTCGCGCCACGGGCGAGCCGCCGCCCCGGTCGATCGAACGGGCCGCCACGGTGGGCGCACACGGCTTGCAATTGCAAGCGGAGATCCGCGCCGGCGAGTTGTGTACGACGCCGCGGCGCATGACCGCTTACCTGGCTGCGCTCACCGAGGCCAAGCAAGAACAATGGGGCTGTTCGGAAACGGACCCGACGCCCACAGAAATTGCCGAGCGGTCCGCGGCGGTTCGCGCCGCCTGGTCGGAGCACGAACGGGCCACCCGCGGCGCGTGGATGTTCCAGGCCGCCCCGGTTTGCGTTGTGGAAGTCTCCGTAGCGGAATTGACCGCCGACCGCGCCGCCGGCGTCGCCTAGTTTGCCAAGATTCGCACCCGCGCCGGGCCGAGGCCCTACAAGGCCGCGTCGCGAGCGCTTCGGCTTCGACGACTCAGATGCCGTCGACGCCGGTCCGCGCTCGCGAGCATCGACGCCGTGGCGTCGTTTTTCGCGCCGCACTCTTCGGCGCTGCCGCCTGGCCGTTCATCGGCAGAACTAAGCTGCCAACCATCATTAGGCCCGCGTGCGCTTGGCCCGCGACCCTTCGCAAGGCCTGCGTGCGCTTGCTACGCCGGCCCTGGCGCCGTCGTTTGACTCTTGCGACCCTGGGCCGTCGCTGCCGGCGTCGCCTGAGTTGGCAGTACTCGACGACGCGCCGGGCCGAAGCCCTGCAAGGCCGCGTCGCGAGCGCTTCGCCGTCGACGACTCCGAGGCCGTCGCGACTGGTCGGCGCTCGCGAGCGTCGACGCGGTGGCGTCGTTTTTCGCGCCGTCCTCTTCGGCGCTGCTGCCTGACGACCCGGACCGCCTGGCTGGCGATCTCGACCAACTCGCCGCACGCCCGCGCCTGCTATGCCGACCCTGGCGCCCTCGTTGTGACTCTTGCGACCGACGAACGTCGCTGACGGCGGCGCCTGAATTGGCAGTATTCGACGACGCGCCGGGTCGAAGCCCTGCAAGGCCGCGTCGCGAGCGCTTCGCCGTCGACGACTCCGATGCCGTCGCCGCCGGTCGGCGCTCGCGAGCATCAACGCCGTGGCGTCTGATTTGTTGCCGGCGGCTCGCCTGATCGTTGCGCCATGGTGTACGATTGCCGGCGTCGGATCCAGCGGGGCGCCGGGGGTGCGAGTGTCGCGAGGCCCGCAAGGCGTTTGACCGCGCCTGAGAGCGCCCGTCGCCCCGCTGTTCTACTCTCACCTCGTTACGGCTCCCCTCATCGCCAAAACGGTGGATCCATTACCGTTTCTCGTGTTGGAACAACCTGACGCCGCCCACAAAATTCCCGGGAAAAACGCGATTTCCAAAACCGGTAGTCTACCGTTTGTGCGTGGTCGCTGTTTTCGCCGACCCTTGTTTTACCGATGTTTTTTGCAATGACCCGAAATGCATTGCAATGGTCGTGAACGAGGCTAAAATGACCAAAACACCCGGGAAACAGCCGGAAAATGATTGTTGGTGGGTTCACATCAGGTCCGACTGTCGATCCAGTGGTTGCGGGTTCGAGTCCCGTCGGCGTCGCTTTCTTCAAGCCCTGGTCTCTCCAGGGCCTGTTTGTTTCTCCGAGCAGGCTTTTTCGCTCGCCAGGTCGATCGCACTTTAGCGGCGGGCGAACGTCAGTTACCGCGGTCCGCCGGCGGGTAGCAGCGACGAGCCGATTCGCCGCGCTGCCGAGGAGCCGAACTTGCCGTTGCGGACTTCTGTCTCTGCCGCTGGCGGTTAGAATTGACGGCGTTGTCTCGCTGCCCCAGATCGGGGCGCCGCCGCGTCGCCCTCCGCCGGGCGTCGGCGCAAGCAGAGACGAATTCGTAAGGCCTTCCAAAACAAGGGCTTGCGCCCGTAGCTTAGCTGGATAGAGCAGCGGACTTCTAATCCGCAGGTCGGAGGTTCGAATCCTCCCGGGCGTAC
>JAGQOU010000144.1 GCA_020427145.1 Planctomycetales bacterium | reverse complement strand
GGCGCGAGTACGTGCGCGGCGTCTACTGGCGGTTCATGCCGGAGTATCTGGATCGCAATGAATTGGACGCCGACGCCGACTTGCCCGCGTTCTACTGGACGGGCGAGACCGACATGCAGTGTTTACGTCAGTCCGTCGGGCAAACATTGCGGCTCGGTTACGCGCACCACATCCAGCGGCTGATGGTCACCGGTCTGTTTGCGATGCTGCTGGGCGTCGACCCGCAGCAGGTTCACCAGTGGTACTTGGCCGTGTACGTCGACGCCGTGGAGTGGGTCGAACTGCCCAACACGCTGGGGATGAGCCAATACGCCGACGGCGGCGTCATGGCCAGCAAACCGTACGCGGCGACCGGCAAGTACATCCAGCGAATGAGCAACTACTGCCAAGGCTGCCGATTTGACCCCGCCCAGGCAACGGGCGACGACGCCTGCCCGTTCACGACGCTGTACTGGGACTTTCTCGCCCGGCACAAGAAGAAACTCGACGCCAACCCGCGGATGAGTTTGCAGGTGAAGAACCTGCAGCGGAAAGACGTCGAGGAACTCCAGCAGATTCGCCGTCAGGCGGAAGAGCTGCGCGCAAATATTGCGCAACCTGAAGGCGAATGATTGGCGGCGCCCGTTCAACTTGACCACGCCTTTATCGCGGTTGTCGCCGTGCGAAATATTCGCGGATTGGAAATCGGTGGCGCAAGAACAGAATGTAGAGCAATTCCAGAATCTCGATCGTCGGCAACCGCATTGCGTGTGGTGCCGCGGAAATGCGTGATTTGCCCAACATCGCTCAACTCGCCGAGGACGTCAAAGCCGCCACGCCGGATACGACGGCGGCGATGGCAATGGTGACGCCGATCATAATTGCCACCGCGGCGCGTTTGTTCACCTCGTCTGCCTTGAAGTAGTACATGACATCATAGCGGAACAGGTAGATCAGCAGGAGCAAGCTAATCGCCGCCCTGCCGGCGTACTTCACGTAATCGCGAACTAGATCACGGTCGCTCAGACCGACTTCATCTGCCAGCAGAGCGACCGTCAATATGGCCGAGAGTGCACGACCAATGGCATAAACGTAGAAAAACGTGCTGCACCACCAACCCCAAACAGTGCCGCGCCGCATCCCGATACCGGACGCGAAGCTCAGAATTGCCAGAAAGGCGACGCCAACGACAATCAGAAAGAAGGGAAGGCCGAGCTCGTTGACGGTTGCAGCAACTCGATCGTGCTCGACTCCGAGAAAGACAAGATAAGCAACGAAAAACACGCCGCCGAAAAGGTGAAGGATTGACAGAATTGACACGCCCGTGGGACGAGGCACCTCCAGCCAGTCAGATTCGTCGCTCATGGAACTCTTATTTTTCTGTCGACGCGTGACGTGCCGAACAAGTCGCCCCGCCTTCCCTGGCTGCGTTCAGCTTGTATGCAATCCCCCATCGACGATGAGCAACCCTACCTGCCGTCGGCGTTGCGGCAGTGGGCGATCATTTCGTCGATGCTCATCGATGATTTGTCGACCCGCTTGATCTCGCCCAGCTCGTCGGACGGTTCGGACGATTCGGCCACGACCTCGGCGGCGGCCGCAGCTTCCTCGGCGGGCGGGGCGGCCGGTTCCGGTGCGGCGGGCGCTTCGCCGCTTGGTTTGCCGCCGCGGGCCATGGCCAGCATGTCGGCGACCGACATCTTCGAGCGGTCAATCTTTGCCGGTGCGTCGCTGGCCGCGGGGGCCGCTGCGGTCTCGGCCGGAGCCGGCTTCTCGGCGGCGGGCTTGGCAGGCGCTGCGCCGCCGCGGGCAGCGGCCAGGATGTCGGCGGTCGAAGCCTTGCCTGTGGGGGCGGCCGGCTTGTCGCTCTTCGCGGCCGCAGCTCCGCCGCGCGCCGCTGCCAGGATGTCGGCCGTCGACGACTTGCCTGCGGCCGGCTTCGCAGCGCCGCCGGCGCCCTGCTGGCGGGCCATCTCCAGCGGCGAAAGCTTCTTCGCCCCCGCGTCGGCGGCCGGTTTCTTGGCCGCGGCCGGCTTGGCTGCCGGCTTCTTTTTTTCGCCGGCCGGCTTCGGCTCGGGCTTCGGCACGACCTTCAGGCATTCGCGATCGATATCAAACCAACCGGTGCTCAGGTTGTAGTCGATGAACTCGACCAGCGCCCGGCCGTTCATGTTGACGGTCTTGACCTGACCCACCAAATGGCCGAACCGCTTGAGTTCGGGGCGGGTGGCGTCGACCACGACGTACTTGTCGGTCCAGTCGGTCTTGAGCTGTTCGATTTGGTCGGCAAACATCGTCGCAACGGGAAAATCGGGTGCGGACGGGTGAGCCGGCAGCGGCGGCCGGCGTGGATCGAGCCCTGAATTCTCGCCAAATTCCGGCCGCGTGGCAATGGCCCCCGCCGCGGGTCGTGAGACCGTTTGCCCAGGAGAGCGGGGTGGCTGGGACGTCGCGAAGCGAAGCCCCCAGAAACGCCGCTGGGGGCTCCCTGCGGTCGTCCCAGCCACCCCGATCGAGTTCAAACGGTATACACGACCCGGCGGCCAGGAGAACTGCAAGGTCCTGATTTGAGCCGCCAAGCACGCTTAGCAACAAGAGAATCGATCCACGACGGAACGACGGGCACGACGACCAAGACTCGTGATTTTCCGTCGTGTTCGTTGTGTCGTCGTGGTTCCTTCTTGGCGAATTTGGCGGTTGGAAACCAAGGGAAAA
>JAGQOU010000143.1 GCA_020427145.1 Planctomycetales bacterium | reverse complement strand
CCGGCGGTAAGCGACGTCCTGCAGCACCTGACAGTCTCTTAAGTTTTTCATTATACGGCCGCCACCGATATCTCCTTGGATTACCTGCACTTCCCGCTGCCGATCTTCGCGCAGATTCCGCTGCTAACCGAGAATCAAATCGCCTCGATTCCATCGCGACCAGTGTTTGCTCTACTCACGTCTGCTCAACGCGAAGCGCTGACCGTTGGTCAGATTCGCTCACTAAACGTTGCTCGCGTGGGACTCGCGTTGCTGAACCCCACGCAGCGCACACTTGTCACAACCGATCAAGTAAAGTCACTTGGATCGATCGACTTCGCCTTGCTGACGCCATCGCAGGTCACTTTGCTGACGCCCCAGCAATTTGCCGCAGCGGAAAATGTGGGGCATATTCGCGGACTCAGCAACGAGGCCCAAGATCAATTGTCTTCCGCGCAAGTGCTCAGCTTGCCGTTGGATATCTATGAACAATTTGTGGGCGGCTTCTTTGACGCCGAGAAGCTCGCCAAATTCACGCCAGCCAAAGACTACGGCGTAGCGGAAGATGGACTGACAAACAATCCGCATGCGATCAACGCGTGGAACCAAGTATTGTCACTCGTCCCGTCAGATCAGGCGACTCATGTGGCTTTGGCGAGCGGTGATTGGTCCAACCCGCAGATTTGGAGCGGCGGCCAAATTCCGACCGCCGGGGCGCGGGTGTTTATTCCTCAGGGGCTGCAGCTGACGCTCAGCAGCGTTCTGACGACGGCCCTTGATACGGTTCGCATCGACGGCAGTTTGTCGTTTAATCCCAATGTGGATACGCAACTGATCGCCGATACGATCGTCGTGAACACGTCCGGTGCTTTGCACGTCGGTTCCGAGACGACTCCGGTCGCACAAAACCGCACGGCCCGTGTCGTGTTTACGACCGGCGATCCCATCGATACGACCTGGGACCCCAATCTGCTGAGTCGCGGGCTGATCAGTCGCGGCGAAGTGCGACTCTATGGCGCCGAAACGACTTCCTTCGTCGGTTTGTCCGTACCGGTTCAGGCAGGCGACACCAAGCTGACACTTGCGGAGGTTCCGGCAAATTGGCAAGTGGGCGATCGGCTGATGTTGACCGGATCGCGGTTCTGGCAGGACGATTTCGGCGCCGAGGAAGTCACAATTCGCGCCATTTCCGGCACGACAATAATCGTCGACCCCCTGCAGTACGAACACGCACCGCCTGCAGGCTACGGACTGCAGACTCACGTTGCCAACATGGAACGCAACGTGCGAATCATTGCCGACGACGTCAACGCTCCGGCCGAGCGCCGACCACACGTCATGTTCATGCAGAACCCGAACGTTGAAGTTGTCAACGTCGGCGTTTACGGCCTCGGGCGCACGAATAAACTTGAGCCGCTCAATGCCCCCGTCGTTGTTGACGGCGTCCTGCAGCCGGGCACGGGCACGAATCCCCCGGCGCGGTACCCAATTCACTTCCACCACACGGGAGTCGATCCCGACTCGACGCCTGGTCTGGTGCGCGGCGTCGTGGTCGACGGCTCGCCCGGTTGGGGATTTGTGATCCATCAATCGTACGCGATTGTCGAAGACAGCGTCGCCTTCAATGCCACCGGCGCCGCGTTCACAGGCGAGGATGGAAACGAGATCGGAGCGTTCCTGCGCAATTTGGCCATTTCGACGCATGGATCGGTCGAAGATCCCCGTAGCCGCACCGACATCGGCGATTTTGGCTTTAGCGGACATGGTTTCTGGTTGCAGGGGCCGACCATCGAAATGGAGGGGAACATCTCTGCGGGATCGGACGACTCGGGATTCGCAATTTTCACCAGTTCTGCGAAGGCCGCATACGCCGCCGAAGATGTTGGCCCAGCGGGATGGGCCGGCGAGGCTCGAATAGTACCTGTGGGCGCTGTACCAGTGGCAACCTTCGCGAACAACACGGCCTATGCTGCTCGACAGGGCTTGGAAGTCTGGTTCCTCACGGGAGGCTGGCGAGACTTGGCGCCATCGGTAATCACAAACTTCACCTACTGGGGCAGCCGCTTGAGCGCGATATTCGTGCACTACAGCAAGAACGTCGTCATCGACGGAGGCCTGTTGATCGGCACTGGTCAACCCGATGTGCCGGGTATTGGCGTCAATTATCGTACTCGCGACATGACCTTCAAATCTGTGACAATTCACGACTTCAGCGAAGGGATAATCGTTCCGCATAACGGCAAATCGATTATTGAAAATGGCGACTTTCGGACGCTTTCTGCGATCATCGTGCTTGCTGCTTTCACGCCAAATCGCAGTGTTGAAATCGTCGGCAATCCGACCTTTGCATCTCCGGCAGGCGCTTGGGCGACGGGACTGCCAAGATACCTCGTTGAGTTAGATGGGACATCCAGCTTCATTCACCAAACCGAGTATGCAATCGTGTCGTCGGATCGCATCACGATGAACACGTCGTCAACCGGGCTGGTGCAGTTGTTCTATCCGCAGCAAGATGCCAACTACATCCCGTTCCCCGCCGCCGATGCCGGCGGATACGTTCGCGACGAGTGGCTGAACCTGACAAACGCTCAATTGTGGCAAGATTTCGGCGTAGCTCTCGCCGGTCAGGTGACTCCGGCAAACGCGGTGACGCAACCTGGAATCAAGGGCAGTGTCTTCGATCTCGGCTAAGTCGCGCCCATCATGCTAGCTTGGCGACGGGTCGCGACTGTCGTTCGATTGCGTTGAACACCGACTCGGCGCCCAACCGATACCTCCCCAAGATGGTCCGCGCATCCCGAATGTGGATGTTTGCCGTCAACGCGATTGCTAGCGCTGATAGCCTCGACGCGACCATGATTCGGGGGGGGGCGAATGGTTCGCATTTCGGCACTGCGGTTTTATCAGTTGCGATATGTTTGCGCTCTATTGGCCGTCGCCGCAAGCGCGGCAATCGGCTGCCGGTGCCGGCGCGAACCGACTTGCATCCCTTGCTACGAGGGGCGAGTGCTGGCGCCGCTTGATGCGACGGGAGTTTTTCCGGGCGCCGGGGCGACGGCTGGCCAACACGGCGCGACCTCCGCAGGGCGGCTGCCAGACCAGAACGACTCGTCGATTTCACCGGATGCACTGCCTGGGGAATCCTCTTCCCCAGGGAAGCTCTCGAAGACGGCGGACGCGGACAGCGTTTCGCAGGCGTCGTTCGCCGATGTGGTTGAACCGCTGCCCCGACCAGATCAGGTGGGCGAGCCGGCGGCAGTTCGATTGAATGTCCCAGCCGACCTGCCGGGAGCGGAGGTCGCCCCGCTACAAGTTCCGCCCTACACGGCTGCCAACGATCCGCAGCGCAAGGCGGCGCTGGCACAAATCTACAATCCCATTCCCTCGACTGCGGGATCGCCGCCCACGCCGGCGCCAAGCGGTGCGCCGCTCGATCTCGCGCAGTTGCAGGCGATGGCAATGGCTAATAGCCCCGTGATTCGCGTTGCGGCTGCCGAGGTCGAAAGCACTCGCGGCTTGGCAATTCAAGCCGGGGCTTATCCGAATCCCAGCGTCGGCTACCAGGCCGATACGGTGAACACGGCCAATACGGCGGGGTATCACGGCGGCTACGTGCAGCAAACTTTTGTCACCGGCGGTAAGCTTCGCTTGGCTCGGGACGCGGCGGAAGTTGAGCACCGCAATGCACTGCTAGCGCTGCGGCGGGCTCGGATCGAGGTTGCAACCGCCGTGCGCCGCGCGTATTTCGAGGCCCTGGTCGCCCGCGAGCAGCTTCGCATCCAGTCGACGCTGGCGGCGTTTGCCGAGGAAATCTATCGCGCTCAGGTTCAGTTGGTCGGAGCGGGCGAAGCGGCGGCCTACGAGCCGTTGCAGATGCGCGTGTTCGTCATTCAGTCGCGGGCCACCGTCGTGCAAGCCGAACAGCGCTACGCGGCGGCGCGGCGTCAGCTGGCAGCAGCCTTGGGGCTGCCGCAGTTGCCGCTAGGCGAGCTGATCGGCAGCCCGGATATGCCCATTCCGTCGATCAACTACAACGCGGCGTTGTCGACGATGCTGGCCACCCACACCGATATCGCGATCAGCCGCAACAACGTCGTGCGCGCACAGCGACTCCTGCAGCTGGCGCGGGTCACGCCGCGTCCTAACATCGACACGGGCTTAGCAGTGCAGCACGATTACACGTTCGACCCCGGCACAACGACGGTGAATATTCAAGTTGGCGGGCCAATCCCAGTCTTCAACCGCAACACTGGCAACATCATCTCCGCGCAAGCCAAGTTGTACGAAGCCCAGCAGGGGATCGGCCAGGTCGAAAACGACCTCACCGGACGGCTCGCCGAGGCCTACGGGCGGTATGAATCCAATCGCCGATTCAGCCAGGACTTTCAACCCGCCTCGCTGCGCGATCAGGTGCAAACGTACCGCGGCGTTTACCAGCGGTATCGCAGCGACGCCCAGGGAATGTCATTCAACGACGTGATTGTCGCTCAGCAGACGTTGTCCATGTTGCTAAACCAGTACCTGATGCTGCTAGGCGATCAGTGGCAGGCTGTGGTCGACGTGGCCGAGCTGCTGCAGATCGACGACATCTACTTGCTCGGCGAAACGTTTCCCGTGACGCGTTTGCCAGATTTGGGCAACGTGTCGACGCAACTACAGCAGCCTCCTGCGGTCCAGCCCGAGGAAATGCCGGCAGTCGTCGAACCGGACGAGACGGCCGTGGAACCTGTTCCGCAGAGTCAATGACCGCGTCTGCGTCTTGCCGCGACGATTGCCGCGAGACGGGGCGTGGCGAGACGCTCGGCGTCATGTTCTCTTCGGTCAGCACGACCGGCGGCGGTTCGCCAAGCGGCAATCACTCCGCGAGCCACCCCTTACAGCGTTCGACGGCTGACGCCCAGCGCTTCAGTTGCTGCTCGCGAAGGCGCGCCGCCAAATGGGGACGGAACTCCTGCTGCAGTTCCCAGTGCTTCTCCAACTCGCTCATGCCAGTCCACACGCCGACGTGCAGGCCAGCCAAATACGCAGCGCCCAAAGCAGTCGTCTCGGTGACGACGGGCCGCTGCACGGGTCTCCCCAAAATGTTCGCTTGAAACTGCATCAGCGCACTATTCACTGCGGCGCCGCCATCGACCCGCAACGCCTTCAGCCGCACGCCCGAATGCGACTCCATGGCGGCGATCACATCGCGGCTTTGGTAGGCCATCGACTCGATGGTCGCGCGGGCGATGTGCCCGCCGGTCGTCGCCCGGTCGATACCGACGATCATTCCACGTGCGTAAGGGTCCCAATGGGGCGTGCCGAGACCGACGAACGCGGGAACGAAGAACACGCCGCCGCTATCCATTTCGGAATTGGCCAACGTTTCCACATCGGCCGACTGCTTGATCAACTTCAGCCCGTCGCGCAGCCACTGCACGGCGGCGCCGCCGATAAAGACAGCTC
>JAGQOU010000142.1 GCA_020427145.1 Planctomycetales bacterium | reverse complement strand
TATCCGCTGCCCGAAGCGCAGCTCGACCGGTTTTTCTTCAAACTGATCGTCGGCTACTCAAGCCGCGAGGAGTTGGCCACGATTATCGACCGCACCACGCGGGGCGTCGAGGTGACGCCCGACAAGGTGATGGACGGCAGCGAGATCGTAAAGTGGCAGCGGTTGGTGCGCGAGGTGATCGTGGCGCCGCACGTGCAGGATTACATCGTGCGGCTCACCCTGGCGACGCACCCGGGCGGGCCGTTCGCCCAGCCGTCGACGAATCAATACCTGCGCTGGGGCGCCAGCCCCCGCGGCGCCCAAACCGTCACGCTCGCCGCCAAGGTGCGAGCGCTGCTGTCGGGGCGGTTCAATGTGAGTTTCGAGGACGTCCGCCGCGTCTTCCTCCCCGCGATGCGACACCGCGTGATCCTCAACTTTGAGGCCCAAGCCGAGGCGATGGACACCGACCAGGTGCTCGTGGACATCCTCAAGAAGGTGCCGGAGAAAGGGGAAGCGCCAGCGAAGAGCGCGTAGCGCCGGCGGATACCATCGAAATGAAGACTCGTGTCGTTCTCCACGAAATCGCCAAAGAGCCCACGCTAGGACGGGTGAGAATGTCCGTGCAGTTTGGCAACGAAATGCCCAAAGAGTTTCTTGGGGAATTTAACGGGAGTGACAACGAACACGCGTTCTGCTCGACCGAGGAGGAGCTATTCATGCGACTTTCCGATCTTGCAGCAAAGAGATACTGCAACTGCACCATCTATCAATTCGAGTTTATGGGAATTATCAAAGCCTTCTTGTCAGATGAGCCCTTACCCAAGTTGCCCATCGAATTGGGAACCACTCATTTTGGCTCTCCACGACCTTCGGCGTACGGAATTCTGTTGAATCGCTTGCGTCGTCCTTTCTCACAGGCTTTGCTGCGTTGGAAGTACAGGCGCGTCCTCCGCACTCATCGCCAAGCAAGGCAAGCGGGGCTTTGCAAGAAAAGCTGAAGAGAGAGCTCACTGGCTGCGTACCGCCAATGTGCGGCCGCGACACAATACCTAATGCGTAAAGGCAAGTTCCTATCGCAATGCCCGCATCCGCTGACGAATCACCCGCCGCGCCGCCGGTTGCCAATGGCGAGCTGCTCGATCCCAAGCTGCTGGCGCAGTTGGAGCGGCTGGAGCTCGTCACGCGCAAGATCTTCCGCGGCCGCATGAAGGGCGAGCGGCGCAGCAAGCGCAAGGGCCAGAGCGTCGAGTTCGCCGACTTTCGCAACTACGTTGCCGGCGACGATCTGCGGCAGCTCGACTGGAACCTGTACGCTCGGCTCGAAAAACTGATTATCAAGCTCTTTCTCGAGGAAGAGGATCTGCACTTCTACGCGCTCTTGGACGCCAGCCTGTCGATGGAGTTTGGCGAACCGACCAAGTTGCGCTATGCCAAACAACTCGCCGCTGCACTGGCGTTTGTCGGCTTGGTGCGCGGCGACCGCGTGCGGATTGAAACGCTGGGGCAGAAGCCAGGCCAGCGGAGCCCCGTCTACCGCGGTCGGCACAGTTCGTGGCGGATGGTCAAGCAGCTCGAAGCGATCGAGCCGGGCGAACCCGCCGCCCTGCACGAGGGCGTCAAGAACTTCTGCTTGCGCAACCACGGCAAGGGCATCGTCGTGTTGATCAGCGACCTGATGGACAAGCAGGGCTACGAAGCGGCGCTGCGGTATTTCGTCGCCCAGGAGATGGACTGCTACGTCATTCAGGTGCTGTCGCAGGAAGAGATCAGCCCGGATGTGAAGGGCGATCTGAAGCTGGTCGATTGCGAAGACGCCGACGAGGCGGAGATCACCGCCAGCAAACCGTTGTTGGACCGATACGAGCGGACGCTCACGGCGTTTACTCGCGGAGCCCAGGATTTTTGCACTCGCCGGGGCATGCACTACTTGCTCGCCAATACGCAGACCCCGGTGGCGGACCTGGTCGCCCAGCAACTGCGGCGACGGGGGTTGGTGCGCTGAAGCGCGTGCGCGGTAGGAAACCCATGAGCGACGTTCGAGCTGAAATCGACCAACTTCGCGACGAGATTCGCGACCACAACCGGCGGTATCACGTCGACGCGGCTCCGACGATCAGCGATCTCGAGTTCGACCGGCTGATGAAGCGCCTCGAAGCGCTCGAGGCGGAACACCCCGAGTTGATCGCGCCCGACAGTCCGACGCAGCGTGTCGGCGGGGCGCCCCTCAGCGAGCTGACGCCCGCGCCGCATCGCGTGCCGATGCTGTCGATGGACAACACCTTCAGCATGGAGGAGTTGCTGGCGTACGGCGAGCGCGTGACGGCTCGGTTGCCCGACGAACCGATTGCGTGGGTCGTTGAGTTGAAAGTCGACGGCGTGGCGGTGTCGATCACTTATGACGACGGCGTCCTGGTTCGCGCCGCCACCCGCGGCGACGGGCAGATCGGCGACGACGTGACCCACAACGTGCGCACCGTGGCTGGCGTCCCGCTGCGACTGCTGGGCGATATGCCGGGCCAGCTCGACGTGCGCGGCGAAATCTACATGACCAACGCCGACCTGGCCGACATCAACGCGGCCCGCGAGGCGGCGGGGCAGAAGCTGTACGCCAACACGCGCAACACGGCCGCCGGGGCCATTCGGCTGCTCGATCCGCGCCAGGCCGCCGAGGCGCGGTTGCGGTTCTTCTGCCACGGCGTGGGCGACACGTCGCAGCTGCCGGTGGGGACGCACTGGGACTTCATGCAACTGGCCCGCACGTGGGGCGTGCCGACCACGCCGCTCACGGCCCGATTCGACGACTTCGCCTCGGCGGCCGCCTACTGCGACGAACTCGTCGAGCGACTGCACGAGCTGGACTTCGAAGTCGACGGCCTGGTGCTGAAGGTCGACTCATTCGCGCAACGCGAGCGCCTGGGCGCCACGAGCAAGGCCCCGCGGTGGCTCATCGCGTACAAGTTCGAGAAGTACGAAGCCACCACAACCGTGCGCGACATCGTGATGAGCGTCGGCAAGAGCGGCGCAGTGGGGCCGACCGCGGAACTCGAGCCTGTGCAGATCGCAGGCACCACCGTCAGCCGCGCCAGCTTGCACAACGCCGAAGAGATCGCGCGGAAGGACGTGCGGATCGGCGACACGGTGGTGGTGGAGAAAGCGGGCAAGATCATCCCGCACATTGTGCGCGTCGAGAAGCATCTGCGTCCGCCGAGCGCCGAACCGTTTGTCTATCCCACCGAATGTCCCGAGTGCGGCACGCCGTTGGAAAAGGACGAAGGGGGCGTCTATATCCGCTGCGTCAATCCGGCCTGTCCGGCGCAGCTGAGCGAACGGCTATTGTATTTTGCCAGCCGCAGCGCGATGGACATCGAGGGGCTCGGCGAGAAGCTGGCCGACCAACTCGTTGCGGCGGGCATCGTGCATGAGTTCGCCGACTTGTACGCGCTGACGCCCGAGCGACTCACGACGCTGGAACGCATGGGGCAGAAGTCGGCCGAGAAGCTCGTCGCGGGGATCCAGCAGAGCAAATCGCGGGGGCTGGCGCGGCTGCTCAACGCGCTGAGCATTCGCCACGTCGGCGCCACGGTCGCCCGCGTGCTGGCCGAGAACACCGGCAGCATCGACGCGCTGGTGGCGCTGAGCGAAGAGCAACTCGCGGCGGTGAACGAAGTCGGCCCCATCATCGCCGCCAGCGTCCACAAATTTCTGCACAGCGAAGCGGGCCAGCACACGATCGCGGCGCTGCGGGACGCGGGACTCGACATGACCGCCCCCTTGAAGCCGCAGGCGGAGGCCAGCGGTGCGCTCGCCGGCAAGTCGCTGGTCGTCACCGGCACGCTGGAGAAATACACCCGCGAAGAAATCCAGGCCCTGATCGTCGATCACGGCGGTCGCGCTGCCAGTAGCGTCTCGAAGAAGACCGACTTCATCGTCGCGGGCGCCGACGCCGGCAGCAAGCTCGCCAAGGCCGAGAAACTGGGCGTGCCGGTGATCACCGAAGCGGAGTTCGAGCGGTTGATTGCCGCCCCGCCAGCGGCCGAATAGCACGCGGCTTGCCGCAGGCGTGGCCGTCCGTCGGTGCCTCGCCTGTCTTCGGGACTTGTCCCAATCCGAGGCGGCGGGGGCGACATCCGGGAGTGCGAGGCTCTACCGAGCCCTGATTTGAATACTCATCCCGGGCTCGCCGGAGCCTCGCACTCCCTTAGCCGCCTGCTGGCTTACGCTCAGCAGCCCCCTCACGCCCGCAGGGAATCCTGCTTACACTGGAG
This sequence comes from Planctomycetales bacterium, assembly GCA_020427145.1. Taxonomy (GTDB): domain Bacteria; phylum Planctomycetota; class Planctomycetia; order Pirellulales; family Lacipirellulaceae. The sequence continues at coordinate 7,790 of JAGQOU010000142.1, read as the reverse complement.
TTCCCGCCTGGGGCGATTCTCGCCGTGTTGGTTTTGCCGCGGTTTGTCGACGTTTTTGTCGCACAGGTGCGTGAAACCGCGTGTTCGATCGTGCAGACTCTGATGACGCCTTCTTTCAATTCCCGTGCTGACACCTATGCCGAGGCCGCTGTCGTGCAGCGCGATCTGGCGGCATGGCTCGCTCAGTGGCTGGAGCCGGCCGCCGCGACGGGGCGCCTCGGCGCGTTGGAGCTGGGCGCCGGCGACGGCCTGTTCACCGAGCGTCTGGCCGGGCGTTTCGATTGGCTGCAGGCGGTTGATTCGGCGCCACGAATGGTCGAACGCGGGGCGTTTCGAGTCCCGGGAATTCATTGGCTGCTCGGCGACGCGTGGACGCTGGAGCCGACCCCGAGTCGACAGCCTGACCGACTCTACTCCGCGAGCCTGATGCAATGGTGTCCCGACCCCGCGGCCGTGCTGCGGCGGTGGCGCGAGTGCATCCGGCCCGGCGGGCGCGCCCTGCACGGTTTCTACGCGGCGCCGACCCTGGCGGAGTGGCATTCGCTTTCGCCGGCCAACTCGCCCTTTGCGTGGCGGGAACCGGCCGCGTGGCTGCAGCACTTTCGCGCCGCCGGCTGGCGCGTGTTGCGCAGCGAGACCGAAACGCGCGAGTACCGATTTCCCTCGGCGATCGCTCTGCTGCGGTTCTTTCACCGCACCGGCGCCACGGCGTCGCCGCGCCTTTCGGCGGGGCAGCTGCGCACCATGCTACGGGAACTCGACCGCCGGCACCCGTCGACCAACGGCACGCGGGGCGTCCCGACGGAGTGGACGTTTCTGCGCGTCGAAGCGGAATCGCCCCTCGCGTAGTCCGTTGCGCCGTCGGAACCGAGCTCGTAATTCGGGCGCGGTCCGCCGCGCAACCGGAAATGCTATAGGAATCTCACCGCGAATTTCGCCGCCGGGCAAACACTGCCATTGTACCCAGGACTACGGCCACAGCGAGTCCGCTCGGTTCGGGGACAATGTACGAGATTCCAGGCGAGAAACTGTTTTCTTCGGGGGCGCCGAAGATGGGCAGCAGTCCTTGCAGGTCCGTCGAAACGGGTTGCAGGTTGTTGGGGTCGACTGCGCCGCTGGCGAGTTCCACCGCGGTCGTTAGTTGGTAGTCCAATGACATTACGTCGAATTCCAGCCCGGCGGGCAGGTTCACGGTATTGGTGCCGACATGCACTTCCGAGTTGATCGCGGCGACTTCGCTCAAATTGAAGACAGAACTGCCGTCGTTGAACAACTCGAGCGTAAAGTCCCCGGTGCGCGTGCCAGACGGTTGAGCGCCAAAAGCCATGAGCGGAAAGAAGGCGCCGCCAACGTCGACACGCCAGTGCCCGGCGCCTTGGGCGGCAATTGTCCAAGCAAACGAATCTCCGTCGAACAGCGACGTGCCGACTGGATTATCGCTACCTGCGAGCAGCGCGGCGACGCCGCTGCCCGAGTAAGCCACATCGAACGAATAGTTGGCCGCCGTGGAATGGACCGCCATAGGGCCAAGCAGTGCCAGCGAGGCGACGGCGAAAAGTACGCGACAAGCGCGGGAAGAATTCACGACATCCGGTGTCTTCATGAGGCTCTCCAGGTGAGTGAAATCGACAGGGACTGTGGCACGCGGGCCGCCCGACGGCGTATCTTGTCACGGCGCGGCGGACCGTAAGTGGAGGATTGTTGTCATTTCCCGTCGCGTTGTCCAGCAATCTTTCTGGCGCTGGTTTACTAGAGCGTCCCAACGCCGTTGCCATTGCTCGGGATGTCGTCTGTGGTGTGGGGCCGTCCAAATTGCGGCGGTCGAGTCGCGCGCAAAAGAATCCGCTGCTGGCGGCCCAGGCGAGCGAAACTGTCCCCCGAGGCGGAGCGTGTCCGCGTCGCGTAGACGTTGCACAAAGCCTCGGGGGTGAAGCGAACGAGCGATTGCTGGACAGAACCGGCGTGGTTGCGGTCGTTCGCTCCCAGCGATTGAGCGATCGATCAGGATCTGCATGACAGGGATGAATCGACCAGCCCGCTGGATCGCCGACTCGCGGTTCAACGCCATCGCTTGCAGACCGTGCAACAAGCTGATGAGCCGCTTAGCGGGCCGTGGCGCGACGGCCTTTCAGCCGGTTGGTCGAGTCTCATGAATCAGCCGCGGGCTTGGCCGCACCGACTCGCCACTCTGGTCTCATTGCCGCACGATCTCGACGCATATCCCGCCGGCGCGCATCGCCTTGTGCATCTTCGTGAACCAAATCTCCTGGGACCACTCCAGCCCCAGCTTTTCACACAGGCGCTTCAATTCGCCGCGGTTGTAGGTGCGGCAGTACCACAGGCGGCTGGTCCAGGCGCCGGAGAAGTTGTCCTCGGTCGTCAGCAGAAACATCCGGCCGCCGGGCTCCAGCACGCGGGCCATTTCACGTAGCCCCGGTTCGGGGTCGGGAAGGTGTTCCAGCACGTAACCGCAGGTGATGCAGTCGAACGAGCCATCGGCAAAGGGCAAGTGGGCCAGATCGGCGGCGACGAACCGCGACGGGCGACGGCTCTTCTCGGCCAAGCGACGGCGTGCGCGGCGGAGCATCTGGTGTGACAGATCGGTACACGTGAGCGTCGCTTCGGGGTCGGAATACTTAAGCACGTGCCCCGCGATCTGTCCGGCACCGCTGCCGACGTCCAGTACGGCTCGGGCGCCGCGGAGATCGAATTTGCGCGCGCGAAAAATCCGTTCGCCCAGCGGGATGTGCAGCGAGAGCATGCTGCACGTGGTGAGGAACGCCCCTTTGGGGCCGCCGTACACGCGTTTCACCTTCGAGCGATACTCGTCGGCGCTGACCTTCCGGATCAGGTCGTTTTCGATCAGCCGGTTGAGTGGCTTGATCCGTTGTCCGTCGGGGCGCCGTCGGGGGCGCCGGGGTTCGATCGTTTGCGTCATGGGCGCGTTGCCGATGAGGTTTCTGTAATGAGCACCCAGTGAGACGTCGTCTCACGTCAGATCGCAAATCTTCGCAAATCTCGCGCCGCTAGATGTAAACTCGACGATTGTAGATATACCACTCTGCCAGCAGCACGGCCAGGGCCGCTAGCAGCAGCGGCTTCCAAAGTTCTTTGCGGACAGGGGTTTGCAGCGACGACGCTTGCACCTCGCTGTAGCCGATCTGCAGCGAATCGACGGTCGGGATTTGTTCCGCATCGCTTTGCCGGCCGCGGAGGGCGACGTCGCTCTCCTGGCGATCAAATAGGTTCACGGCGAACCGGCGGATCACCTCGCCGCCGCTGCGTACCTCGTACACGCCCGGTTGGTCGGCGTCGTGGAAGACGTACTTTCCATGGGCGGGCGCTTCAAACGAACGTTTTGAGCCGTCCGGTTTCACGATCGTGAGATTCCCCCGCCGATCGCGCAGGGTCAGCTCGACCGGTTGACCCGGCCGGGTGGTTTGCGTGGGGGCGTCGGCGCCGCCGGCCGCGAGGTACTCCAGCACGTTCAGCGCAAAGTTGGGAAAGCTGGTCATGCGCGGCCAGTTGGTGTTGATCGTCGTGCCCTGGTCGTCGTGGCCGACGATTTCGAAACCGAGCACGGCGTCTTCAAAGCTGTCGCGCGGGGCGATGGCCGCCAGCGGACCGGCCCCAGCGTCGATCAACGACATTCCGCCCGGCGGCGGCTTGACGATGTAGCTATCGACCAACAGCACATTGCCCAACTCGACCAATCCCAGCAGCGGATGGCTGCGTTGCCAATCGATAATCTGCGGCACGTTCGCCCGTTCGTCACTCGCGCCGGCCTGCCAATCGGCGGTGGGCGGTACGCGGCCGATGAACAGCGTGTTGGCCTGCGGCATTTCCTCTGGCGCGCATTGGTCAAAGATGATCAGGTCGTACTTGTCGGTTTGCGCGTCGTTGCGGTACTCGGGGGTGGCGAGCGCCTCGGGACCCACCTTGTCGACCTGCGCCAGTCGCTGCGCCCGCTCGGTCGATAACGCAAACTCCAGCGCGGGATTGCCGGGCGTAACCAGCAACACGCGCGAGTCGCGTTGCGGATCGAGCACGGCGTACGCCGCATTGTCCAACGGCAGCACGTCCTTGAATCCCGCCGGGGGCGTAATCACCGCCTTCAGGTAGCCGGATTCGACCACGCCCAGATTGAACGTCGCCCCGGCCGACCCGCCCGCGGCGATGGTCACGCTGGTCGCGTCAACGAGCGCCCCGTCGCGCTGCAACTCGATGACAACCTTTTGGTCCTCGTCGCTGAAGTTGGCCGCCTGCACGAACGCCTGCTGCTCGTCCGGGCGGACTTCGTTGCGGCCCGTGCTGAGCGCGGTAATGGCCAAGTTGTTTGCTTTGAACGTGCCGATGGGCAGATACTGCGCCTTGAGATTGCCGAGGGAAAACCCTTCGACGGAACCGAACCGGCCGTCGCTGAGGATGAACAGGTCGACCGGCTCCTGTTCGGTGGCGTCCAATTCGATGCCGGCGTCCTCGATGGTGATTCGCCCGGGATTGGCAAAGCCGTCGGCCAGTTCCAAGGCGCCGCGGATCTTGGTGGTGCTCGCGGCGGGCTGGATTCGCTCCAGACCCTCGCGGAGCAGGCGCTTGTTGTTGGTGAACTCCTGCACCACGTCGGGCTCGTCGGCAAAGCTGATCAGCATGGCCGACATGTCCGACTCCATCTGATCGATGAGCGCCGCCACCCGCGTCTTCGCCGCCGTGAGGCGATTGCCGGCCTCGACGTCGGTGCTGCTCATGCTGGCGGACTTGTCGACCAGGAAGATGAATTTGGCCCCGGTGAGCGATTCGCCCTCCCACCCAGGCCGCAGCAGGGCGAGAATCGCAAGCGCCACGAGCGCCAATTGCAGAAACAGCAGCAGCGACTGCCGCAGCCGCTGCCACAGGCTGTTCACGTGCAGGTCTTCGATGACCTTGGTCCACAGATAAGTGCTGGGGACCTCCAGCGGCTGCCGCTTGAGCTTGAGAAAGTAGAGCGCAAAGATCGCGATGGGGACGGCGATCATCGCCCCCCACGCGGCCGGCCCCAACGTGTTGCGGAACAGTTCGTTCACTGCGAATTGCGATGGCCTGGGGGCTCGACGGATAGGGATGGCGACAACTCTTCAACCGAATCGCGAGTATAGCCGATGGCGAGGTGCACGGCGCACGGCGGCATCAGCTCGCGGTTTCGCCGATCATTTCCCCGGCTCGATGCCGCACTCGGGCGCTGCGGTGACCGGAAGATCGTACGCTGCGTTGGGGATCAGGCACAGCATCTTAAACGGTCCCGCGCCCGTGTTGCGGAACTGATGCACGTCGTCGGGCGACACGTACACGACGTCGCCGGGCCGCAAGGGTCGCGGCTGCTCGCCGTCGAGGATTTCGCCTTCGCCCTCCAGCACGAAGATTTCGTGCTCGTAGGGGTGAAAGTGCTTGGGGGTGTGTCCGCCGGGGGCGAGCTCGAACTGTCGCATGGCGAAGTTCGCGGCGCGATCCTCCTTGCCCACGAGCCAGCGGACCTGGCACCCGACGGCGCCCTCCATGTCGACGGGATTGAGCGGGACGTCGGCAGTGCGTTTCACGTTCATGTGTGCAGGCGGGTTCGGCGGAATGGGAAAGGGGGACGAAGGCGGCGTGCTGACAGCGGTCAGCTCTCAGTCTTTGTCTTCGTTGCGGCCTGGGGCGGCTCGCCCCGTTCGGCCCACCAGTCGTCGGTCGCAATTGCCGCGAAGGTCAGCACGGCGAGCACGGCCAGTTCGACAATCAGCGCCGTCGTGCCATGGGCGTTGAGCCAGCGGAACAGCGAACTGTCGGCGTGACGGTTCGCCTCGCTCCGCAGCGAATTCACCTCCACGAACGACATGTAGCCGTACGCGCACGCCGTGATGCTAAAGAGCAGTCCCGCGGGGATCAGCAGGGCGTAGAACGGATTGCGACGCTTCGGCGCTGGCACAGCAGATTCCTGACAGACTGGAGGCTCCGACGGAACTGCGAATATACCAAATTGCGGGGCCGCGAATCACTGCTGCGCCACAAGTCGATTCCCCGTTTCGTCAATCAAATCCGCGGCGGCGCGCCGGGGGACGGCGAAAAATCCCCGCAAATCGCCCGCGTGTTCGCCGCGCTGCCGTGGTTCTGGGGGGCGGCTGTCGCGGCTTGCCGCCAAAATGGCCGGTTGCCGCCCGCTGACGACGCCGCTTCGGCGCGGTATCATGCGGGATTCGCCCCTGTCTGATCCGCCCTGACTATGAGCGACTTCTCCGATAGCAACGGCGCCACGCGCAACGGCCACAGCCGTTCTGCCGCCCCCGGTCGGCAGATCCGCCTCCGCGGGGTGGCGGTCCACAATCTGCGCGACGTCGATCTCGACCTGCGGCACGGCGAGCTCATCGCCCTGTGCGGCGTGAGCGGCAGTGGAAAGACAAGCTTGGCGCTCGACACGCTGTACGCCGAGGGACAACGCCGCTATATCGAAAGTTTCTCGACCTACACGCGGCAATTCCTCGAACAACTCGATAAGCCAACGGCCGAAAGCATAGAGGGCATCCCGCCAGCGGTGGCGGTCACGCGGGCCAGCGTCAGCCGCAGCAGTCGCGCAACCGTGGGAAGCGCCACCCAACTCAACGAACACTTGCAACTGCTCTTCGCGCGGATCGGCGAGGTGATCTGCCAGGGCTGCGGCAAACGGGTTAGCTGCGATACGTCGGAGTCGGCGGTCGACGAACTGCTGAAGCTGCCCGAGGGTGCGCGGGTGATGGTGGGCTTCACTTCGCAACGCGGACAGCAGCGCACCGCGGCGGAGTGGATCGGCGATCTCGTCGCCCTAGGATATCGCCGGGCCGCGCATGGCGGCGCCACGGTGGACGTGGCTCCCGCGCTGGGTGAACAACTCGGCGACACAACGCAGTTGGACGTGCTGGTCGATCGCGTCGTCGTCCGCGACGACGCCGCGCCGCGGTTGCGCGACTCTTTGGAGACGTCGCTGCACGCGGGGCGCGGAGTGGCGCTCGCATGGATCGAAGAACCAACTCGGCAGGGCGCGGACCCCGCCGAGCAAGTCGGCGCAAACGGGCATGTGCAACTCGACGGCCGGGCGTGGCGGCGGCGCGTGTTCAGTCATCGGCTGCGGTGCGAGGCGTGCGACATTCAGTATGCCGATCCCGATCCGGCGCTGCTCAGCTACAACAACCCCCAAGGCGCCTGTCCGGCCTGCGAGGGGTTTGGCAACGTCATCGACGTCGACCTGGCGCGCGTCGTGCCCGATCCGTCCAAGACTTTGCGCGAAGGGGCGATTGCGCCCTGGAATACGCCGGCGTACGCCCACGAACTCAAAGAACTGCTGGCGCTGGCCAAAGATTACAGTCTGCCGGTCGACGTGCCGTTTTCCACGCTGACCGACGAGCAAGTCGAACTCATCCGCCGCGGCGTCCCTGAACGCGAATTCGGCGGGCTAAACGGGTTCTTCGATTGGCTCGAGCGACGCAAGTACAAGATGCACATCCGCGTCTTTTTGAGTCGTTGGCGCAGCTACTATCCGTGCGAGACCTGTCGCGGCGCCCGGCTACGGCCGGAGGCCCTCGCGGTGCGGATTGCCGGCAAGAACATTGCCGACGTCTCCGCGATGCGGATTCGCGACGCTGTGGCCTGGCTGCGAGAGTTGCAGTTGTCGCCCTGGCAGTCGCAGGTCGGGCGGTTGCTGTTAGACCAGGTGGCCACGCGGCTGGAGTATCTCGACCGCGTCGGCGTCGGGCATCTCACGGTTGATCGTTCGTTGCGGACGCTCAGCGGCGGCGAGGCGCAGC
>JAGQOU010000141.1 GCA_020427145.1 Planctomycetales bacterium | reverse complement strand
CCGGCAGGTCGTCGTGAACCAGCGAGTAGGCGTGGATCATCTCCACGGCCACCGCCGCCGGCATGGCCGCGGCCGCGTCGCCGCCGCACGCCTCGGCCGCCATCAACACCAACTGCGGTCGTAACCGCTTGCCGGGGGCGAGCAAGGCGTAGCGAATCGCCTCGGCAAGATGCGGCGGGCAACGGTCGTCGAATTTGGTCGCCGCGTCGAGCGCCGCTTCGATGGCAGCCAACCGCGTCGGGTCGGCGACGTCGCTGGCGGCGGATGAGGGAGAATGCGTCATGAAGTGAGATCAAGTCGTCTGATGGGGAGGGCGGGGCTCGGCCGAGCCAATACCCTGGGGCTCGGCAGAGCCTCGCCCTCCCGAGTAGGTGTGGCAAGCCAATGCTGCTAGAACAACGTCCCGCCGTCGTCGCCGACTTTGTCGCGACGGGGCGACGCGGCGGAGCGGCGCGCACTGCGCGCCGACGCATTGTCGGTCAGTTCGCCGGTGGCGCCATCGTCGAAGTCGGTTGATTCGACGCGCCCCTGCGGGTCGATCTTACTGACCAACTCGATGCGCCGCTCGGCGTCGGTGAGCAAGCGGTAGCAGGTCGTCAGCCGCTTCACGCCCAACTCGTACTGCGCGAGCGCATCGGCCAGCGGCAACTGCCCGCCTTCCAGCTTGGCGACAATCTGCTCCAACTCGCCCAACGCGTCCTCAAACGACGGTTGTTCGGCGCTTGAATCAGCAGGCTTCTTTTTGACTTTTTTCTTCGGCACAGGCGGGCTCAATCGCGAGCGGATGTTGGCTGGTTTCGTTCGTCCGATGCCAGCCGCGGTCAACAAAACAGGTCGTCGTGTCGCTTGAATCCAATAACGTTTGAATCCAATAACGTTTGAATCCAATAACGTTTGAATCCAATGAAGGGCGGCTGGGGGCGGAGCGAAGCGAAGCCCCCAGGAATTCCTCCGAGGCGCCCTGCGATCGGCCCCTATCACCCTTATCCCATCCAGTCGTCATCACCACCCAAACGCAGATTCCTGGCAGCAGCTATTTCAATTTCTTGCCGGTTAACGTCTTCTTCTCCACGCTCTCAACAAGACTGGTCGCAACGCCGTCGGCAAGCGTCGTCGCGATCAGGTCGCCCGCCTTCAGCTGCGACACGCTGGCGACCAACCGCCCGTCGCGTTGCGTCAGGCTATATCCCCGGCCTAGAACCGCCAAGGGGCTGAGAGCTTCCAGCCGGCCGGCGGCGACGCCCAGTTTGCCGCGATTGTCGCGCACCGCGGTCGCCACGCCGGCGTCCAATCGCTGCGAAAGCTCGTCGGCGCGACGGGCCAGTTGCCGCACGCCGTCGGCCGGGCGGGCCAGCGCGGGGCGGCTGGCCAGTGCGTCGAGCCAGGCCCGCATCTGTTCGGCGCGGCCGACCAGGGCGCGGCGCATCCGGCCGTGCAGGCTGGCGACCAGTTCCGTCATTTCCGACGCGGCGGGGGCGACCCGTTCGGCCGCCTCGCTGGGGGTCAGCGCCCGGACGTCGGCCGCCAGATCGGACAGCGTGACGTCAATTTCATGACCGATCGCCGAGATCGTGGGGATCGGCGAGCCGGCGATGGCGCGGACCACCGGCTCTTCGTTGAAGCACCACAGGTCTTCCAAGCTGCCGCCGCCGCGGGTCACCACCAGCACGTCAAGCTCCGGGCGAATTCGCGCGGCGTTGGCGATCGCCGCGGCGATCTCCTTGGCCGCGCCGTCGCCTTGCACGCGCGTCGGCAGAATGAGCACCTCGACGCCGCGCCAACGTCGCCGCAGCACTTCGAGAAAATCGCGAATCGCCGCGCCGGTGGGACTGGTCACCACGCCAATCCGCCGCGGCGTGCGCGGCAGCGGTCGTTTCCGCTCCGCGGCAAACAGCCCCTCGGCGGCAAGCTTCTCGCGCAGCTTCCGCAACGCCGCCTCCACAGCGCCTTCGCCCTGCAGGTGCAGTTCGTCAATCACCAACTGGTAACTGCCGCGCGGCGGATAGAGATCGAGCCGCCCGCGGCAGATCACTTCCACCCCGTCGCGCAGGTCCACTCGCAACCGCGACGCCGTGCCGCGCCAAATGACGGCCCGCAACTGCGCGGCGTCGTCTTTGAGCGTGAGATAACAGTGTCCCGACTGCGGTCGCGAGAAATTCGAGATTTCGCCCGCAACCCACACGTCGGCAAACGCGGTTTCAATGACGCCTTTGAGCAGCGCCGTCAGTTGCGAAACCGATTGCACGCGGTCGGGACGATCGGTCGAAGCAGGGGCGGGCATCGGCAAGGGCCGCTAAGGCGGCGGCGAGATGAGCGGGCAGTCAGTCAGTCGGCCCGCATTCTACGCGAACCGCCGGGGGGCTTTGTAGGCCGAGCCCGACGGTTTCACGCGCGGGGCGAAAATCTGTCTCGATCGCCCACTTCAGGAACCGACAAGCATCAACCGCCGTTAACGACGGCTCAGCTGGCCAGCGTCTCGGGGTCCGCGGCGTCCCAACCGCCGGCGTACAGACGCGGCTTCTCGACCGCGGGCTTCAGCGATTCGCACAGGCTCCCCGCGTCGGCGCCAAGAATTCGCCCCTGCCGGCGGGCGACTACCGACCCAGGCATGTCGGCCCCCGACTGCGCCCACGCTTCGGAATGTTCGCACAGACCGTTGAGCATTCGCTCGACGCCCTGGCGACGCACTTCGAGCTCGTCGCGATCCAATCCGCGCGGAATCCACACCTCGGGGCCGACGAAGGCCCGCACACGGGAGCCCGGCTTGGGAATCGCAAACCGGTCCCAGCTCTTGGCGCGCCACGGCCGATCGATGCCCACGCCAAACGGCACGATGGGCAATTGCAGTCGCGACGCCAGAAACACGGCGCCCTGCGCCAACGTGCGGCGCGGCCCGCGCGGCCCGTCGGGCGTAATGGTGAGGTGCATCTGCCGCCCCTTGCGGGCCAGTTCCATCAGCGCCGACGTGGCGCCGTTGTAGGTCGACCCGCGCACGCAATCGAACCCCAAGTGATATGCCAGCCGGTCGAGCACGTCCGCGTCGCGATGCTTGCTCAGCAGCATCGTCAGATTGCAATGCCCGCGCAGGTACAGCGGCACCAGGATGTACTCGTGCCAGAAGACGTAAATCCGCGGGTGGTCGGACGGATAGATCGGATCGACCGCCGGATCGTAGAAGTAGCCGCGATAGTCCAGCGTGCTCATCCAGGCGCGAATGCCCATCGAGCCGCCGAAACCGGCCAGGCGGTTGAGTAACGAAGCAGAACTAGCCATCCCGGACATCCTTGTCAGCGGTGAATCGTATGTTTGAATTTTTATCTGGCGGCAAATGCGGGGTCGCCCAGGTTCTTGAACCTGGGCCGCCGCAGGCGGCAAGAGGCAGCGAACAACGCACGCCTGGGACAACTTCCTCTTGCGGCTCCGCCGCCCAGGTTCGAGAACCTGGGCTACCCGATTCTGTGTGATGTGTGGCTAATCATACCGCGGCCACTCGCCGCTGAAGACTTCCACGGCGGGGCCGGTCATGTAAACGTGGTTATCGGCGCCGTTCCAATGCAACTGCAGCTCGCCGCCCAGCAGTTCGACATGCAGGCGGCGGTCGGTGCGATCGGTCAACACGCCGGCGACGCAGACGGCGCAGGCGCCGGTGCCGCAGGCGAAGGTCTCGCCGCTGCCGCGTTCCCAGGTGCGCTGCTTCACCCGGCCGCGATCAAGCACCTGCGCCCACTCCACGTTCACCCGTTTGGGAAACTGCGGCGCGTGCTCCACCCGCGGGCCGAAGCCGTGAACCAACTCGTCGGTCGCCTCGTCGACGAAGATCACGCAATGCGGGTTGCCCATCGACACGCTGGTTGCCGCGAATGTGCGCTCGCCGATGGTCAGTTCGGCGTCGACGGGCGGATTGCCGGGCAACGTCGTGGGGATCTTGTCGGCCGTGAGAATCGGCTCGCCCATATCGACGCGCACCTGTTGGACTTTGTCCGCCTCGACTTGCACCTCCAACGCAAAGTTCCGCCCGCCGGAGGCGATATTCAGCACGTCGCGGCGAACGATGCCGTGGTCGTACACGTACTTGGCCACGCAGCGGATGCCGTTGCCGCACATTTCGGAGTACGAGCCGTCGGCGTTGTACATTCGCATCTCGGCATCCGCGCCGTCGGAGGATTCGACGGGGCAAATGAGAATCAGCCCGTCGCCCCCCACGCCGAAGTGCCGATCGGAGATCGCCCGCGCCAGCGCCGCCGGATCGGCCGGCGTCGGCTGCGCAAAGCAGTCGACGTACACGTAGTCGTTGCCGGCGCCTTGCATCTTGGTGAACTTCATAGTCGCAATTCTAAGCCGCCCGACAGCGATTGGGTAAGGGAGGAGAGAGCCGAATGGGGAATGCGGAATGAGGAATGGGGAGTAGGCCAACTAACGCAGGGCCGCCGCGACAACATTCCCCATTCCCCATTCCCCATTCCCCATTCCCCCCTCATCCCATCAAATCCAAACTATTGCCGCTCTCGCCAGTGGGGTCTTTGGCGCGATGGCGAGCGGCCGAGGGAGCCTGCGCTTCGTCGGTCGGCTGGGGGTCCTGCTTCTCGCCCATGTCTTCCCACAGACGCCGGCCGTCGGCGTCGCGTTCGTTTGTTTCGGCGTCCTGTTCCATCTGGCCAATTCCCGCGGCCTTCACCGACCGGTCCTGGCTGTCCGCCTGCCGCGCCTGGTCGGCCGTGGCGCGAGCCGCCCGTTCGGTTTCCGCACCCTTGGTTTGCGACAACGGAGCCCCGGCCGCACTGCCGGCCAGACCTGAGGCGGGTGGAACGTTCATGGGGCCTCCGAGAGCAAGGGGGAGGGCGGAATGGGAAACAGGGGATGCTGGCTGCGAACTGGCGATTGGCCTCTCGGTGAATGCGTCTTTGGTAAGTTTACTGCGTCGTTGTCGGTCGGGTGGCTTGTCGCGTCGTATCGCCGCGGAGATCCGCGCCGATTTGTTCGATGAATTGGCTGAAGCCCGGCAACGCCTTGGTGGTCACTTCCGGCTGGCCGAACGTCCCGGCAACGTACATTTCCATCATCTGTTGGCTCGCCTGGCCGACGAACTTCTTCACAAACGGCAGATGATAGTCGTGCCGGCCCACCACGGCGTGGAACCGCAGGGCGAGCTTCTCGTCGAAGCCGGTGTAACCCTTGCCGTATAGGTTGACCACGTCGCCAAGGAAATCGAGCTGATCGAGGTAAATCGTTTGGTTGTCGAGCCGGAAACGAATGTTGCTTTCGTTGAAGGCCGTGGAATCGCTGCCGCCGGTGCGAACGCGTTTGAGCAACGACGCGATCAGCGGCAGTTCGTAGAGCTCGGCGTCGCGAATGTGCAGCGTCCCCTCGCCCCCCAGCGCGTGCGCCGTGCGGCCGGCGCCGCGCAGCAGCATGTTGCCGTCGATCTTGCCGCGAAAATCGCGTCCGCCGCCAAACCGTTCCGAGACGAGCCGTTCCAAACTCACGCCGGTGAAGTCGGTCTCGGCGGCGTACTGCGGCGCGGGGCCGTCGTACCGCACCCACGCGTCGGTCGCCACTTGTCCGTCGTACAGGTTCGAAGTGAGTCGCCGCGGCGGACGGCCTTCAATTTCCGTGGCATGCCGGCCGAGCAGGCAGCGCGTTTCATCAACGTACAACGGACTGCGCACGTTCGTGAACTGAGCGTCCTGAAACGTGACCGAGTCGAGAGCCAGCTCGCCGCGCGTCACCGCGCGCAGGCCATCGTGGCTCCCTTCCAGTCGCACGGCGCCGTAGATGTTTTCCAACGCCACGCCGGGATCGATGCTCACCTGATGGCAATCGAGCTGGAAGTCCCACCGCGTTTCCAACGGCGCCAACGGCGACGCGGGTTTGTTGAACGCCAGCAGGCCGTTGTGCAACGCAAAACTGCCGCGCGGTTGAATCTGTTCGATCAACCGGCTGAGCTGCTTGGGCAATGCGACCAGCAGATCCTGCCGCGGCACGATGCGATCGGCGGTCAGCCCCGTCAGTTCCATCCGCCAACTTCCGTCGGGGGCGAAGAACCCGCGTCCGTTGGCGCCGATCTGTGTGCGATCGTGCTCGGCGCGAACGCCTTCCAGCGTGACCTGTCCGTCGTGATAGGTCACGTTGCCGCTGACACGCTCCATGAGATAGTCGAAAAACGTCGGCCGCAGCAACGCCGTCTCGGGACGCGGGCTGACGACGGCCCGCACGCTCGGCTGAGCCAAATCGGTGCGGTAAAACACGTCGGCCACCATGTCGACGTGCCCGCGGGGCCGCAGTTCGGTCCACGCCGTTTGCACCGCATGGGGTAAGGCGTCGTACAGAGCGTCGTCCAGCGGCACTTGCTCGCCCGTGAATCGTAGCGCGAGCTCTGCGCCGACCGGCGCCGGGTCGAGCCGCCCGGCGCAGCGAATCGTGCGCCGACCCGACGACACGAGATCGGTAAACCGCCAGTGATCGTCAGTCGCGGTGATCGTGCCGCGGATGTGATCCAGCGGGTAGGGGAACTTCTCGTACTGGACCGCGGTGTCGACCAGTTCCAACTGCAGTTGCATGTTGGGCTTTTCCTGCCCGAGCACCCGCCGCTCCAGCCGCCAGGTGAAATGGAACCGCCCGCGGGGATTCATCGAGAGGATCACGTCGCGGGGCTTGTCAGGCAGGGCGTTGATCATGGCCGACTCGATCGCCACGTCGCGTCCCGAGATGGTGGTCCAACCGATCGCGCCGGGCTGCGGGTCGAGCACCTCGCCGACGATGGTCAGCGGCTGCCCGCCGCCAGTGGCGACCATGTTGATCGCCAGCCGCGCCGGTTCGCCCGCCGCGGCGGGCGGCTTGTACGTCAGCGAGCCGCTGCCGTTGCGCAGGCGATAGCGAAACTTATCAGACAGGAAACTGAGTTGCTCGCCCGTGAGCACCGCCTGTTCGGGGCGCCACTGCCGACCGTCGAAGCGAGCCCGCACTTCGCCGTGGACGGCGCCCGTGGGTTCGTACTTGTCCCATTCGTTGCGCAGGATCGGCGGCAACGATTGATAGAGCTTCGTGTCGAGCGGCATCCCGGTCACCCGGGCCGCCACGGCGACCGGGGCCGTCTTCCCCCAACCTTGCCGCGTGACCGAAGCGACGATCTCGGCCGGACCGCATTTGGCTTTCACTTCGTCGAACCGCAGCTGTTGAGGATCGGCCACGATGTGCGCGGTGAGGTCCGACACGGAGCGCGGCAGGCGCGCGTCGGCCACGGCGCCGCCGGTCAGTCGCAAGTCGGCCGTGAACGTCGGCAGCTGATCGCTGCCCTGGACGAACGACGCGCTCACGACGCCGCTCAGTTCGCCGCTCGCTTTGCCGCTGCGCAGTTGTGCGGGCAGGTACGGCAAGATCCAACTGTATAGCGGGCCGCCGGCGTGGAAGTTGTCGAGTTTCACGATCGCGTCGAGCGCTTGTTCGCGCGGCTGCAGCGTCACGCGGAATTCGGCCCGATCGACCAACGGACCGCCGGCCGTACCGTCGACGCGCACGGCGTAAACAGCCGGCAACGGCGCGCCGGGCTTCGGCGCTTCGCCGCCAACGGCTTGCGGCGCCGCGGTGGCGTTGATGTCGCGCAGCACGAGCGGCTCGGCGCTGGGATTGCCGGCGTCGCTCGCCGAAACCCAACCGTCGCGCACCACGATCGGCGGTATGCATTTGACGCATGGCGGCAGCGGCAACAGCGCCTCGTAGTTCCAACTGCCCGTGGAACTACGCACCAGCCAGGCTTGCGGATGCTTGAGCTCGATGCGCTGGATGTCGAGCTGCCCCTGCACGAGCTGCGTCACCTGCACGTCGCAGGCAACCAGCAGTTCGTCGATGGCGACCAGCCGCCGCTCGGAACCAGCGGTCGTGGGGAGCGCGAGTTCCACGTCGTACACGGCAATGCCGCGGTTTTCAATCAACCGCGCGCCGCCGACGCTCACCTCCAGCTGCGGAAACTTTTCGGCCAGCGCCGTCTCGACGTACTGGCGGATCTCGTCGTCCATGTGCGCATAGAAATACGCCCCGCCGCCAATCGCCGCGAGCAGCGCGACGACCAGCGCGATCTTAAACACGAACCAACAGCTGTCGATCAACTTGGCGAAGATGACGACGACTCGAAAATGAAGATTTGACGTTTGCGCGGCGCACTGAGGCGCGCAGGGCCGGCGCAAGCCGGGGCGGGGATGGTAGTTACGCGGACGCTTTGCCACAAGGCATGCTGGCAGGCGCGCTGGCGGTGCTAGCAGGGGCGTTGGCGGGACCGCGACCCCTGTCCTGCGTTGGCCGCCGCCACAAAGTACACTTCGGCATCAGCCGCCGCACAGGCGCGCAGATAAACGCGGATTCAACGACTCTCCGACGGTCGCCGCCGCAAGCAGAGATGAGAGAAAGGCGCAGAAGCTGGCAGGCCGAGATCAAGACACAGCTGGCGCCTGTTACTCTCAGACGGTCATCCGCGTTCACTGTGTCTATCACGACCAAGATGCTATGCGTGCTGCCTTGCTAGCTTGAGTCCCAATAGGGAGTGCGAGGCTCCGCTGAGCCAGAGGTTCAACGCCACGCTCGGGCTCGGCAGAGCCTCGCACTCCCTCAGTGGGCCTTGCCACTTGGTCTCGGGACAACGCTCAGCGTTGCACGGGGCGGAGGGTTGCCGTGTTGTCGGCAATGTCGCAGGCGAGCTCCGCGTCGGCGACGATCGCTGCCAGCAGTTCGGCGCGGGTGACGTCGCGCACATTGCACGAAACGCGGCGCGTACGGTACTCCGCGGCGGCGAGGCCCTCGCCCCACACGAACTGCACGCCCAGCTGCGCGGCGAGTTGATCGAGCACCGGCCCCAGAGGTTGGCCTTCGATTCTCAGCGAGTAGCGGCGCTCGCCGCCGGGGGATCGCCGCGGAGGACGCTTGGCAGGGGGCGGCTCCGCGGCGTTCCTCCCGCTCAGCGCGGCGGCCAGTTGCTCGTGCCCGGCGGCGGACGCGGCGATCGAAACCCGACGGCCCTGCTCCGCCCGCGCTCCGCCCGGAACTTCTGCCAGGCCGGCCGCCACCAACTCGGCAAGCTTCGCGTCGAACGCGGCGATCGTCTGCGGCCGCAGGCGATACTCGCGCGTGATCCGCACCGGGCGTGCGATCGGCGCGATCCGCGGCGCCCCGCCGGTGTCGAACTGCAGCGTCAGGTCGAATCCACCCAACAGCAACGTCGCCCGATCAATCGGCGCCAGCGCGGGCAGACTTGCAGCGGGGAGCAAGTCGTGCGGCACGCGCGCCGCCTCGTTTGCAGCGAGACCCAGCGGCTCGATCCACTGCATCAGCAACGCGCGGGGTTCGGTCAGTTGCGGCCAGGTTGCCGCGGCCGGCGTGAGCCACCGGCGACGCACCGGCGCCGGCGTTGCCACGAGTTGCTCGCGCACCGCCAATCCGAGCGTCTCAATCTCGTCGGCCGCGCCCGGCGTCGCGACGACCACAACCCCGCGCCAGGGGGTTGCTTCATACCCCGCGGCCGCCGCGATCTGTTGCACCGCATTAGCGACCGTCGTTTCGGCCAGCGCGAGCGTGACGAGTTGCTGCCGGTTCACGCGGCGGTCGATCCACACCGGCATGTCGCTGGCCTCGACGACGCGGGCGAGCACGGTTTCCAACTGCTGATCGCGCCACGTGGCGGCAATGCGTTGCGTGGCGCCAGGCAATCGCTGCCAGTCGGCCGTCGCCGCAGCGACGTTCATCACGGCGTTGCTCGCGACCAGCCACAAGGCCCCCGCCGCCAGGGGCCGCGTTGCGCGGAATACGCCAAAGCGGAGTTGCCCGCGCGGCGGCGTCAAGCTTTTCTCGCGCGGTTTTTTGCTCAAAATTGAATCCGTTTGTAAGCCTGCCGCGAGCAAGTACACTCGAAGTCAGTGGCGGGCCGCGCGGACGTGACGCGTCGGTCGCTTCGCCCCCTTATCTCAGCATAGCTTGCCCGCCCACCTTGCCCCAACCGATCGGCATTGTCCGTTCACTGGCGAAATCGAGCACCGCAATGGACTACCAACCAAGCGCCGCAGCCCTGCTGGTCGATTATTACGAGCAGTACCTCATCGACCAAGACATGGGCGCGTTCCTGCGCCAGACGTCAGACCGCTATTTTGTCGGAACGCTCGAGCGACTGGCTGCCGCGGGCGAACGCGCTGCGCGTCGGGCCGCCGTGCTGGCGCTGGGGCGACTGGCCGACTATCGCTCGAACGCCATTCTTGGCAAAGCGCTCACCGACGCCGATCGCGGCGTACGGACCCTGGCGGAGAATGCGATCGGCAAAGTCTGGCTGCGATTGGGAACCGCCGCCCAACAACGCCGGCTCACTGCCATTGCCGAGCAAATCGACGAACAAGACTTCGAGCGGGCCGCGGTGCTCGCCGGCAAGCTGGTGCAGGAAGCCCCGTGGATCGCCCACGCCTGGTTCCAGCGGGGCGTCGCGTATTTCAATCTGGCGCAATACGATGCGTCGCAGCGCGACTGCCATCAGGCGCTCGAGATCAACGCCTACCATTTTCGCGCCGCAGCGATCATGGGCCAGGCGCACCAATTGAGCGGCAATCTCGTCTCGGCGTTGGAATGCTACCGCCGCGCCCTGCGGATCAATCCGCAATTGGAAGACATCCGCGCGCGACTGATCCAACTGCAACGGACGCTCAAAGAGAAGCCGTAAGCTCACCCGCAGAGAGCAAACCAAAGTCGGCAGCCGGAGCGATGCTCCTGGCCCTCCCTGCCGTCCGACCTCTGCCTTCTGGCCTCCGACCTCTGGCCTCTGACCTCCGACCTCTCTCAAAAAAAAGAGACCCTTTCGACCGTGCCGCGCTTGGGCTGGCTCGGCGCTCGAGTCACCGTGCCAAAATACTGAGTCTTCGGTTCAGTTGGCCTGCGGCATGCTCGATCGAAAGGGTGCTGTATTTGAGAGTACCAACGCCGCGGCTGGGGACCAACGCGATTGGCTTTTCTGCTGGAAAGGGCAAGCGCGAAACTCTCGGCGCAAGAAAAAACCGCGGCCTTCCGGCCGCGGCTGTTGTCGCAAACTGCGTTGCTGATTTCCGATTAGCGACGAATCGTGCCGTCGGGTGCGCCGTCGATGCGGCTCATGGCCTGGCGAACGCTGGCGGCGTACTGCTCGGGCCGCTCGCTGAACTTGGCCAGCGTGGCTTGGCTGCTGAACAGGTAGACGCGGTCCTGATGGACGCAGCCGTAGGTTCGCGTGCCGGCGACCGACTCGCTCCGTTCCAGCATCAACACGGGATCCTGGCCGGAGAAGACCGGGCTGTACCTGTCGGGATCGGCGTTGAACTGCTGCCGTTCGGTTTCGCTGGCGAACAAGTAGGTGCGTCCGCGATGCTCCATGCCGATCGCCGCGTTGCCGCGCACCCACTTGCCGG
This sequence comes from Planctomycetales bacterium, assembly GCA_020427145.1. Taxonomy (GTDB): domain Bacteria; phylum Planctomycetota; class Planctomycetia; order Pirellulales; family Lacipirellulaceae. The sequence goes on along the minus strand of JAGQOU010000141.1, from coordinate 2,984 downwards.
CGGTGCGTAGCGTGACGGGGCAAAACCCTTCCATGCCCAACGGAGCCGCCCCCGGGGGCAACTGCACGGGCGCTTGGGCCGCAACCTGCTGGACGGTCCCCTGACTGGCCACGGCAGGTTGAGCCGCCGGCGTCGTCGGCGCTGTTTGTTGAGCGTATTGCCCGGCGGCGGGTGCTGCGGGCGCGGCCGTTGATTGCGGTGCGGCTCCGTTGCCGGCGTACGGCGCCACCGTGCCTGCGGCGGCGTAGCGATTGTCACCCCCCGCGGGAGCGGCCTGCGCGGCTGCGGGCTGAGCGGCTGCAGCGTACGGATTCTGGAAGGTTTGCGGAGCAGCCTGCGCGGCGAGTTGGTTGGGATACACCGGCTGCGACTGACCCGGCGTGGGCGTCGTGGCTTGGGCCATGTAATTCGGCCGCGTGGAGCCGTACGGATTGTTCATCGCCGCGGGCGTCGTCCCGCTGGCGGCCGATTGCGACGTCTGCGGCTGCACGCTCAAGCCCGCGTAGGCCGCGTTCACCGGCGGTTGGGCGTTCGTTCCGCCCTGCCGCCCGGTGGTTTGAGCATAGTGCGTCGCGAAATTGTCGAGTTGCTGCAAGTAAGCCGCCGGATCCTTGGGGCACGACAGCGACGCCAAGGGAGCGCCCTGCGGGCTCAGCAACACGTCGGTCGGCACCCGAGTGATGCGGTAGGCCCCGGCCAGCGCCGGCGACGTATCCGCATCCACCTTAACCGGGATGAAGTTCTTTTGCAGCGCGGCGTCGACTTGCGGCTGGCTAAACACGTCGCGGTCGAGCACTTTGCACGGCCCGCACGAGGACGTGTAAAAATGCAGCAGCATCAGCTTGCCGGTGTCGGCCGCCTCGATACGGGCGGAGTCGACGTTGGTGCGCCAAGCAACCGCATCGGCAAAAGCCGGAACAGCAGCGGCGGCCAGGGCCGCGATGAGGACGACGCGAAGTGACGACGGAGCGAAAGCTCGAACGAAAGACATGGCAACGCAACCGGCAATCGAGTGGCGTGACGAGATTCCCCGGCGATCAACAGCGACCGACGAGGCCAGGCAGCGCAGCGCTGCTGTGGAGTTCATCGGTTCGGCAATTCAGCGAAGATGAGCCGATTGTTCGGATTTTGCGGTTTCGTATTCTCTGTCCGCGTCCTCGTCAATTCGCCACAAGGCTCGATTCGCCGGGGCTGCCTGCGACGCCACAAAAACACATGTAACGTGTTTCAAATAAGAGACTTACAGCGACGCGGCAGAGGCCAACAGAACTCAAATCGAAAGTTGATTGTGCCGGCGAACCTCCGGGGCTCTCGCTGCGTAGCAAGGAGCGGAAGGGTCGAGTTGTCGGCCCACGGCCTGCTTTGTCGCCCGGGGGGTCGGCAAAGCTAGCTTGACAGGAGTCAAAACACGGCCGATACTAGCCTGCGCAGTGAAACCATCGCCTCGCCGATCGGCGAGATCTTACGGCATACGTTGGCGCCGACCGCGGTGGGACTTTCGCAACTGCCTCTCGATAGCCGCTCGCTCTTGTCGCGCGAGCGCGGAAGCACCTTGAGAAAGTCCGCCGACAAAACGTATTGTCGGCGTCATGATCGTAAACGGCGCCAGCAGCCACGAGTGGTATTTGGGGCAATCTTCAGTCGACGGCCGTCTTTCCGTCGGTTGCTTGGAGTTCTTAGTCGCCGAAAGGAACTTTCGGTTGGTTGGGCCGCGAACGACTTCGCCGGATCAGCTTGGCTGAGAATACCCCGCAGTTCAGTTTTGCGAGTCGCGTGAGAGGCTGCCAGCAGAATACGGCAATGGGGCCGTGTCCGGTGGTGACGCTCGCCGGCCGCGCGTCTGCCTAGCAGAAGCAAAGCGAGTATTCAGGAGAGCATGGGCGCCTGGCGCCCCGGTCGCATTGTCCCCGGGCAACGCGGCGCCGGCTCTGTGAAGTCAGCTCGATCACGCGATTTTTTGGCGGGTACTTGGCGACAGCCACCACGGCTGGACGCTGGCAAGGACGCTGGCCACGCAATCGCGCTACCACGTTACGGAACGTTTGTCGCCACAGCCGGCGACATGCGGCGGTCCGCCCATCATGCGGGCCCAGCGACACCGTCATGGCACGAATCAGTTGCTCGTTGGCAGCTGCGCCATGGCAGCGTGCCGGCCGCTCGAGGAAGTCGCCCCCACGGCGATCGCCCCAGCAGCGACCCGCGCCCTTCGTGAGGCTTTGGACTCACGGCGCAAACCGGCAAGACACAGGAGAGTTCGGCTCCGGACGCCAACCGAGAGGGGTTGGGCCGACCGACATGATTGAGTTCCGCCCAGGATCATCGCGGCGGAAGCGAGGATGAGGACACGTTGAAAAGTATGGCTAAGAAGAAGCAACGCACCCAGGGTCGATATCGCGGACGCGGCGGCCAGGGCAACCAGGGTAATCAAGGCGGCGGCCAAGGCGGTCAAGGCGGCCAAGGCGGCAATCGCGGCGGCGGCTATGGTCGCCAAGGCGGACGGAGTCAAAACCGACGCCGCAACAACAACAATTACCAACAAGACAATCGCCGCGACTTCGAGCCCAGCGAAAACGGCGACGGCTCGGGCTTGTTCGCCGGATCGGGCGTGCTGGAAATGCACCCCAACGGCTACGGCTTTCTACGCGACACGGCGACCAATTTCACCCGCGAGCGGTCCGATCCGTTCGTGCCGGGCACGATGATCGAAAAGTTCGGTCTGCGCGAAGGCGTGCTCATCAGCGGGCTCGTGCAACCCCAGCGCAAGCAACAGGGACCCCGGCTGCGCGAGATTCTCGACGTCGACGGCATGCCCCCCGAAGACTATGTGAACGTGAAATCGTTCGACGAGCTCACGCCCATTTCCCCCGAAGAGTGGTTCCGCCTGGAAACGGGTCAAGAACCGCTGAGCACCCGCGTGATGGACCTGCTCACTCCGCTGGGCAAGGGCCAACGAGCGCTTATCGTCGCCCCGCCGCGCACCGGCA
>JAGQOU010000140.1 GCA_020427145.1 Planctomycetales bacterium | reverse complement strand
CGAGCGCGTCGGCGGTGACCGCGATTTGTTCGCAGCCGCCGGGCGACAGCGGGAGATCGATGCCCCGCCCCTGGAGTCGCCCGCTGTCATTAGCCGCCGTGGCGCCGTGACGGACGAGGTACATCACCGCGTCATCTTTCTTGCCCATTTCTCGTGCCCCGCTTCTCCCCACCCTCGCAGGGGAGGGGCCGGTGGAGGGTCATGCGAATTCTGATCCCATAGAAACCAAACGAATCCAGCGGGTTTCCTGAGGGAGCCCGCCGATTCACCGCTCTCAGTTATCGTGGGACGCCGGGTCGAGGCAACCCCCGCGGCAACGTCCACTTTGCGCAGCGGGTCGTCTGAATCCCGCGGCGCATGCTGGGCGGATCTACAACTCTTGTGCCAAAACCGCACAGAACGGTTTTTCCTGCGAGATTTGCCTAGTCGTCGACCAGAGACTGACTTATTATTCGAGACAGAGAGCTGGCCGACTCGCACTTGGCGCCAAAGCTTTCCCGCCCGAAACCCCACCCGACCTTTTGCCCGGCGGAGCCGGCAATTCCGTTTGCATCCTTGGCACGCCTGTTGCCGATGCAAGTTGAAAGAGCGCTCTCGCTGGCAAGGACAAGTAGTGCCTTGCGTCGTTGCATTGCGTCCGGATGACGCGAGCGTGTGACGCCCGGAGCGCGGGCTCGCAGGCGGCGAAGGCTCGTTTGACCATCGCGAGGAAAGCCGAGGTCTTGAATATGATTCGTCCAGCCGATGACTGTTATCTCGCGGCGGCCGCGCCCGTCGCCTATCCCGCTCGCAGCCGCATGAGAAACTTCCCCCGACTGACCCCCGAAGAAGCCGCGCGCGTCATCTGCCACGGAGACATGGTGGCCTTTAGTGGCTTCACTCCAGCTGGAGCCGCCAAGGCCGTTCCCCGAGCCCTCGCCGAATACGCCCGCGCCGAGCATGACGCCGGCCGCGACTTCAAGGTTCGCGTGCTCACCGGCGCCTCGACGGGCGCCAGTCTCGACGACGCCCTCGCCAACGCTGACGCCATCAGCTGGCGCGCTCCCTATCAATCGTCGGGACCGCTGCGCAAGCAAGTGAATTCCGGTTTGGTCGAGTTTGTCGACATGCACCTCTCGCATGTCCCGCAGATGGTGCTGTTTGGGTTTCTCGGCAAAGTCGACGTGGCTGTTGTCGAGGCCTCGGAAGTGACCCGCGACGGTCGCGTCTATCTTACAACGTCGATCGGCGCCTCGCCGACGTTTTTGCAGGCCGCCGAGAAGGTGATTCTCGAAGTCAACTCGCACCAGTCCGCGCGGCTGAGCGATATGGCCGACATCGTCACGCCCAAGCCGCCGCCGTTCCGTCCTGGGCTGGACCTCGACCATCCGCTGGAACGCATTGGCAAGTCGTATGTGATGATCGATCCCAAGAAGATCATCGGCATCGTCGAAACGGACGAACCTGACGAGTTGGGCGGCATGGCGCCCGCCGACGAGGTGAGCGACGCGATTGCGGGGCACGTGGTCGAGTTTCTCCATCGCGAATTGGCCAGCGGGCGGTTGCCGGCCGACTTCCTACCGCTGCAGAGCGGCGTGGGGAACGTCGCCAACGCGGTGATGCAGGGCATCGGCAGCCACCCGGAAATCCCCGACTTCATGATGTACTCGGAGGTGCTGCAGTCGGCGCCGTTCGAGCTGCTGCGCAGCGGTCGCCTGCGAGGCGCCAGCACCTGTGCGCTGACTCTGTTGCCCGAGCAAATGGAGACGTTGCTCGAGGAAATCGACGAGTTGTCGCCGCGACTGGTGTTACGGCCGCAGGAAATCTCCAACAATCCGGGCGTCGTCCGGCAGTTGGGCGTGATCGCGATGAACACCGCCCTGGAGGTGGATATCTACGGCCACGTCAACTCGACGCATGTCTGCGGGCGGAAAATGATGAACGGCATCGGCGGCAGCGGCGATTTCGCTCGCAACGCCTATTTGTCGATTTTCGTCTGCCCGTCCGCGGTCAAGGGCGGCCGCATCTCGACGATTACGCCCATGTGCAGTCATGTGGACCACAGCGAACACAGTGTGAACGTGATCGTCACCGAACACGGCTACGCCGACTTGCGCGGCTTGGCGCCGACGGAGCGGGCGCGGACGATCATCGACCACTGCGCTCATCCCGCGTACCGCGACTATCTGCATCGGTACCAGCGCACCGCGTCGTCAGGGCATATCCGCCACAACTTCAGCCGTTGCTTCGAACTGCACGAAAACCTCGAACGCTACGGCTGGATGTTGCCCGAATTGGCCGCCGAGGCGGACGGCGCCGGCCAACCTGCCGCCGCAAACGCAGCAGCCAGCTGAGTCGAAGCCCGCGTCGCGAGCGAGCGTGCCGCCCGCCAGGGGCACGCTCGCCACTGGCCCGCTGTGGGACGCCCTATCGAGTTTCGAGCCCGTCGGCCGCGGTCCGCGCTGATGGCGTTGCGCACGCTGACACCCTGGCCAGCAGCATCGGAAACGGGCATAGCACCACCGCGTTGGTCCTGCGTGTCCGAACTGCGGCGACGATCGGGGGGCGCGCGCCCGGCAGGGACCGCCACAGGCACTGAAAGCCCGTGAAAGCCTCCGGCGAAGCGGCCGAGAACTGATTTGACAAAGCCTATTTTGCTGGGCTATCATTGAGTGAAAGCGCTGTCATTCAGGCCGCGCTGGCGGCCTTCCGTTATTTGGCCCCGCACCGTGCGCCGTTCACCGTCCGGCGGAGTCTCGGCCGACTTCCCGGGTGCGTGTCCCGGGCGCTGGTTTGCTAACTCACCCGGCCGGAGGCCTCATGCCAGTCTCGATCCAGGACGTGGCCGACCGTGCGAACGTGTCGATCAGCACCGTTTCGCGCGTGCTGAATCGCCGCAATATTGTCAACGACGTCACCCGCAAACGCGTTGAATCGGCCATCGAAGAGTTGGGGTACCGCCCCAATGTCTTTGCGCGAGGCTTGATGCTGCGCCGCTCGCACATTTTGGGGCTCGTGTTGCCGGATTTGCACGGCGAGTTCTATTCCGAGATCATCCGCGGCGCCAACGCCCGCGCCCGCGAGTTGGGCTACAAACTCATGATTTCCTCGGTCGCCGCCGACGACGACGGCAGCGAACTTATGGCCACCGTGGCCGATCAGGCCTTGGTCGACGGCGTGGCGGTCATGGTGTCGGAGGTCAACGCCCGCACCCGGGCGACCCTCTCGACGGTCAAGGTGCCATTGGTCGTGCTCGATGGCGAGGTGCAAGGCGTCCGTCACGACAGCGTGGTGATTGACCAGCGGTTGGGTGCGGTGGCGCTCATCGAGCACTTGATACGCGACTGCGGCGCCCGGCGGCTGGTGTTCGTCGGCGGTTTGCCGACCAACTTTGACACCATCGAGCGACTTGCGGCGCTGCAGCAGGTGGCCGCCGACGCGGATGTCAAAATCGATCCCGGCAACGTGTATCATCTCGATTACCAATACGACACGGCCTTCGAACTCGGCCAAAAACGGGTCAAGGAGTGGTCTCGCCGTCGGTTCAGCGTGTTTGCCGCGAACGACGAGATGGCCGCGGGAATTATCGACGCCGCGATTGACGCGGGGATTTCCGTACCCGACGAGTTGCCGGTGGTGGGCTTCGACGACACCCGCATCGCGGCGATGACCCGGCCGCGGCTGACGACCGTCAGCGTACCCATGTCGAGCATGGGCGCTGCTGCCGTGGACCTGTTGTGCCAACGCCTGGAGGATCCTTCCCGACCCGCAACAAAGCTGACCCTGCAGTCCGAATTGGTCGTCCGCGAATCGTGCGGCGTGAACAGCCAAACGTGACTCGCCTGGCGCCATTCGCAGCGTTTGGCGTCTGACTCATCTCCCCTTCGCGAAATCTCCCCCATGACGCGTTGTCGGCAACCCGACGATCGGCGCTTGCGCCGCCCGCAGCGGGCGTGGTGCGCGTGCTTGGCGTTGCTTGCCGCGGCGTGCTCCGGCTGTGCGCCGAGCGAGTCGTCGCAACAGACGATCCAGTTCTGGGCGATCGGGGCCGAGGGCGAACGGGTGGCGCCGCTGGTCGAGCAGTTCCACCGCCTCCACCCCAACGTCCGCGTCGAGATCCAGCAAATCCCCTGGACGGCCGCCCACGAGAAACTCCTCACGGCGTTCGCCGGCGATTCGCTGCCCGACGTGTGCCAACTGGGCAACACTTGGATCGCCGAGTTTTCCGCCATCGGTGCGCTGCAGGACTTGAGCGAGCGGGTCGGCCCCGACAGGACGGTCGCCCCCCAGCAGTTCTTTCCCGGCGTGTGGGAAAGCAACATCGTCGATGGCGTGCCGTACGGCGTGCCCTGGTACGTCGACACGCGCGTGTTGTTCTACCGCACCGATCTGCTGGCGGCCGCGGGGTTCGATGCGCCGCCGCGTCACTGGGACGAGTGGCTGGAAGCAATGCGGGCCGTGCAGCGTCGCCAAGCCCCCGGCGGGCACGCGCTGCTGATGCCGACCAATGAGTGGGAGCAGCCGGTCATCTTCGGCATGCAGACCGGCGCGGAGATGCTCCGCGACGACGGGCGGTTTGGCGACTTCAGCGGCAAACGTTTCGGGCGAGCATTCGATTTTTACGTCGATATCTTCGAGGAAGGCTTGGCGCCGAAAATCTCCAACACGCTGGTGACCAACATCTGGCAGCAATTTGAGCGGGGCGAGTTCGTGTTCTGCATCACGGGGCCGTGGAATATCGACCAATTTCGTCGGCGGCTCTCACCGTCGATGGAGGGCAAGTGGGCCACGGCCCCGTTGCCCGGCCCCGACGGCGAATACCCTGGCACGTCGATGGCCGGCGGGTGCAGCCTTGTGTTGTTCCAGTCGTCGCCGCGGCAAGATGCAGCGTGGCAACTCATCGAGTTTCTCACGCGCCCCGAGCAGCAGGTTGAGTTTTTCGCGGCCTCAGGGAACTTGCCCAGCAATCGGGCGGCGTGGGATTCGCCCCAATTGGCGGACGATCCGTATTTGGAAGCGTTTCGCGTGCAACTCGAGGCGACGCGCCCGTTGCCGCGGGTCCCCGAGTGGGAACAGATTGCCGCGAAGGTCTGGGTCGCCGGCGAAGCTGCGATCAACGGCCGCGTGCAGCCCGCCGAAGCGCTCGCGGAACTGGACGATCAGGTCGACGCGATCCTTGTGAAACGGCGTTGGATGCTCGCCCAACACGCACTGGGCGAGGCGGAATAGATGGCCCAAACCAGCCCTCAACAACTTGCTCCGCCTCGCAGTCGGGCTGCTCGCAGGGGCTCCAGCCGCCGCGTGCTCGGGCTTGCGCCGGGGTGGTGGTTTACGGCGCCCGCGCTGGCAATTGTCACGCTGTTTTTTCTGGTTCCGGCGCTGGCGTCCTTTGTGCTGAGCGTGACCGACTTCGATATTTACGCCCTGGCCGATCTACGCAACCTGCGGTTCGTCGGACTGGACAACTTTCGCCGCATTCTGGTCGGCGAGCAGAGCGAACTGTTTTGGACGGCGCTGGGCAACACCTGTTTCTTCGTCTTCGTCGGCGGGCCGTTGTCGGTGGCCGTGTCGCTGGGATTCGCGCTGCTGTTAGAAGCCAAGCTCACTCGGTACAAGGGCGCACTGCGGGTGGTGTTTTTCGCCCCCGTGGTCACGACGCTGGTCGCGGTGTCGATCACCTGGCGGTACCTGTACGATGTGCGCGGCGGGTTGATGAATCACGCGCTGGAGTCCTTCGGCATCGAGCCGGTCAACTGGCTCGGCGATCCCCACTGGGCGATGCCGGCGATCATTCTGATGGCCGTGTGGAAGAACTTTGGCTACAACATGGTCATCCTCCTGGCCGGCATGCAGAGCATTCCCGACGAGTTGTACGAAGCCGCGTCGCTGGATGGCGCCGGTTCCTGGCGCCGCTTTTGGCACGTGACCTTGCCCGCCTTGGGGCCCACGTTTGCGTTCGTCGGCGTCACGACGATGATCGGCTACTTCCAGCTCTTTGCCGAACCGTACGTCATGACGCGCGGCGGGCCGGAAAACAGCACCTACAGTCTGGTGCTGCTGATGTACGAGGAGGGCTTTCGGTGGTGGCGTCTCGGCGCCGCGTCGGCGGTCGCCGTGGTGTTGTTCGCAATCACGCTGGTGGCGGCGTTCGGGCAACTCGCCTTGCAGCGGAGGGCCGCGGCATGAATCGCATCGTCCGTGCTCTGGTGCATAACGGCCTGCTGTGGGGGCTCGCGCTGGTGGTGCTGACGCCGCTGGCGTGGACCGTCAAAGCGTCCTTCCTGCCGGCCGGCTCGGCGATGACGATTGCCGCCCCAGCGGACGAAGCGCCTCGCGACGCCGTCGGATTCACGCTCGACAACTACCGCCAGTTGTTTAGCCGACTCAACTTGGGACGTTACTTCGCCAACAGCGTCCTTGTCTCGACGGCGATCACGGCCATCTCGTTGGCGCTGAATTCCATGGCCGGCTACGCGTTTGCGAAGCTGCGGTTCCGCGGGCGCGACGGGCTGTTCAAGTGCCTGCTCGCCGCGCTGGTGGTCCCGCTGCAGGCGGCGATGCTGCCGCTGTTTCTGATGCTGAAGCAGCTCGGGGTCATCAACACGTATTGGGCCGTGATTATCCCGTCGATGGCGACCATTTACGGGATTTTCCTGGTGCGGCAGTACGCCCTTTCGATCCCCGACAGCTTGCTCGACGCGGCTCGCGTCGACGGGGCAGGGGAGGGCCGCATCTTTTGGACCGTCGTGTTGCCCCTGCTGAAACCGGTCTTGGCGACGCTGGGGGTGTTCACGTTTCTCGCTGCCTGGAACGATTTTATGTGGCCGCTGGTCGTGCTCACCGGCAACGACGCCCAGACCCTGCCGGTGGCGCTGGCGATCCTCTCGGGGGAGCACGTCCAGGACGTCGAGTTGATGATGGCCGGCTCGGTGGTCACCGTGCTGCCGGCCCTGTTTTTATTCGCCATTCTACAGCGTCAGCTGATCGGCGGTATTATGATGGGAAGCGTCAAAGGGTAGTCGGCGAGCCGCCCTATGCGGCCTCGACGGGAAGGGAACCTGCGGATATGGATCTGATTCGTCCTACAGCAACGCCGCGCGTGATCGCCGGTCGAGCGTTTGTCGCGGCGCCAGGCGACGATGCGTGGTCGCTCACCGGCGTCGCCGCTGAGTCGTTGGTTACGGCCGCCGGCGCCGGTGGATTGTCGCACGACGGCCTCGCCGTCACGCGCTTTTCGGGCGACCTGCTGCGCCAGGCGCAAGGCACGTTCGTCTACCTTCGCGATCTCGAGTCGGGACGACTCTGGTCGGCAGGCTGGCAACCGACCGCCGTGCAACCCGTGGCCTATCAGGCGCAGTGCGAAGCCGGCGTCGTGCGCATCGTGCGGATCGACGACGAGATTCAATCGACACTAGAGATTGCCGTCACGCCGGACGACGTGGAACTGCGTCGCTGCACGCTGCACAACCTCGGGTCGCGGCCCCGGCAAGTCGAAGCGACCTCCTATTTGGAGTGGATCCTGCAGGACGAGGCAGCCGACCAATCGCATCCTGCGTTCTCGAAGTTGTTCGTCGAGACGTCAATCGACCAGGCATCTCGGGCGATTTTCGCGCATCGCCGCCGCCGCTCGCCGGAGCAATCCCTGCTGGCCGGAGTGCATTGGATTGCCGACGTGCAGGGCGAGCTGCTGGAGGCCATGCAGTACGAGACGTGCCGTACGGCGTTTCTCGGCCGGGGGTTCTCGCTGCAGCGACCGCGCGGGCTGGCGACCCTGTCGACCAGGCTCGCCGGCAAGTCGGGCCCCGTACTCGACCCGATTGCGGCCGGCCGTGGCGTTTTTTTCTTGGCGCCAAATGAAAGCGCTACCATCGTGTTTGCCACTGCCGCACGGTCGCAGCGACGGGCGCTCGCCGCGGTGATTGACGGCTGCACTCCCGCGTCCATCGCCGCTGCGTTCGGCGAGCCCGGGCACGAGCAAGACGGTGCTATTGCAGGCAACTTCGTCAACGACGACGTCCCTGGCGACGACGATGCTTCCGCAACCGCGCCACTCGACGGTGCGGCCGACGGACGTGAGCGCCGCGTCGATCAAGCGCACAGCGCGGCGGCGGGCCAATTCGTGCGAGCCGCCGATCATCCGCAGCACGATCGGCGCACCGACCCCGACGGTCTGCCGCCACTACTGTTCGACAACGGCATCGGCGGCTTCACCTCCGACGGTTGCGAGTACGTCCTACGGCTGGCGCCGGGCGTCGACGGCAAGCTTCAGCTGCCTCCCTTGCCCTGGGTCAACGTGGCGGCAAATGAAGTCGCCGGCTTCATCGCCACCGAAACCGGCGCCGGCTACACGTGGACTGCCAACAGTCGCGAGAATCGCCTCACCCCTTGGCACAACGATCCCGTGCTCGACCCGCACGGCGAAGCCCTCTATCTGCGCGACCGCCAACGCCGTCGCTTCTGGTCGCCGACGCCTGGCCCTGCCGGACCCCTGGTGTTGCACGAAGTGCGGCACGGCTTCGGTTACACGCAGTACCGCCAGGAAAGCGAGGGGTTGCGACACACGACGCTGATGTTCGTCCCCCGGGGCGACGCGGTGAAACTGACTCGGCTCACGCTTGAGAATCAGACTTCCGCGACGCGCGAGTTCGACTGCTTCGCTTGGGCGGAATTCGCCTTGGGCAACGGCACGCGCGACATGGCGACCGGCGGCGAGGCATGGTTCGATGACGAGACGCAAGCCGTCTTCGCTCGCAATGAACGACGCGACGCAAAGAACCGCATCGCTTTCTTCGCGCTGGCGGGCGCAGCCTGTGGCGCCCCAGATCGCCGCGTGCATCACAGTTGCGACCTGGGCGAGTTTCTCGGCCCTTACGGCGACCCGGCGGCGCCGCTCGCAGTGCGGGAAGGCCGCACGTTGCAGGGCGGGGCAGCGGCTGAAGGCCCCGCCTGTGCTGCTCTGCAAGCCGAACTGTCTATCGCCGCTCACGACTCGGTCGAGGTCGTCGTGCTTCTCGGGGAAGCCGACAGCATTGACGAAGCTCGCGGACTGATCTCCCACTACAGATCGGTTGACGCGGTCGACCGAGCGTTCGTCGAAGTGCGCGAGTCGTGGCGCCACCGTCTGGCCGCCGTGCAAATCGAGACGCCGTCGCAGCCGCTCAACCTGATGGTCAACGGGTGGCTTCCCTACCAGAATCTCAGCTGTCGGATGTGGGCTCGCTCGGCCTACTACCAGGCGGGGGGAGCGTACGGTTTTCGCGACCAGCTGCAAGATTCGTCTGCCTACGTTTACCACTGGCCGCAGCTCACGCGGGCCCAGATCTTGCGGCACGCCTCGCACCAGTTTGTTGAGGGCGACGTGTTGCATTGGTGGCACCCGCCGGCCAGCCGGGGCCTGCGCACCCGCTTTGCCGACGACCTGCTGTGGTTGCCGATGATCGCCGCCGAGTACTGCGCAGCGACCGGGGACGCCGCGCTGTGGGACGTGCGCACGCCCTACCTCACGGGGCCGGCGCTGGACGAGGGCGAGGACGAACGGTTCATGGCCTCGGAATTCTCCGGCGAGGAAGGGACTGTCTACGAGCATTGCTGTCGGGCGATCGACCGGTCTCTGGCCGTCGGCTCGCACGGTCTGCCGCTGATGGGTTGCGGCGACTGGAACGACGGCATGAACCGCATCGGACGCGACGGCGGCGAAAGCGTCTGGATGGGTTTCTTCCTTTGCTACGTGCTCGATCGTTTCGCGCCGGTGTGCCGCGCGCGTGGCGACATCCAGCACGCCGAAGAATACGCCGCTCACCGCCGCATCCTCGATTCCGCCTTGAACGACGCCGGCTGGGACGGGCAGTGGTATCGCCGCGCGTTCTTTGCCGACGGGACTGCGGTTGGGTCGTCGGAGTCCGCGGAGTGTCGGATCGACGCGCTGGCCCAGGCCTGGGCGGTCCTTTCGGGCGTGGCGCCAGCCGACCGGGCGGCGACCGCGGTCGCCGCTGTCGAGGAGCAACTCGTCGACGCACAGCAAGGACTCATCAAGCTGCTGACGCCGCCCTTCGACAAGTCGCCTCACGATCCCGGCTACATTCAAGGTTATGTGCCGGGCGTTCGCGAGAATGGCGGGCAGTACACCCACGGCGTGTTGTGGTTTATTCGCGCCCTGGCCGAGTTGGGACGCGGCTCGCGGGCCGTCGAACTGCTGGAGATGCTCACGCCCATTCGCCATGGCGACTCGGCCGAACGGGTGGCCCGGTACCAGGCGGAGCCGTACGTCGTCGCCGCCGACGTTTACGGACAGGCCCCGCACGAAGGCCGCGCGGGCTGGACCTGGTACACCGGCAGTGCAGGCTGGATGTTCCGCGTGGCGGTCGAGTCGATCCTCGGCTTCACGACCGAAGCGGGGCAGTGGCTGGTGCTTAATCCCTCGATTTCCGCCGACTGGCCGCGCTGCCGGCTGACCTACCGACCTGATGATCGCGGCACGGTGTACGAGATTGCCATCGAGAACCCGCTGGGGCGCGAGCGCGGCGTAAGACAGGCCGCGCTCGATGGCGAAATGGTCGAGGTGAGTGACGGGGTCGCGCGCGTCCCGCTGGTGCGCGACGGTCGCTTGCATGATGTGAGAATTGAACTATGAGCAAGCAAGACGCGCCAGCGGATGCGGCCACCGTGGATGGTTTTCCCCCCGATTTCGTCTGGGGAGCCGCCACTTCGGCCTATCAGATCGAAGGCTCGCCGACGGCGGACGGGGCAGGGCTCAGCATCTGGGACGCGTTCGCACGCACCCCCGGCAACATTGGCGACGGCACCAGCGGCGACGTGGCGTGCGACCACTACCGGCGGTGGCGCGAGGATGTCACGCTGCTGAAGTCCCTGGGCGTCGGCGCCTACCGCTTCAGCACGGCCTGGACGCGGGTGCTGCCCGACGGAACCGGCGCCGTCAATGACGCCGGCGTGGCGTTCTACGACCGGCTTGTCGACGAATTGCTCGCCACTGGCATCACGCCCTACGTCACCCTGTACCATTGGGACTTGCCGCTGGCCCTCGACATGCGAGGCGGCTGGCTCAACCCCGACTCGGCGAACTGGTTTGCCGACTACGTCGCCGTGATGGTCGACCGCCTGGGCGATCGGGTGCGGCATTGGTTTACGCTCAATGAGCCCTGGGTCGTGTCCGACTTGGGCCACCTGCGGGGTGCGATGGCCCCGGGGCGGCGAGATCTTCACGGGACGCGGTCCGCGGCAAACAATCTCATCCGCGCCCACGGCGCCGCCTTGGCCGTCCTCCGCGCTGCCGGCGACCACCAGGTGGGACTGGCCGTGAACCTCACGCCGCAGCACGCCGCGACCGATTCCAGCGCCGACCAAACGGCCGCGCGGCTGGCTCACTCGTACATCAACCGGCAGTTCCTCGACCCTATCTTCCTGGGGCGTCATCCCGACGATATGCCAACCGTGTACGGCGACGCGTGGCAGTCCCTCAGCGACGCCGAGTTGGAGGCCGCTAGCCAGCCGATCGATCTGCTGGGCGTCAACTACTACCTCCGCGACGTCGTCCGTCACGCACCGGACGGTCCAGCTCTGCCGTTTCGGGGCGGCCCGCTCCCGGGGCGTCCCACCACGGCCATGGGGTGGGAGATTTACCCCGATGGGCTTCGCGAAATCCTGCATTGGCTGCGAGATTCCTACGGCAACGTGCCGCTGATGATCACCGAGAACGGCGCCGCGTTTGACGACCCCCCGCCGGTCCAGGGGAGCGTCCCCGACGCCCGGCGCATTGCGTACCTGCACGATCACTTGTCGGTCTCCCGGCAGGCGATCGACGAGGGCGTCAACCTTCGCGGCTACTTCGTGTGGTCGCTGTTGGACAACTTCGAGTGGCAGTTCGGCTACGCGAAGCGATTTGGGCTCGTCGGAGTCGATTTTGAAACGGGCGACCGGCGTATCAAGGCGAGCGGCCAGTGGTATCGCCGGCAGATCGCGGGCGCCGGCCTGCCCGCGGCGGCCACCGTGAACGGCGACCTCGCCATCGCCGAACAGGAGCAAGTATGAGCAGCTTCAACGCACGAGTTGGTTGCGATCGACCACCACGTCGGCGAAACGGGGGCGTGAAATCGTGACATCCGTCCTGAATCGGATCGCGCAGGTATCGGCCGTTGTCGCGACTTTGTGGCTGGTCGCGCCGCCGGCGTCGTGTTTTGGCGGCGACGTGGGCGTTGTGTCGTTGTTCAACGGCGAACGTACCAACATCGTCGGCAGCACCAACTATCTCAACAACAACTGGGGCGGCGGGTTTGGCGTCGGTTCGGTCGCGGCCGTTGCCCGCGACACCTCTGTCGCGCACCAGGGAAATTCTGTCGCGCACCAGGGAAATGCGTCCATCCGCGCTGATCTGGGAACGATCCCGGCGGGGGGATTGAAGTTCTTCCAGACTTTTTCCAGCGAGTTAGCCAATCAGTCGTTACGGCAGACTCGCGATCTCACGCGGTTCGACAGCTTCGAGGCCTATGTTCGCAATGGCACGGGCGTCCCACTGACGCTCAAGTTCGAGTTGAAAGACTACCGCGACGACGTGAACAATCAGGTCAACCGCTCCTACTCAATTCCCGCGGGAAGCGGCTGGACCAAGATCTCCGCGCCGCTCGACGCCACGCTCTCCGGATGGACGAAAATCGGCAACCCCGACCTGTCGCGCACCTACGCGGCCAGCTTCATCGTGGCCGGCGCCGCGGGCCCTGCGACCGGATCGATCTATGTCGATGATTTCTCGCTCACGGAGCGCGGCGGTCCGCTTGACGCCGCCACGGCGCCGATCGCGTCGCTGGCCGAGCGACTGGCCGAGCGCCAGTTCAGCGGACTGTGGACGGCCCGTAATCGCGCGACGGGCCTGGTCTACAACACGACGGACGACGCCAACGCGGCGGCGATGAATACGACCGCCGGCGTGCTGTGGATGCTGCCGGCAGCCGTGCAGCGCGGCTGGGTTTCGCAGGCCGATGCGGATCAGGCGGCCGGCCAGATCGCCGCGTCGCTCAACACGAACCTCAACCTGAATTCCAACGGCTACTTACCGACGCGGTTTATCAACCCCGCCACAGCCGGCCTGCCCGGCGGCGACAACGAACAGTCGAGCATCGACGCCTCGTTCATTGCCCTGGCGCTCCATCGCTACAAATCGCAACCGACCACCTCGCCAGCGCTGGCGACGACGCTCGACGCGGTCGAGAACCGATTTCAGCTCGACGCCTTCCGCCTGCCTGGGAAGGGTTTTGCCCTGGCATACAAGGACGGCACTGGCTTCACCACCGGCGCCTACGACGGATACACCAACGAGGGGAAGGTCATCTCGCTGGCCGCCGCCGCGTCGACCGACCACAACGTGCCGCTGGCCGAGCGGTGGAACACCGACGTCAATCGCGCCCGCACCTTCCTGGTGAATCCGTCCGACGCGCACTTGGTGCATAGCTCGACCCTCTTTCGCGCTCCGTTCGAACAGGCGCTGCTGAACCTGTTCGTCGACACCTCCGATCGAGGCGTCGACAACTTCCCAACGCGTTCCCTGGCGACCAATCCCTGGGAGAATTACGTTCGCTATGAGCGCGAGACGGCGGCGCGACTCGATCAGCTGGGGCGCGACGGACTGTTTCAGTCCGATGCGGGGCAGGGGACGACTGGCTCGCCCGGCTACCAGCAATACAGCCTGTACAACGACTTCGGACAGGGCGATCTGATCATGCCCTGGAGCGTGGCGCTGGCGCTGCTGGCCGGCGCTCCCGGGGCGGACGACGCCCTGCGGACCTTCATGGGGACCGATCTGCTCAACGGCCCGCTGGGATTGGCCGACACGGCCCGCTGGGCGACAGGCGCCTCTGGCCCGACCAACGTGCCCTCCTACCAAGACAACTGGAACATGGTCCTCTCGACGATGGCCCTGTTGGAGTATCTCGACGGGCCGAGCGGCGCCAGCCGCTCCTTCGCGGAGTTGCCGGAGATCGCCGCCGAACTCGACACGGTCTTCAAACAGGGAGACGTCAACGGCGATGGCGTGACCAATTCTGCGGACCTGAGCATCTGGGCGGCCGGCTTTGGGATCGTCGCCGGGGCCACGCCGGCCCAGGGGGATGTGAGCGGAGACGCTCGGGTTGACGGGGGAGATTTCTTGCGCTGGCAACGGGGGTACGGAATTCCGCAAACTTCCGCGGCACAGGCGACGGTCGCCGAGCCGTCCGCCGGAATCGAGGCCGCGGCGCTGATCCTGTTCGCAGCCGTGGTCTGCCGTTGGCGGCGTTCGCTACGAGAGCCAGTTCGCAGGGCCGCTTCCTGCAGTCGCGCGGACTTTCAAGGATTGGGTTCGCTGGTGTCGCCGCGAGATTGCCGTAATGCGGCCTGAATCGGACTAAAAGACGCCGAGGTCGGCGCTCCGACCGGGCGATCGGGTCGAGCAGCAGAAGAGCCTCGTACGACGGCTCCATCAGAGTCCGGTAAGGATTTTCCGTTGCTTTTGCTGGAAGAGTTGACTTTGCGGGCTGGGAGGATTATCGTGCGGTTATTGCAAGCGCTTTCATATTTGCGTTTCCATACTTTTCCCTTTGTCTTCCCACGGCTGTCTCCTGTGAGTTTTGCTGCGCACGCGAGTCGATTCGCAGCGTTCCGGACGGTCATTGCTCGACGAATTATCCGGCTTATCCGGCCGAGAAGCAGGCGCCTTGACGTGAGTCTCTCGTCTTACGTTGTCTAGTCCGTTGAATCTGTTGAAAGGGTTGCTACATGAGATCGACTAAATGGTTTGCGGCAGCGGCAGGCATTGCAGCTTTGACGGTTGGCAACGCCAGCGCACAGGAATTGTTGAGCAACGCCCTGATGGACGATACAGCCATTACTACTCAATTGCTTGCGACGCCGCTCAATTGGGTTGTTACGGCAGACACCAACGATGGAATGTCGTCCGAACCCTGGAACAATGTGGCGGGCGTCGACGGCAAGGGCGTATTCGTCAAGACGTTCCAGGGAAGCGAAGCGACGCCCTATAGCGCAAGTATCCGCCAGGACTACGTGGGCGTCATCCCCGGTCAAAGGTATCTTATGACCGGCTGGGTTGGCTCAGGCCCCGGCTACTCGGGTGAACTCTCTGGCAGCGGGACAATTACGCAATTCGCGCTTGAATTTCTCGACGGAAGCGCCTCGGTCATTGGCGGCTCCGCATTGGATCTGTCGGTGGCTGATTTGACGACGGTCACCGGCAATCCGTTTGACTACCGTCAGTACGCCGTGTCGTCGGTGGCGCCAGCGGGCGCGGTACGAGCGCGCGTGCGGTTCTCGATGATTGACGGCTACCCAGTGCCAGGCGCCGGCGACGCCGCTCTGGTGACTGACGCTTACTCGCTGACCCGTGTGCCCGAACCGGCGAGCGTGCTGATGGCGGGATTGGGTGCGTTGGGGCTGTTCGCGATTCGTCGCCGCCGCTAGCTGAACGAATCGGCGCGGCTCAAACCGCGCCGCCGTGAGTCACAGGACTGATCGGGGCGTCCGCTGCAGATGGGGGCGCCCCGATTTCTTGGAACTCTGCGCTGCCGCAGGATCCCAAGCTGTTTTCGCCGCGAGGGGAATTGAAAAAACTTCGCAAAACAGGCGATGAAAGCGCTTGCAGGAATGGTGAAACGTCTTATAATGAACCGCACGAGTTGTTCAGCTCCTTGCTTCTCGTTTTCCGCGACTGTGCGGATTGACAGCGTTTCTTTTCCAAATATCGACTTGTGGGTGCGCCAACCCACAACGATTCCGAGCACAGTACCCTAGCAATTCCGTCGACTCATTCGGAGGCTTGTGCGCAACTGAACCTTCTTGCGTGGGCAGGCTGCTGAGCGAATTGCTTGCTGGCGTGAAAATGCTAATTCCTCCGCGAACCCAGTCTGTTTTTCGTCGAACTGATGGGAACTGGTCGGCACGAAGCTGAGAGGCTTCTCGGCAGGTCGAAGCACGACCAACTTCGGACATGCAGACGGAGGCAAAGCAAGGCAAGGCAAGGTGGCTGTGAATCGCGTGGATTGAGTTGGCAGGTTAAGGCGCCCTCGCAAGGGCCGGTAGTTCGTCATACGGGGCTCATCACAATTACGGTGTTCAGCAGGAAACTGGGGATCAGCGAACCATGAAGACTTCTCTCGCCATTCTTTCGGGACTTTTGTTCGCCGTTGTCGGCAGTGGCCGGGCTACGGCGGTGCAATTGTTAGCGAACCCTAATCTTGAGGATACGGGAAACCTGATGACGGGTATCCCCGGTTGGGACCTCGACGAATTCTTCACCACGGCCGCCGGTTCGCCCGACTCGGCGTCCCAAGTCACATTTGCCAACAACCCCGTGCCGCCCTCAACGACCGACGGCTCCGGCCTGTGGCTCAAGCCCTTCGCCAGTGGCGGCGGAACAACCCCTTACGTCGACAACGTTAACGCTGTCCTCTCGCAGGTGGTTCCAGCTGTTCCTGGCGAATCGTACACGTTCTCGGCTGATGCACGCTGGGAACTCGACTTTTCCGGCGGCAACGACCCGCTGTTTGGCACGGGCCCGCTCGGAGCAGTCGCGTCGCCCACTAGCACGAACATTGTAATGGAGTTCTTGGACGCAAGTGACAATGTGATTGGCGCCCCCCTGAAGACTGACCTGAAAGCGGACGGGCAGACAATCTTCTCGGGGTGGTTGAATCACTCCGTCGCCGGGACGGCGCCCGCCGGGACAGTCAGCGTGCGGGTGATCGCCGAAGGCCGCGATATGGTTTGGAATTCGTTCGACGGTTCTGGAGCCAGTCAGTCGGCATTCTTCGATAACTTCACGTTGAATGCGGGTTCGGCGCCCATGGATGAACTGCTGACGAACGCCTCGTTTGACGAGACCCCGCCGGTACCGCCGGAGTTTCCCGGGTGGACCGTGACGGTTGCGGAGCGCGACGTGAACGGCGATCCCGTTCTCGATTTCCCCGCGACCAGCGGCATCGGCAATCAGCAGGCCACGTGGGCCAGCCGCAACGCTGCGGCCGGCGAGAAGGGCGCTTGGTTAAAGGCGTTTGCTGGCGGCATCGACGGCGACGCTGTCGATGCGTCGCTGTCGCAGACGCTCGCGGCAATTCCCGGCGGCAGCTACACGTTTAGCGGCTACGTCAAGTGGGAAGGCAACTATTCTGGCGCCGTCACGACGATCGATCCGACATCCGATACGGTGCGCGCTGGCGAGGCGTCGCCTACTGAGACGTTTCTAATGATGGAGTTCTTGGATGCCGGCGATGCCGTGCTGGACACCGCGGCGCTCGACCTGCGGACCGTGCAGGTGGCCGACGGCAGCTGGCAGTTGCAGAGCGTTAGCGGCGTGGCGCCGGCCAACACGGCCAACGTGCGAGTGACCGCAGGCGCCACCGATATGGTGTTCAACATCGATCCTCAGCAGTCGGCCTTCTTTGACGACTTTACGCTCGAGGGACCGAGCGCCGGTACGCCGGGCGACTTTGACTCCGACGGCGACGTCGACGGCGACGACTTCCTCGCTTGGCAGCGCGGCTACCCCGCGACGAAGACGCCGGCCGACTTGGCCGATTGGCAGGCCAATTTCGGCGCCGCTTCGGCGGCGGCCGTGGCTTCAGCGACGCCGGAACCGTCGTCGCTGATCATCGCGATTGTCGCACTGTGCGGCGGCGCGGCGGCCGGGCGACGTCGTTGGCGAGCGTAACGTCGTTTTACGGCTGCGCGGTCGCGGTCAAGCGACCGCGCAGCTTGATTTGAGACGTCCGCGCAATCGCGCGATGCGGAAGGACCAGCGAACGCTTACGTTACGGAATCCCCATGAATGCGAACACTCCCCATCGTCGTCGCACAACGGCATTCACATTAGTGGAGTTGTTGGTCGTGATTGCGATCATCGGCATCCTCGTCGCGCTGCTCTTGCCGGCGATTCAGGCTGCTCGCGAGGCGGCTCGCCGCACACAGTGCATCAACCAACTGCGGCAGATGGCCATCGCCATGCAGAATCACGTCAGTGCGCAGGGCACGTTTCCTTCGGGCGGTTCGCAGCCCAACCCCCGAGTCGAGAACTACACGACGGGATCGATGAGCAACCCGGGACGCCCCAATGGGGCGAACAAGCAAGGCCTCGGCTGGGGGTACCAGATACTACCCTACTTAGAGCAAAACGCCGTTCACAACCTGTTAACCGGTAAAGACCTGCAGCAAACAATTGTCGACTTGTACTTCTGTCCGTCGCGTCGGACTCCCACGTCGACGCCCGGTAACGAGTTTTCCGCCGGCGGCAACGTGCTGTGCGACTACGCATCGGCCACGCCGATGTCGTTTGAATGCCCCGGGGTTTCCGCCCGCGTGGGCGGCAAGACCGTCGCGCAGATGGTTGACGAGTTGAATCCTTTCGCCACAAGTTCTTTCAAGGAGTTTGTGAAACTGCCTTACTGGTGCACCGGCAACGGGGCGCCAACCTACGAGAATGCGAACTGGGGCGGCGTAATCGTCCGATCGTCGTGGGTAATCGACACCCCCGCCACAGCGTCTGCGGCTGCGAAAGGCCATTACACGTCAGGCTGCGCGACGGCGACGAAGTTGCAACAGATTTCTGACGGTACGTCCAACACGTTGCTGCTCAGCGAAAAGTATGTTCGTGCCGACTCCTATGACGGTGTGCTCCAAGACGGAGGCACCAGTCGCTCGGACGACCGCGGCTGGACGGACGGGTACGACCCGGACACCATTCGCTTCACAGGATTTCAGCCAATTCCCGACAGCGACGGCTCGATGTACAGCCCCGCGTTAAGCGACTACGCCACCGGTTTTTCCGCTGTTGACGTCTTTTTCTTCGGGTCGGCCCATCCCGGCGGTATCAACGCGGTGTTTGCCGATTCTTCGGTACACACGCTGTCGTATGACATTGACCCCTACGTCTTCAATTCGCTGGGCACCAAGAGTGACGGCGAACTGCCTGACCTCTCGAACCTGTAATCCTAAGCGGAGATCGCGCGAACCTGATCGCACCGCTTGATTCGATACGTATCGACCGAGCATGCCGGTCGCTGGCGGGGGGCGTTGGCGACCAGTTGCGGGGCGTTCGCCTGGGGCAGGCGAACGCCCCTTTTTTTATATCCCGTGCAGCACGATGGTCAGGAATTCGGCGTTCTCTAGCAAGTTGGGGGCAAGCCGCAGGTAGCCCTCGGAGTCCCAAGAAACGGCTGCTGCGAGGGAATCCCTG
>JAGQOU010000139.1 GCA_020427145.1 Planctomycetales bacterium | reverse complement strand
GTAGTATTTAGCCTTACGGGATGGTCCCCGTAGGTTCAGTCGGGATTCCACGTGGCCCGACCTACTCAGGTATCCTTCGAGAGATTGCTCGCTTTCGTGTACGGGACTGTCACCCTCTGTGGTCGCCCTTTCCAAAGCGTTCTACTAGCAAGCAATTTTGTGACTCTCATGTGAAAGACCCTACAACCCCGCGAGGGAAACCCCCACGGTTTGGGCTATTTCGCTTTCGCTCGCCGCTACTTACGAAATCGATTTTTCTTTCTCTTCCTGTGGTTACTGAGATGTTTCAGTTCACCACGTTAGCTAGGGTATCTCGGGATCAATACTTGTTTGTCAGCTCCCCCGAGCTTTTCGCAGACTTCCACGCCCATCATAGCCTCCTGATGCCAAGACATCCCCCATACGCCCTTCGTAACTTGGCCACATTTATTCAAAGCTCTCGCCCTGAATCAATGTCTTACGAATGAGCCTTGCCGCCGCCGTCCGACGCACCCCTTCTGGCCGAAGCCTTCAGAATGCGACGTGCGACGAACCCAGGGCTGCAAATCCCCAGGCCGTTGCGTCAAGTCTCTGAGTAACGCTTGATCCTAATCTAAGACAAAGGAGATTCACCCAAATGTGTCGCTCGCCGGCCCGCCGAAGCGAAACCCTTGCGCGACCATCTGCGTGAAAATCAGATGCCACTCTTGCTACATCACCAAATTGTCAAAGATCGCTGGCAACCATGCCGCCTTGCCGCCGGAGCAACCCGGTGACGCGACGGCTTGTCGCCTGAGTCCGCTGAGGGACCCGTCTCCCCTGGAGGAGACTTTTCCACCCTCACGGGAGGAGGCTTGGCGAGTCGCGGAACATTTCCGGGATCGACTCGACAGGCCTGCTCTCGCTCGTAGGCGGGAATCCTAGATCTTAGCGATCTTGGTCACCCTGTCAAAGGGTGGTTGGCGAGATTCACGCCAACTTTTTTTGACCGCTCTTTTCGTCGCCGCGGTCCCGCTGTTTGAGCCGCTTGCTGCACCCTGCCGTCGGGCGTGGTCGCTAGCGTTCCTCTCACATCGGCCCGAATTGTAAGACCGGATGAGAAAGCGACAAGGGGGGGCGCTGAAGGTCGCTTGAGATTTTTTCACATGGTCGGATCGGCCGGCAAAGTCGGCAGCCCGACGGCGTAATTTGGGGGAGCGATGACGCTGATTATTGGTTTGTCGATTGATGCCAGCGACGCGCTCGCACGCAGAGCAAGCCGTTGCCGACCACGGCCGCAGCGACGATCAGCAACTCTAGCCAGGGCGTAAACGAGTCGCCCAGGCCGAACAACCCGAGCGGCCGCAGCAGGGTGCGGACACCCTCCAGCAGCTGGCCGCCCGCTTGCGACCACATGCTCAGCACGACAATCGAACCGCCGACGCAAAAGGCCTGGCGATCGCCGCGTCCAAACAGCACGCCGGTTGCCAGCCAGCTGGCTCCGGCAATCCATGTGGCGCCGGTCAACAGCAGCGTGATGCCGTAGGGGATCAGTTTCGCGACGCCGCAGCCGATCGCCAGCACTGTGGTGACCAGCAGCGCCGTGCGCACACTGAAGCGAAAGCGCCGCGCAGCGGCCGCCGGGTCGCTCTGGGGCGGCGCGGCTGGGGGATCGCGGGGCGGCGGCGGCGGAATGGGCGTGGGCATAGGGCTCGCAACGGTGGAGCGAGAGACTCGAACCTGGGCCCACGCGGCGCTTCGCGGGGAATCGCCGGGCGAGCTCTCGCGGCGAACCGTTAGCCTACCGCAGCCGCTGCGCGGATCACATACGCCACCCACGCACTCGCCAGGAACCTTCCGCCGGTCGCCTACGCCGGGACGGCCTCTTCCACGGCCGCGGCGGCGCAGTTCTCTCTAGCCCGCGCCAGGACGGCGGCAGCGTTGTCGTTAGACCTTACGGCCGCGGCGCCCAGCTCGACCCCAAGACGCAATTCCTTGCCCCCAATCGGCAGCGGGGCCGTGGTCAGGGCGCTCTGAATGCGCCGCCCCACGGCCAAACCATCGTCGCACTCCGTGGCAGGCAGGAGCATGGCGAACATGCCGCGATGGAGCCGCGCCAGGAGGTCCATGTCGCGAAGACAGCCGCGGGTGAAGGCGACCACCGAGTCAAGAATCAAGTCGCCCACCGCTTCGCCATAGGCAGTTTCCAGCTTGTCGAAGTCGGTGACTTGCATACAAACGACCGACAGCGGCACGCCAAATCGCTGGCTCTCGGAAATGCGGCGGTTGAGCTCGTCGCGCAGCACGCGTTGGTCGGGGAGCTTGCGGAACCGAACGCCAAAGCTCCCGGCGGGCGAGCCGACAAGCGGCTTGGCTTTCCCTTCGGGCTTGGGCTCCGGCTTGGCTTTTTCCAGGTCTTTGTCCAGAGGAAGGCAGGTTTCGCCCGTGTGCCAATGCCCCTGATTGCGGCCCGCGTTTTTCGAGACATAGACGCCGTCGTCGGCACGCCGAATGAGTTGCTGGGCGTCGCGTTGGGCGTCGATTTGAGCCACCCCGAGGCTGGCCGTCACATGCAGTCGCTTCCCTTCGAATTGAACTTCCATCTCCGCGATCGCCTTGCGGACGCGTTCGGCGGCCACCCGGGCGTCGTTCACGCGGGTGTTGGGCATGACGATGGCGAACTCCTCGCCGCCGTAGCGACAGGGAATGTCGCCGGCTTTGACGACCTTCTTCAGCGTCACGCCGACGCTGCGCAGCACCTCGTCGCCCGCCTGGTGGCCGTGCGTGTCGTTGAATTTCTTGAAATGATCGA
>JAGQOU010000138.1 GCA_020427145.1 Planctomycetales bacterium | reverse complement strand
GATTTTGACGATCATCGCCGCGCGCTCGTCGGTCTGCGGCGGATCAACTGGTGGAGTCGCACCGCGCCCCAGGTGTGGCGGCGGATCGTCGACATCGCCAAGCGGCGCCAGATGCGCCGCGTCCGAATTCTCGACGTCGCCAGCGGCGGCGGCGATTTGGCGATCTCCCTGGCGCGATCCGGCGATCCGGCGCGCTTGGCCGTACACGTCGAGGGGTGCGATATCAGTCCCGCGGCGGTTCGTCACGCGCGCGAAACGGCCGCCGCGCGCCGGGTGGAGAATGTGCGGTTCTTCGCGCACGACGCTGTCCGCGAGCCGCTGCCCGAGCGGTTCGACTTTGTCGTCTGCACGCTGTTCTTGCACCACCTGCCCGAGGACGACGCCGTAACGCTGTTACGGCGGATGGCGAAGGCCGCGCAGACGGCGGTTGTCGTGGACGACCTTGTGCGGTCGACCACGGGCTTGTGTCTCGCGCACGCGGCCTGTCGGGTGCTGTCGCGATCGCCCATCGTGCATGCCGACGGGCCGATGTCGGTTCGCAGCGCGTTCTCGTTGAGCGAGGCGGCAACGTTGGCAGAGACCGCCGGCCTGGCGCCGATCACTCTCCGCCGCCATTGGCCGCAGCGATTCATGCTGTCGTGGGAGCGCGAGCGATGAATACCGCCACGCGAAGCGAACCGGGAAAACTTGACGCGGGCGAGCTGTGGGACGCCGTTGTCATCGGCGGCGGGCCCGCGGGGTCGGTCGCCGCCAGGCAACTCGCCCTGCGCGGCGTACGCACGGCTTTGATCGAGGCGACCGTGTTCCCGCGCCGCAAGGTCTGCGGCGGGTGTCTTAACGCTCGGGCGCTCGCGGCGCTGGAGCAGGTGGGACTGTCTGCGGCGGTCGGCGAGTGTCGCCCGACGACGATCAACGCTGTCGACCTGTGGCGCGGCGGTCAGCAAGTTTCCATTTCCACGCCGTGTGGCGTCGCGGTCTCGCGAAGCCGCTTGGACGACGCCCTGCTGAATGCGGCGGCCTCGGCGGGCGTGTGCGTCGTGACTGGCACGCAGGCCACGGTCGGAACCATTGACGGCGAGCCTTGGCGCGAGATTCACCTGCGTCATCACGATCAGAGTCGCAACGCGATTCGCGCCCGCGTCGTGGTGGCTTGCGACGGCCTGGGCCGTCCTTCATTGCGAGAGCTTCCGGAGTTCGCCGCCCGTCCGGCGCTGGGGTCGCGAATTGGCGCTGGCGCCACGCTGCCGGCCAAGGCGGCGCGATGCATCCCGCGGGAGCGAATCGTGATGGCGGTTGGCCGAGCCGGCTACGTCGGGGCGGTTCGCTTGGGCGACGGCGCCGGCAATCTTGCCGCGGCCCTGGATCCGCAACTCGTGGCTGCAGCGGACCTGGGCGCCGCGGTCCAGCAACTGCTGCACGAAGCGGGCGTCGCGGGGTTGTCGAACTTGCCGGAACTCCAGTGGCGCGGCACGCGACCGCTGACGCAACGCTCGCCGCTGGCGGCTGCCGAGCGGTTATTTCTGGTGGGCGACGCGGCCGGGTACGTGGAACCGTTCACCGGCGAAGGGATGGCCGCCGCGATCGACTCGGCCATCGCCGTGGCTCCCCTCGCGGCGGACGCCGTCGAAGGCTGGACCGAGAGTCTGGCCGGCGATTGGTCGCGACGCCAACGTCGTACAGTGCAATCTCGCGAGACGACGATTGCGGCGCTCGCATGGACCCTGCGCCGACCAACCGTCGCGGCTGCTGCATTTGGGGCGGCGCGACGGTTTCCCCAGTTCGCTTCGTTCGTCGCCCGCCGCGTTGGCGGGGCCCCGCGTCGCGCAGAGAATAAGGAGGCGTCGTGGGCGTCCTGATAAACGGTCTGGGCACGGCATTGCCTGCCCATGCGATCGCTCAACACGATGCCGCGGTCAAAGCTGGCGTCACCTGCGCAGCGGCGGGTCGCCAGCAGCAGGTCGTCGATCGGCTCTACGCGCGCTCGGGAGTTTCCAGTCGCAGCAGCGTGCTGCTCGCCTCGTCGACCAACGGGCGCCTGGCAGAGCAGGAGTTCTATCAGCCAACCGACGTCGCCAACCCGTTCGGGCCGACCACGGCCGAGCGCATGGCGGTCTACTGCGAGGAGGCCCCCGTCCTCGCCCGGCAGGCGGCCGCGGCGGCGCTTGCCGACGCCGAGGTCGAGCCGGCCGCGATCACGCACTTAGTGACCGTTTCGTGCAGCGGGTTCGCCGCGCCTGGCGTTGACGTCGACCTGATCAACTCGCTGCCGTTGTCGCCCACGGTGCAACGCACGCATATCGGTTACATGGGATGCCACGGCGCCCTGAACGCGCTGCGCGTGGCCCGAGCGTTCGCCGCGGCGGATCCGCAGGCGAGCGTGCTGGTGGCGGCCGTCGAGCTGTGCAGCTTGCATTTTCAGTACGGGTGGAATCCGCAGCGGATCGTGGCCAACTCGCTCTTTGCCGACGGCGCCGCGGCGCTCGTTGTGAGCCGCCAGAGGGCCGCCGACGTTTCCTCGCCGGCGTGGCAGGTGCAAGACAGTTTCTCAATGATCTTCCCCGATTCGACGGGCGCGATGACGTGGCGAATCGGCGACAACGGGTTCGAAATGTCGCTCTCGCCCGCGGTCCCGGAACTGATCCGCAGCGGCCTGCGCGCGCCGCTGACCGAGTGGCTCGCTCGGCACGGTTTGAGTCTCTCGGAGGTGAGCCACTGGGCCGTTCATCCCGGCGGGCCGCGCATCCTGGACGCTTGTGAGGAATCGTTGGGCATGGGCTCGGAAGCACTGGACGCCTCGCGCCATGTGCTGCAAACGCACGGGAATATGTCGTCGCCGACGATCCTGTTTGTGCTCGACGAAATGCGCCGCCGCGGTCAATGCGAAGGCGTGACCGTCGGGCTGGGATTCGGCCCTGGTTTGGCGATGGAGGCGGTGCTGCTGACGCGGTCCCCGCGAGGTTAGCAGCCGTTGAAAAAGGGGGCAGGCACGCTCCCCGCGACGTCAATTCCCGGCGTTCGCGGCGACGCTCAGCGAGCCAGTCCCCTTTTTCAACTGTTAGCCTGGCCTCTGGAGACGCCAGCCGGCGCGGCATCTGCGGCGGGTCTCAAAATCCTGAAAAATCCCGGCGATATCTTGGCGGGCGGCCGAGCGACATTCGGCTTCACCCCGCAGGAAGCCGTCTGCCGGGACGGCGAAATGCTCACATCTTCAGGCCAGGGCCATTGGCCAAGTCGCTCTGCCGCGCGTTATCAGTTTGAGCAGGCGGTTCGCGGCAAGAGAGGCTCGCGTCTCGTACGCTGTCTTGCCGCAACGGGCGCACACCCCGCCGCTCGCGTGTTTGGCGACATGTTCAAGACTGTCCTGGCTGAAGCCGCAGGGAGCGGAATCTCCCGGAGACCTCCTGCGGAGGTTGCGACATGAGAATATTGTTTTGCAGAAAACTGCGTCTCGCCACGGCGCTTGCCGCTGTGCTCGTCCCCCATGGACTGGGCCGAGCGTGCGTCATGCCGACGCCGCCCAAGCCTGTGGAAAAAGAGATCGAGATCGAGGACTTTGGTCCGGACTCGGTTGACGGAAAGCACCAGTACCGCGTCAGCATCGACGTCAACCTCTTCGGCCATGGCGACACGTTGACCTGCCAATGCGGCGCCCTGCTCGGCGCCTCGCCGACGACGGGAGGCTTGCCCGCGTCGATCCAAATCACGGGGGCGGACCTCAAGGTGTACGGACTCAACGGTTCGACCGGCGAATACGAGTATGAGTATGAAGTGCCGGAACTCGAGTCCGAGCCGTTCGAGATGGACGACGACCTGGAAAATGAATTGGAGGGGATGGACGGCGCGATCGAAGCCGAAACCGGCAGTGCGTTCAGCGTCGACCTCGATCCGTTTACGACGACTGTGCTTGGCCCCGGTCAGACGTATCGACTCACGCTCGACATCAAGGTCGCCGAGGAAGACATTCCCAGCATCGTGAACGTGCCTATCCAATTTGCGGCAGGTTCGACCTCGCCACTGCATCCGGTGCAGTTCTTTCAGGGGTACCATGACACGTTGACCCTGGCGACGTTGTGGCCCTCCGATCTGGACCATGACGGCGATACCGACGGCGATGATCTTGGCAAATGGTCGACCGGGTTCGGACTCAACGCCAGCGGCGACATCGACGGCGACGGAGTCACCGATGGCGGCGACTTCCTCGCGTGGCAACGTCAACTGGGCAATTCACCCGTAGCGGGGCCGCTGCCGAGCGGTGCGGCCGCCGTTGGCGCCGTGCCTGAACCAGCGGGATTGGTCCTGGCCCTGGGGCTGCTTGCAGCGAGCTGGGGGCTCCGCCGCAAGTAAGCCGCCAGTGAGGGGCCCGGACGGGACCTTACAACGGCCATGGGGCCGCCCAGACGGGGGCGGCCCCATGGCCTTGTTCGGCACAACCGAGGCGAGTTGCGAAGCGGCCGCCCGCGGAATGTGACCGATCCGAAGGGTGGCGTGCAATAAGTGCGCCGCGTGACAAGAGTGGTGAGCAAGCCGATCCTGCCCCGATCTGCGCCTGCCGCAGGCGCGACGAGCAGGCCCTGTTCACTCCCAATGACGAGCGCGATCTAGTCGCCCTAGCCCCAATCGACGTCGGCAAACGCCCTCGGCATGCCGAGCGCGGACAGCATCGGCCACGATGCGGCTCCTTTTGTTTCGCGCGAGTTGGCGACAGTTCCTGCGCCCCGCGTCGGCGGCGACCGCGGCCTGCGAACTTCTCTTCCTTTTTCAGCAACCAGATTCTCACTCGAGCGACGCTGAGCGATGACGACGACTGCCACGAACATGATTTCCGTCCGACTGGCGAGTGCCGTGCGGGGTGCGGCGTTCGCGGTCGCGGCGGCGCTGCTGACGACCGCGCCGGCCGCGGCGCAAACGTCAATCGCCCGCCAGTGGGATGAAGCGATCCTCAGCGCGATCCGCATCGACACGCCCCGCCCGCCGGTCCACGCGCGCAACCTGTATCACGTGTCTGCGGCAATGTACGACGCTTGGGCTGCGTACGATGCAACGGCGCGGGGTCAGTTTGTCGACGAGAAGCATACCGCCGGCGACGTCGCCGCGGCGCGCGACGAGGCGATCGCTTACGCCGCCTACCGGGTTCTTTCCGACCGGTACCAACTGTCGCACAGTCCGCTGGCGTCTCAGCAGATCTTTGACGATTTGCTCGGGGCTCAGGGCTATGACAAGAACGTGACGACCACCGTGGGCGACTCGCCCGCGGCGGTTGGCAACCGTATTGCCCAGCAGATTCTTGATGGCACGCTCAACGACGGCTCGAACGAAGCCAACAACTACGCCGATCCGACCGGCTATACAGCCGTCAACACGCCGATGCTTACCGGGTTCGCGACGCCCACCGACCAGATCTACGCGCCGCTGGCGGACCCGAACCGTTGGCAGCCGCTGTATGTCGAGGCGTTCACGAACCAGAACGGCATCGTCGACGGCTCGAACCTGCAACAATATATCGCCCCGCACTGGGGTCCGGTGACGCCCTTTAGCATGCAGTCTGCCAGCGGACCCTACAGTTGGAGCGACGTGGATCCAGGCCCGCAACCTCACCTGGGGGGCGTCGGGGACGCGGAGTATCGCGATCAGGCGATGACCATGCTGCGGCTGAGCAACTCGCTCGACCCGTCGCAGGGCCCTGGGGCGGAGATGGTCAATCTCTCGCCGGCCGTCAACGGCAATCGCGTCTTGGGAACCTACGACAGTCAGGGCTATGCATCGAATCCCGTCACCGGGCAACCGTACGCCGACAACTTTGTGAAACGGGCCGACTACGGGCGCGTGTTGGCGGAGTTCTGGGCGGACGGGCCGCATTCCGAGACGCCGCCAGGTCACTGGAACGTGCTCGCCAACGAAGTGTCCGACGATCCGCGACTGACTCGCCAAATCGGCGGCGATGGTCCCGAACTCGATCGCCTGGAGTGGGACGTGAAGATGTACCTCGCGCTCAACGGCGCCGTTCATGACGCCGCGATTGCCGCCTGGGGACTGAAACGCGAATACGACTCGGCGCGCCCGATCACCATGATTCGGTACATGGGACACCTGGGGCAATCGTCCGATCCAAACTTGCCGTCGTACGATCCGCTGGGGCTGCCGTTGGAAGACGGCCTTGTGGAACTCATCACGCTGGATTCCGTTTCGCCCGGCGGCAAGCATCGCAACGTCTACGACAACGTCAACCGCGATCACAACGGCGACTACTTTCCGTTCTTCAACGAGGTTGAGTTGGTCGGCAAGTTGGCCGTGCATGCCTGGGCGCAGCCGCCGGCCGATCCGGCCACGGAGTTTGGAGGAACCGATTGGATCCTGGCCGAGAACTGGCTCCCCTACCAAATGGAGAACTTTGTTTCGCCAGCGTTTCCGGGATACATATCGGGCCACAGCACGTTCAGCCGCGCCGCGGCCGAGGTGCTGGCGCTATTCACGGGGAGCGAGTACTTTCCCGGCGGACTGGGCGAGCTCACGTTCACCCCCGACTTTTTGAAGTTCGAGGACGGCCCCACCGAGGCGCTCACCCTGCAATGGGCCACCTACTTTGACGCCGCCGACGAAGCGGGCGTTTCGCGTCTGTGGGGCGGAATTCATCCTCCTATGGATGATCTTCCAGGCCGCATCATCGGCGACTGGGTCGGTCGACAAGCGTTTGCGACCGCACGGAATCGGTTCCTCGGCGTTCCAGAACCTGCCGTGCGGGCGCAGGCGGGGATTCTGGCCGTGGTCCTCGTGCTGGGAACGATGCGACCTCGTGGCGGCGAACGTCTCGGCGAGCGGGCGACTCAGAAATCAACCTGAGCGCGGACGGCGTAGACGTCGGCGTCGCTGTTCACGCCGGCAGGTCGATCGAGGAAGGCGTGGATGTAGTTGAACTGGAATTTCATGTGTGCGTTGAAATACCAATTCAATCCGAGCGTGAGATCGTCCAGTACGCCGCCATCGACGCCGTTGTCGGTGAGATCGATGTAGCTCCAGCGACCCGCCAGTTCCCACGCTCCCAAACCGCTGTCGCCGCCGTAGTTCGTGTGCGGCGTGATCCGCGAGTAGACGCCCGCGGCGCGATTGTAGGGATGCGATTCGCCGGTGAGCGCGTAGGCCAGCTGCGCGTAGCCGCTGTGGAACGTCGCCGCGCCGCCGGCCGCCTGATCGACCTGCGCCACGTAAAACTCAGACTGCGCGAACCACGGCCCGACGGTTCCGGCCAATTCGACATTGGCAGCCTGGTACGAGTCGACCGCTAGCGGACCGGTATCGACGAAGAACGGCACCGGGAAATCCGTCGAGCGGAAGTCGAGTTGATTGAATCCCACTTCCGGCGGCGTGCGCAATCGCACCACGTCGGTCGACGGTCGGTTGTACGTGTAGCCGGCGCCGACGTGCAAGGTCGTCGTGTCCTCGGCGAACACCAGCATCGTCTCGCGAGTCGCCATACCGTAGCCAGAATCGCCCGCGGCGTCGCCATACACGTCGGTGGGGAAGCGATACCCGGAGATCGCCCAGGTAATCGACTCGTCGGCGGCCGTGTTGTAGAGACCCACGCCGACTTGCCGGAACGGCACGAGTGCGAATGGCAGGGCCCGTTCGAGAAACATCATCTCCTTCACGCTGGTCAACGCATCCATGCCAAAGGGCTGACGCCATTGGCCCAGCCGCAACCGGCCGAACCGCGTGAGATCGGCGAAGTCGACGTAAACGTCCATGAAGCTCGGCCGCCCGGGAAAGGCGAAGTCGTACTCCATCATGTAGTCGACGTTGTCTGCAACTTTTCCCTTGGCCGAGAGGCGTGCGCGACGGAAATCGGTCACGTCCTGGGCGTCCCCCACGACGGCTTTGTTGACCGGGTCCTGGGAGAACCAGAGGCTGTCGGCCTGAAAGAACCCGTTGACCGCGACCGTGGGCGCTGCCTTGTTGGCGGGGCCGACCCGGCACGCATCGCGCCAGCCGGCCAGGCTGAACTCGGTGTCGAGCAGCGGGGTCGCCGTCTCGACGGCGGGGTCCGGCAGCGGCGTCACGGAGTTC
This sequence comes from Planctomycetales bacterium, assembly GCA_020427145.1. GTDB lineage: Bacteria > Planctomycetota > Planctomycetia > Pirellulales > Lacipirellulaceae. Next base: position 11,182 of record JAGQOU010000138.1, on the reverse strand, counting down.
GATTCAGCAAACGCCGACGGGGCGCTCAGAGCGTCGGTTGGCTCGACCGCAACCGCCGGCGATGCCAGGCAGCTAGCAAGAGCAGCCAGCAGAGCGGCAATTCGTAGACTCATGGAGAGCGTCCCTTCAACTCGTCCGTCGGGCAAGCAGTCAACGAGCGCGCTGCCGGCAGTGATATCGACGAGCGAGTGAAGCAGCGTCCAGTCGCGCGGCGTCGCGCGCGAGAGATGTAATGTTCTCGGCGCTCATGCTAGCGGCGGGGGTGCGCATCAGGGCGAGTTTTCCGCCGCTTGGGCGGGAAGTCGCACCTCGAACTCGGAGCCGGCGCCCGGCGCGCTGCGACATGCGATTTCGCCGTGGTGCGCCTCCACCACCGATTGGCAGATGCTCAGACCGAGCCCGGTGCCGCCGACGCCCTGCCGCTGCCGCGCACGATCGGCGCGAAAAAAACGGTCAAAGACGCGCGGGACGTCGGCCTCGTCGATGCCGATCCCAGTGTCGCTCACGCGCAGGCAAAGCTGGTCCGGGCCCAACCGCGACAGTTTCAGCGAGACGCTCCCCCCCTCGGGCGTGTACTTCAGCGCGTTGTCGATCAGATTGTTGACGACTTGCGACAAGTGCTGACGGATGCCGAGGACAGTCAGATTGGGCTCGATGTCGGCTTGGAGGTCGATTTGTCGGACTTCGCCCACGCCGCGAAACATATCCACGGCTCGCGAAACGACGTCGCTGAAAGGGACGGCCGTGCGGGGCGAGACGTCTTCGGAAACAACGGCCTCGGAGAGCAGAAGCACCTGGTTGACCAGCACCTCGAGCGACTCGGAGTCCTCAATCAACTGCTCCAGCAAATCGCGATACTCTTCGTTGGAGCGGTCGGCCGCGAGGGTCACCTCCGCCGAACTGCGAATCGCGGCGATCGGCGTGCGCAGTTCATGCGCGGCATTCGCCAGAAAGGTCCGCTTCTCTTCCAGGAACTCGGCGATACGATCGAGCAGACCATTGACGGTGTGAGCCAGTCGATCGAGTTCGTCGCCCACGCCGCGCTCGGGAAGACGTTCGTCGAGTCGCGCCGGTCGCATCCGCGCCGCCTGCGCCGTCATCACGGCCAAATCGCGCGTCGCGAGTCCCGCCAGCCAGTAGCCGCACAGCGGGGCCAACAGCAGCATCAACACGGTGGCGCCGACGACAATTCGGTCAATCCGCTGGAGATCGTCGCGCAGGGGAAGCAACCACGCGCCGAGTTGCGCCTCAACCACGCCAAGCTTGTTGGGGGGAGTCTTCAAGCAATGGAGTCGGTATTCGCCGACGGTCTGCAGCGACGCTTCGTCGGCGACTGCGGGACCCTCGTCGGCGATGTCGCTTTGCCAAACCAGGCTGCCATCGGCCGCAATGAGCCTGACGAACCACCGGTGTTGGCGATGCCCCGTGGCCTTGCGGCGCAGTTCATCGGCAACGGCTTCGAGGCCGTCCGGGGCGAGATCGCGCAGAACCAAGTTGACCTCGTCGCCGTCCTCGATGAGCGCCTGGTCGACCTCGTGCGTCAGCGTCCAACGAATCGACTGTCTCAGCCCGAGCAGCGCCACGATGGCCACGGCGGCAACGGCGAGAGAACTCCACGCGGCGATTCGAAAGCGAATCGATCGAAAGAATTGCGGGAGTTCCATGAGCCACGTCGAAGACCGGACCGAGTCCCCGCCGGGAATGCCGGCGGGCGAAGGCGCCGAGGATTTGTCAGGCGTCCTTCGTCGCCGCGGTCGGGTCGGACGCCTTAATCAGATAACCGCGCCCGCGCACGGTGTGCAAGAGCGGCACGTCAAACCCGCGGTCAATTTTTCCGCGCAGGCGGGAGACATGCACGTCGACGACGTTGGTCACGCCTTCCCAATCGGCTTCCCACAGGTGCTCGCACAGCATGTGCCGGGTAACAACGTGTCCCGCGTGCCGCATCAGGTATTCCAGCAAGCTGAATTCGGTGGGGGTCAGCTCGATCTCATTGCCTTCCCGCGTCACTCGCCGGAGCGCGAGATCGAGCGAAAGCGGGCCCACTTCGTAGCGCTGGGCCGGCGCCTCGAGCGAGCGGCGGGAGAGTGCATGCAGTCGCGCCACGAGTTCCGCAAACGCAAACGGCTTGACCATATAATCGTCGGCGCCGTGCTGCAGCCCCCCGACCCGTTCCTCGACCGAGCCCAGGGCGCTCAGCACCAGCACGGGAGTTCGCACGCCCTGACGCCGCAGTTGCGTCAAGACTTCCAGGCCGCTCATGTCGGGCAACAGCACGTCGAGGACCACCACGTCGCTGAGTTGCCGGGCGGCCGCATCCAGGCCGTCGGCCCCGTTGCGGGACCACTCGCAGGCCATGCCGGCCTCATCGAGCCCCCGTTGCAGGGCCCGGCCGAGCGTCATGTCGTCCTCGATCAACAGCACCTTCATGGGCCAGAATTCCCCAAAAAACAATCGTGGGACGCCGCGCCACGACGGCAAATGCCCACGCTCATCTACCACGCCGAACGGCGCATGACGCCCAGATTCCATCCATTTGACCGTATTTGTCCGCCGATCATACCGTTCGGGTAAGCAGACCTCGTTCTGTTAAAGAATTGTAACGTTCGGGCGGCTTTTATCATGCCGGGCGGGTTGTACACTTGCGCTCGGGATATTGTCGGCGAAAACGAGCTCCCCGCGCCGGAAAGGTCGTTTCCGGCGTCTCCCCTGCCAGCTCCCCCCCTCCTGCCGGGCTCCCGAGTTTTTCGCCAGTGACCGTCCCCGCAATGACAAGCCCTACCCACGACCCGGCCGATCGTGACGGCGACGTGGACTTCGAGCACTTGATCGCGCACCTCGCGCACCTGCTGCCCTCCCAAGGGCCGATTAGCGTGTTTGTGCATCACAACACGCTTCATGCTTTCGAGGAGCAGTCTTTCCACGAAGCGGTGCAAACGGCCGCGGATTTGTACGACTGCCATCCCTACCTGCCAGAACCGGACTATCGCGTGGCCCTCAAGCGGGGCCGCATCACGCAGCAAGACCTGGAAGCTGAGCTCTATGACGTGCTTGGCGACGAAGGCGATCGTTTGCTCGGCCGGCTGGGCACGCGTCACGAACTGTGGATGAGCATGCTGGAGCATCCCCTGCGCGAGGGGACCGAGGCGGAGATTCGCTGGTTTATTGACGAAACCGAGGCTCTCTATCGATTTCGCCCCGAGGCGTCCGACGCGGCCCGCGAACAGACCATCGACGACACGCGCCGCTGGCTGGTTCGCGACTACTTCAATGGCATCGTGATCAGCCCCGCACGCCGGCAGAGAATTGACGCGCTGATCAACCAGTTTGGCGGGCGGGGCGCGGTCGATTCATGGGACGACCCGACCTGGGAAGCGTTCTCGTTGCATCTGCTGTGGCTCGCTTGCGAAGACGGTGCAACCGTCGCCGAGGTTTCGTCGCCAGCGTGCGAGGATCGCCATTGGGCGCAGGCCAACGAGCTTGTCGACGCGGCGATGATTCGCCTGTGCGCCGCCTTTCTCGACCAGGGCTTCGCGCCGTGGATTCTCCCCGAACGGGATCGCGGGCTCCTGCAAGCATTTCTGGCGCTGCACCAAGACGCCCTTCCCGCGGATAGTTGGCTGGCCCGTTTTCCGGCGCGGGCGCGGGAGATCCGACAGCAGGGGGTCGCGGCCTCACAGCTCATCGAGCAGTCGCTGGTCGAGTTGCAGATCCCGCCTGCACAGTATGAGCAGCGTCTGCAGGAACAACTCCTGAGTCTGCGCGGCTGGGCCGGCACGCTCTGGCAAATGGAGACGAACGCCGAGTGGGCTCCCTGGCCCGCACCGCCGGGCTCGCTCGTGGAATACGTCGCCGTGCGGCTGCTGTTGCTGCGCGAGGCTGTTGCCGCGGTCCGCCGCAGCGACGCGACAAGTCCCGCCACGGTGCGCGAGACTCAGCGTCAGCACCAGGCCAATCTGGCCTTCGTTCTGTTCCAGATCGCGGAGATTCGCGGTTGGTCGGGGGCCGAGTTGCTTCGGCAGTCGCGTGATGAGTGGATGCTGCTGACTGACGAGGCGACGGCCTTTCCGAGCCGCATGCGTCGGCGCGTTTATCATCTGGCTTACGAACGTCACTATCGCGAGCAGTCGCTGGGGGCCATTCAGCAGGCTGCCGCCCGGCCCGATCCCCCTGCCGGTGAGCCGGCCTATCAGGTTGTCTGTTGCATTGACGATCGCGAAGAGTCGTTCCGACGCCACCTGGAGGAGGTCGACCCGGCTTGCGAGACGTTGGGGTTCGCCGGTTTCTTTGGCGTTGCCATGTACTACCGCGGCCTGGGCGAGACGCACTTTCGGCCGCTGTGCCCGGTGAACGTCAAGCCGCGGCACTACATTGTCGAGGAGCCGGTTTACACCGAGGCCACGGCCAGCCGTCGCCGCGCGGCCGCCCGCAAAGCCCTCGGTCGCGCCGCCCAGGGCGTCACGTTTGGTTCGCGGTCGGTTCTCGGCGGACTGGTAACGGGGTTGCTGGGAGCGATCGCCACGGCCCCGCTGGTGCTTCGCGTGGTCGCGCCGCGTCTGGCCGACGTGCTGTTGCGCGGTGCGGGTCGCATGGTTCGCGATCGCCGCACGCGACTTCACTTGGAAACGACCGCTCCGCCGGCCGACGGTCGTCGCGACGGTTACACGGTCGACGAAATGGCCGCCATCGTCGGGGGCATGCTCCGTACGACGGGCTTGCCGGCGAAATGGTCGCCGCTGGTGATCATCTGCGGGCACGGTTCGTCGAGTCTCAACAACCCGCACGCGGCGGCGTATGACTGCGGGGCGTGCGGCGGCGGTCGCGGCGGTCCGAACGCCCGGGCGTTCGCCCGCATGGCCAACGATCCGCGGGTTCGCGCAATTCTCAGCGAGCGCGGCATTGCCGTGCCGCCGACCACCGTGTTCGTTGGCGCGTACCACAACACGTGCGACGACAGCGTCGTTTATTATGACTTGGACTCGTTGCAATCCGGCGCCGACGCGGCCATGAGCCGCGCCCGCGAGGCCATCGACGAAGCCCGGCGTCGCGACGCCCACGAGCGTTCGCGACGTTTCGAGTCCGCCGATCTCAATGCCACGCCCGAGCGGGCGTTGCGCCACGTCGAGGGGCGGGCGGCCGATCTCTCGCAGGTGCGATCCGAGTGCGGCCACGCCACCAACGCGCTGTGCCTGGTGGGTCGCCGCCAGTGGAGTCGCGATCTGTTTCTCGATCGGCGCGCGTTTCTGACCTCCTACGATCCGGTGTTCGACGACGAGGAGCATTCGGTGTTGGCCAACCTGCTGGCGGCGGTCATCCCCGTGTGCGCAGGCATCAATCTGGAATACTACTTTTCGCGAATCGACAATGTCGGTTACGGTTGCGGCACCAAGCTGCCGCACAACCTGACTTCGTTGCTCGGCGTTGTGGACGGAGCCGGCAGCGACCTTCGCACGGGCCTGCCGTGGCAGATGGTCGAGATTCACGAACCGCTGCGGATCCTGTTTATCATCGAGACGACTGCCGCCGCCTTGAAGAAAATCATGGCGGCCAATCCCGCCATCGAACGACTTGTGGTAGGCGAGTGGGTGCAGTTGGCGATCATCGATCCGGCGCACGCGACAATCCAGCTTTATCGACGTGGAGAATTTGTGCCCTTTGAATCGCACGACGCGCCCTTGCCGACCGCCTCGGCGTCGGCGGCCTGGTACCGCGGCCAGCGCGATCATCTTGGGTTTGCGCTCATCGATGCGGCCAAAGGGCATGCGTCCAGCGGGGGGCCGCGATGACGCTTGAGTCCGCTATGTCGATCGCCGGCGTCATAGTCGTGCTGGCCCCCTTGCTGCTGGTGTTGGCCTTTTGCACGTCGACGCTCACTCGCTGGTCTCCCTCGGAACTGAGCAGTTCGCGGCTTACCGAAGCCAGCGTCCTGACCGGCCTGTTGGCTGCGGCATTCGTCTTTGCCGGCATGTTGTGGGGCGGTTCGCGAAACGTCGAAATCGAAGTGGGTAATTGGGCCACGTTGCACGGCCCGACGCCGCTCGATACGTATCATTTCCACTTCAAGTTTGTTTTCGACCGGCTGTCCGTGCCGTTTGCACTGCTGACCTTCGTGCTGGTCGGAACGGTCGGGGCGTTCGCCAATAGATACCTGCACCGCGAGCCGGGCTTTCATCGATTTTTCTCGATGTACGCCCTGTTCCTCTTGGGAATGATCGTTGCCACGCTGGCGGGCACGGTCGAGACGCTGTTCGTCGGCTGGGAGTTGGTCGGTCTGTCGTCGGCCCTGCTGGTGGCGTTTTTTCACGATCGTCTCGCACCCGTCCGCAACGGCCTGCGCGTGTGGACCGTGTACCGACTGGCGGACGCGGCGTTCCTGATCGCCGCGGTGGCGTTGCATCAGGTGCATGGCGCCGGCGACTTCGCCGAACTCACCGGCAACGGCGTGTGGCCGGACGCCCAGGCGTCGCTCAGTCCTAGTGCGGCGTTGACCATTGGCCTGCTGGTGTTGGTGGCGGCGGCCGGCAAGTCGGGTTTGGTGCCGTTCAGCGAATGGCTGCCGCGCGCGATGGAGGGGCCCACGCCCTCCAGCGCCGTGTTTTATGGAGCCTTGTCCGTACATCTGGGCGCCTACCTGCTGTTGAGGGTCAGCCCGTTGCTGGCGCTGTCGACGCCGTTGTGCGTTGCCGTGGTCGCGTTGGGGCTGATTACTGCCGCCTACGGGGCCGTGGTCGCGCGAGCGCAAACCGACGTCAAGACGGCGCTGGCGTTTGCCTCGCTCGCGCAGGTCGGTCTCATCACCGCCGAAATCGGCATGGGTTGGGACTACTTTGCCTTGGTTCACATCATCGGGCACGCCAGCTTTCGCACCCTGCAACTGTTGCGGGCGCCCAGCGTGCTGCACGACTATCAGTCGCTGGAAAACGCCCTGGGCGAAGCATTGGCGCCCACGGAAGCCGGGGCCATCGCCTCCGAAAAACGACGCTATTGGTATCGGTTTGCTTACCTCCGCGGACAGCTCGACGGTTGGATGAATCGGCTCATCGTCGAGCCTTTCCTGTCCGTTTTCCGCAACTGTCGCAATGCGGAGGAACGCTGGTTGAAATGGCTGGGCGGGCCGCCGCGAGAGACGCCGGTTGACTCGGGCGCCGATCGCGAAGTCGCGCCAGGGGAGGCTGCATGAACGAGTTGCACCTGCCCTTGCTGGAGCTTGCGGTTTTCATTCCGCTCATCGGGGCCTTGATGGCCCGCCGCGCCGAACCCAACCGGGCCCGCCGCGTGGCGCTGTCTGCCTCGGCGCTATCGCTGCTGGCGAGTCTGGCCGCGTGGTTCGATCTGGCGGCCGTCCATGCGTTCGAAGCGCATGACGCGGTGACGCTGTTCGGCTGGTTGCCCGGCGGCGATCCGTTTGCAATCGACGAGCTCAGCGCTCCCTTGTTGCCGCTGGCCGCGTTGCAATTCCTGCTGACGATCCTCGCCACCTTGCGAACCAAGTCGGCGCGCTTCTCGCTGGGAATGACCCTGGTGAGCGAGTCGATTGTGCTGGCCACGTTGGCGACGAAATCTCCCTGGATTCTGGCGGCGATGCTCACCGCGGGCGTGGTGCCGCCGACGATCGAGTTGATCCGGCGCGGCGAATCGCCCCGAGCGTTCGTCATCCACATGGGGCTGTTCGTGGTCTTGCTGGTCGCGGGTTTGGCGCTTCGTCCCTCGACCGGAGCCAGCGGGACGCTCAGCGCCGTGTTGCTGGCGCTGGCCGTGCTGATTCGCAGCGGCGTGTTTCCGTTGCATTGTTGGTTGCCCGACCTGTTTCAACGGGCCAGTTTCGGCACGTCGATTTTGTTCGCCACGCCGCTCATCGGCGCCTACGCCGCGTTGCGACTGGTGCTGCCCGCGTCACCCGACTGGGTCCTGCGTTTTGTCGCCATCGCGGCGCTCGTGACGGCCGTTTATTCGGCCGGAATGTCGTTGGTGGAACGCGACGCACGACGCTTTTTCGCGTACCTGTTGCTCAGTCAGGCCTCGCTCGTGCTGTTGGGGCTGGAACTGACCAGTACCTTGGGGCTCACCGGGGCGTTGTGCGTCTGGTTGTCGGTAGGGCTCGCCATGACCGGCTTTGGGCTCACCCTGCGGTGCGTCGAGAGCCGGGTCGGACGCATCGACCTGGATCGCTACAACGGCCTGCACGACGCGGCGCCCTCGCTGAGCGGCCTGTTTCTCCTGACCGGATTGGCCAGCATCGGCTTCCCGGGAACGATCGGCTTTGTCGCCCTGGAGATCCTGGTGGAAGGCGCCGTCCACTCGGCGCCGGTCATCGGCGTGTTGTTGTTGCTTACGACCGCGCTGAACGGCGTCGCCGTGATGCGCGCGTATTTCCGCGTCTTCACCGGGTCGCGACACGCCGGCACGATCGACCTGCGCGCCCGACCTGCCGAGCGAATCGCCGTGTTGGTGCTCACGCTGCTCATCCTGGGCGGCGGGCTCGCTCCCCAGCCTGGCGTCGCGTCGCGCGAACACGCGGCCGAGACGCTCCTTAAGCACCGCGCCGCTTCGAGAGCGGTCGATGCAGCCGAACATGTCAACCACGACGACGCGGGTACAGCCGTGCCGTCGACGCCACGAGAAGACTGACGTACCGCCAAGCGAGAGATCGCGTGGGATTCCTTTTTTCCGCCCTCTGTCGGGCCTAAGGCAAATCGATGACATCCGCCGCCCCCGCCGCCGCCGTTCCTGCTGGCGAAACCCCTGTCGGCAACGCCGCCGGTTTTACCAAGTACATCAAATTCGACATGCTGTCGGGTTTCCTGGTGTTCTTGATTGCGTTGCCGCTGTGTTTGGCGATTTCGATCGCGTCTGGTTTCCCCCCCATGGCCGGGTTGTTTACGGCCATCGTCGGCGCGCTGCTGACCACGTTCATCAGCAACTCGGAACTGACGATCAAGGGCCCCGCGGCGGGCCTGATTGTGATTGTCGCGGGGTGCGTCACCGAATTCGGCGGCGGCCACGACGCCTATCGCCTCGCTCTAGCAGTGGCCGTGGCGGCCGCGGTCATCCAGATTCTCTTTGCCATCTTCCGCGCCGGCGTCCTGACCGAGTTCTTTCCCACGGCGGTGGTACACGGCATGTTGGCGGCGATCGGCGTGATCATCATGATCAAGCAGTTCCCCGTCGCGTTGGGCGTGAAGGGCAAAGGCGAGCCGCTGGAGATGCTCAGGGAGTTTCCCAACTATGTGCGGGAAGCGAACCCCGCGATCGCCGCGATCGGGCTGGTCAGCGTGGCGATCATGTTTCTGTGGCCGGTGATCAAGAAACGCTACCCCAAGGTCGGCGTCGTCCCGGCGCCGATGATCGTGTTGGTAATTGCCATGCTGATGGGCAGCGGCTTCGATCTGCTCCACCCGCATTCGTACGTGCTGCAGGACCACAAGTATCAGCTCAACGACCAGTATCTCGTGAATATGCCGGACAAGGCGTTTGGCATGTTCGACGAAATCACCTACCCGGACATGAGCGCGCTGACGACCTATACGGGCTGGAAGTGGGTCCTCATGTTCTTTGCGATCGGCAGTTTGGAGTCGATGCTGAGCGCCAAAGCGGTCGATTTGATCGATCCCTGGAAACGCAAGACGAACATGAACCGCGATATGCTGGCGGTCGGCATCGCGAATCTTGGCGCCGCCTGCATCGGCGGGCTGCCCATGATCTCCGAGATCGTCCGCAGTCGGGCCAACATCGACAACGGGGCGCGGACGCGGTTCGCCGACTTCTGGCACGGCATCTTCCTGCTGATTTGCGTGGCGCTGATCCCCACCGTTTTGCATCGCATTCCGCTTGCCGCGCTGGCGGCCATGCTGGTGTACACCGGGTTCCGGCTCGCGCATCCCAGCGAGTTCGTCAACGCCTACCGCATCGGCAAGGAACAACTGGTGATCTTTGCCTCGACGCTCGTCGCCGTTCTGGCGACCGACCTGTTGGTGGGCGTGGGCATCGGCATTCTCGTCAAGATGGGCATCCACCTCGCCAACGGCGTGCCGCTCTCGACGATGTTCAAACCGTTCATCGAAGTTGAAGAGATCGACGAATCGACCAGCCAAATTGTCGCCCGCGGGTCGGCCGTGTTTAGCAACTGGATCCCCTTCCGTCGGCAGATCGAACAGATCGGCCTGGTCCAGCGCCGTAACATCATTCTCGACCTGTCCGCCACGAAGCTCGTCGACCACAGCGTGATGGAGAAGCTGTCGGAGATGTCCGACGACTTTGAGCGGGAGGGGCTGCGACTGGAATTGCGCGGCCTGGACGTGTTGCAGCCGTATACGTCCGACCCCCACGCGGCGCGCAAACGCAGCGCCCACGCGGCCGAGCGGCTGACGATCATAGCCCAGCAATCCGTCGAGCCTCACATCGCCGAAGCTCTGCAAGAAAACGGCGCGATGGCTTGGAACATGGCGGAGTTCTCCGGCGTGGACGCTGCGCAGAAGCTGCTGCGCATCGAGGCCTATGCGTCGCCGGGCGGGTCGGAACGAATCGTCGCCCATTTGCGCAGCAGAGCGCCTGCCGGCTCGATCGTCACGGCGCTCGTCGAGCCGTTGGCAGCCTGCGCCCTGGCGTGGGACAACTCCACGACGCACGAGAATGGACACGGCTCGCCCGCCGAGTCTGAAAACTCAGCAGCGCATGCGACGCACTGAGCGGCGGGCGGCAGCGAGTCCGGCCGTTGGCGAGTCGCTTCCGAGTTGCAGCCCCTTTTCTCGGCGCACACGACTAATCCTTCAAAACGTCGCGCCGCCGAGAATCCCTCGTCGCGAGCCGGTTGAACTCGCGAGAGAGATTCTCGACGGCGTCGGCGTCCTCGGCGGCGGCGGCCGCGCGGATGTGCAACCACTCGCAGGTTGCACGCAGGGGGCTAGCGCCGGCGGCGCGCTGCTGCCAAGGTGATGGCGCCCAAAGCCAACGCGACGGAAGCCGGCTCCGGAACCTGATTAGGATCGAAGCCCAACAACGGCGCGGACAGGTGGGGAACTAGCACGCCGCCATCGATGGCGCCCAAGTTGGTCGCCGCGCCTGTCGACAGATTGATCCGAAACAGATCGCTGGTGTTGTCGCCGTCCTCGTCGAGGGTGGCGTAACCAATGTTCTGGCCGACGCCAATGCTGAAGATATCGAAGCCCACGGCCGCCGTCGCGTC
>JAGQOU010000137.1 GCA_020427145.1 Planctomycetales bacterium | reverse complement strand
GATCCGGCGAAAGGGGGCAGGTCAACCTGCTCCGATCACTCCCGTAATCTCTTGGCAGAGGTCGCGATGTCGCACCAATAGCGCCCGCAACTCTCCAAGCGGAATATGAGTCCGCAGCTGGAACGCGATGGCCTCGTATTTCTGCTCCCACTCGTCCAACTGCGTGCGGTTGACGCCCTGCTCGCGTGACTGCGTCAGCAACTCGCGGAGCTGGCGGCGGCAGGTTGAAATCGTTCGCTTCGCGGACTGCCAAGCTTCGGCGTAGAGCTGCTTCTCCTGCAGCTTGGCTTCGAGCTGTTCGCGAAGGTAGGCCAAGGGCGTCAGATCGACGCCGAACGCATACGCCAACCGGCCTGACTTTGGATCGCGGCGGCCGAACCGCTTATGGTTGCCGCTGTCGTTCCAGGTGATCGCGCCCAAGTCGAAGAGCTGCTTCTCCAGTTTCTGAATCTGCCGCTCGCCGACGCCCAGGTCCAGCGCCGTGCGCCCCAGCGACTGGAAGACAATCGGCCGACTCCCCTCCTCCCAATCCACGGCGGTTGTGTACGCCAGATAGTAATCCAACAGCTGGATCATCCGCGGCGTGAAGCCGGCTTGCTTGCCGACCCGCTTCACCAACAGCAACAGCTGGTAGCGGTCGGTGGTTTGGTCGAGGCCTGCGACGTCGAGGCCCAGGCTGAGCGAATGGCGACAGGCGTCCGCGGCGCCGTGGGCCGCCCGTTCATGGTCGTGGATCGTTGTTATTGGCATTCATACGTTAGCGGTCCCTCATCAGCGTGATGCGTGACGATGCGCCTTCAGGTCGCAAAAAAACCTTGCCGAACCAGAAAAGGTTTGCATCGTCCGGCAAAGAGCGCTAGGGTGAAAAGATCGAACACGCAAAGACGCCCTTTGCCCACAAACCGCCGCGCCAACGGCGGTTTTTTCTATGTCATCGTGACCTCTTTCGGGGTGACGCCCTCCTTGGTCGTGGGTTGAAAGAAAAGTCCCTGCTCCGGAACGGAGGAGGGGGTCGATCTCGGCCTCAAGTCGTCCCGAAAGAATCCCCAAGAAAAAGAATCGACTGCCTGACAGTAGCACATTGTCAGAGCGTCAATCAAGTTGACAGCGCCTGACAGTCCGGCCTGACTGCGATAGTTGTGGTATTTCAATTCGCTACGCGCTGTCCTGTCAGGGGGCGTCAACCCTCTGACTGTCCGATCGGACTGCCTCGCCGTCCGCCTGTCAGGCGATTCGGTCAGAAAGTAATGCTGGCTTCACGGGTGAAGGTGTGGCACTCTCCTGGCAGAAGTTGTTGTCAGGAGTCGTCAACCATGTCCAAAGTGAGTGTCAGAGAGGCCGCCCTCCTAACGGGCAAGAGCCGCGAAACGATCAACGCCGCCACCAAGTCCGGCAAGCTCTCCAGCACCCGGGACGGTAGGAATAGGAAGCTGATCGACGTTTCAGAACTGCAGCGCGTCTATCCGCTCGTCAAGTCGATGGAGGACCTCAAGTCGCCGTCCGAATCCGTCAGGGAGCGTCCGACGCCGTCCGACCCTGACGTCCGAGCCGAGATCGCCCGCCTCGGAGAAAAGCTCGCCGCCAGCGAAGCGATGAAGGACCACCTGATCGAGGAACGCGCCCGTGAGCGACGACAGCTCGAAGACGAGATCGCCAACCTCCGCAATCACCTCGCCAAGACGCAGGAACAACACGGCAAGGCGCTGCTCTTGATCACCGACCAGTCGCAACACGCCGAGCGGGGAGGGGACTGGGAGCGTTCGCTCAAGGCCCTCGAAAAACGGCTGGCCAACCACGAAGAGCAGGCCCGCCGAGAACGGCAGAAGAGCCAAGAGGCGGATCGCAAGCTCGAACGCTACAAGCGCGCCTTGCACGCCGAGCGGAACAAGTCGCTCTGGCAGAAGCTGTTCGGGTGAGGAGGGGAGATGACCGCCTTCGATCTCGATCGCCGCTCCGAACTGGAGGCCTTCAAGCGGCTGAACCTCAGCCTGATCGCCAGCAGCTTCGGTTACGAAATCGATCGCCGCAAATCGACCCGGCACTCGGTCTTGATGGAGAGCGGCAACGACAAAATCATCGTCGCGCAGAACGGTCAACATTACGTCTATTGCAGCGTCTACGACACGGCGTCGAGCGGCACCGTAATCGACTTCGCGCAGCGAGTCATCGATCCGGGCTGCTCGCTGGGACGGGTGCGACAGTTGCTGCGACCGTTCCTCAACTCAGGTTATGTGCGCAAGACGGAATCCAGATGCTCCGGCCGGTTCGCGAAGGAAATTCGGCCCAGTGAAACAGATCTAGTCGGTGTCGCGGCCCGGATGGCGTCCTTCGTTCCTATCGCCCCATCCCACCCGTACCTCACTGAGCAGCGTGGCGTCCCGGCTGATCTGCTTACAAGCAAACGACTGACGGGGCGAGTCCTCTGTTGTCCCCGTCGCGGCAGCGTAGTGTTTCCGCATTGGGGCAGGCCGGCGGGAGGAGGGGAGGCGGATCGCTGCCTAGTCGGCTACGAGATCAAGGGGCCGGGCGTCAACCTGTTCAGCAAAGGGGGCCGCAAGGGGCTGTGGATGTCGGCCGGCAGGCCTGGCGATCGAATTCTGGCCTTTGCGGAGAGCGGGCTGGATGCGCTCTCGTACCTCGCTGTCCGCGCCGACGCGGACGCCCGTGCCGCTTCGGTGAGCGGCCGGCTGAACCCGGATCAGCCCGCACTGATGCTGGCCGCCGTCCGCCGGATGGAGGAGGGCGCTCGCGTCGTGGCGGCGTTCGACAACGACGAGGCCGGCGACCGACTGACGGAAGAGCTTGCGGCGATCGTAGTTGATGCCGGTCGGAGCGATTTGAGCTTCGTGGAGGATCGACCGCGGCAGCGGGGCGCCGACTGGAACGACGTGCTGAAGCGGGAGCCGCAACGAAATACTGCGGGCGAGGTCGCTTCACCTCGGCTGGGGCGATAGGAGGAAGGAAAAGTGCCGACGATGACGCCACCGGGAAAGCGCAAGACTTACGTCGCGAGTCGTGTGCTCGTGGCGAAGTTCGGATTGGCGGCGGCGCCGCCCGGACCGCTAAAGCAGAAGCGACGCGGGCCGGCTCCCAAGTCGAAGCGTCGCCGCAAGACGCGGCCAAGGCCGAAGCTGAGATGGCGGCGGTCGCCGCGGCCGAAGCGGTAATTTGGGAAGGGTATTTGTCGGAATCTTTATTATCACACCAAGACACTTCGCGCATCACGACTCCTCAAACCCATAACTATCGAACTTCAACGTCCGGCAGTTCTCAGTCACGTCGCGAACAAGCTTCTCCGACGCTCCCTCCGGCAACTTGACTTGCATTTCAAGCGTCACCTGTACCTCCGCGCCAACGATACCGCTGAGATGCTGGACGACTTCCTCGGCGATACGAGACGCATCGCGGCCGAGCCTTAGTGCGTCGAGCCTCACGGAGCCGTGGAAGCGATCGAGCACTTTCTCGGCCGGCCGTGGCGGCTCTGTTTGACCTGCGACGCCTGGCACGGGGGCCGCACCACCTGCGGTGGGATCGTTCGTAGGAACGGTAGCTGCAGTCGCTGCTGCTGTGGCCGCCGCTGCTCGTGCGGCTTCGTCCTCTTTCTGCTTCTGCGCCACGTCCGCTCGGACCAGAACGCTCTCGTTGTCGATCACGAGCTGCACCGGCCCACCGGCCCGCAGGCCGATGTAGCGATCCGTCGCCTCGTCGTAACGCTCCGCGTAGGCGAATGTTTCATCCGCCCAGGTAAGCCGCTCGATGCCATCGCGTATCGACGCCAACAGCACGTCTTGGTCGCGGAGCCGTGGCAGGTAGAGATAGCGAGCGAAGTCTTCGCAGAGCTGCTTCAGCGGCACGTGGTTGCCACGCCACAGCGGCACACGATCGAGTTCCAGCCGCAGCCTTGCACTACCGAGCGCTGGAAAGAAATGTTCCTCGGTCGTCAGCTTCTTGATCGCCCGCTTAGCGAGCGAGTCGCCACCGTTACCAAGCTTCAGCTCCTCCCACTCGATTGGGGCCTTGGGATCGTCGCCACGATGGACCGGCACCAGGAGCCATTGGAAAGTCTCGGGAATGCGAGCGGCCACCGTCTCGTCGGCCGTCTTCCGCTTGCTCTCCGCCTGCGTACTTTGAAATGGGTCGAGGTTCAGGCTCTTCTGCTCATCGCAAATTGAGTTCCACGCCTTCCACTGACGCACGGCCTCAGCCAAATCGCGCAAACGATTGGCGTCTGGAGCCACAAAGACAAGCGAGTTCTTGTAGTTGCGCGGGCTCGTGCCACGGGTGTCCAGAATCGCCGCGGCCTCTCGCTGCGCTGCGGTGTCCGACTGCTTCGATCGGTGGGGATACTCGGGTCCTAAGATGACGAGAGCCGACTCCGTTTCGTCGGGGATGTCGCCGCTCCCTTCGCACGGATGCACCTTCCGGAAGTCACCACGGCTCTTGGCTTCGGCCTTCAGTCGCCGCTTGATCTCGTCCTCGATGTCATCGTCGGAATACTGGTTTGCACGATCGTCAGCCAACCGGTTCACCGTCGGCTGCGTCGAGAACCAGTACCGCTTGCCATCGACGTAGAGATACGTGCCGCGGTCGGTGAGCCGGCGGATCGCGTCGCCGAACGTCGCCACCGCTTCACCGGGCTGCACGCACCCGAGCTTGACATGCTTCTCATCGACGCCACGGTTGGCCGCCTTCGGGATCGGGGCCGAGCCCATGTAGATCGTCCGCGACACGCGGCGACACGCCGATAGCCGCCCCAGGGTGCCGGCGAACTCGCGGTCGAGTGCGAGCGGCAACGAGTTGGGGCCGTCCACGTCCTTTTCGATGACCGGCGCCCACTGGTCGGGCAAGTACCGCGTCAGCTCGAACTGCACCGCCGGATCTTCGATCGGCACTGCCCCTGGCAGGATCAGCAGGTTGCTATCATTGCGTTCCCACAGCGAATGAATCACCGTGGCCATCAGCCGCAGCACGCCACGCGTCCGCTGAAACTTCTCGAGCGTGGACCAGTCGTTGTAGAGCCGGTCGAACAGCTCCGGGTGGATCGGGTACGCCATCTGAATGCGGCGTTCGTACTCCGCCTCGCGGCACTCGGAGGGAAACTCCTGTTGCTGCTGGCCGTAGTAATCGACGAACGCCCTGGCGACCGTGTCCCTCAGTTTCGATTGATCGTTGGTAAGCGGTTCGAACAACCGCCGCCGCACAATCTCGAAGCCCTCATCCGGACTGGCCGGCCGCCACGACGCTTCGACGCGACCGATCGCGTTCTTCAATCGTTCGAGAGCTTCAAAACCCTTCTCGCCACCGATCTCGATGTGCGTCGCTCCGCCGTCCGGTTTCTGGTGCGGGCTCTCCGACGCGGGGATGCTTACTACCAGCAGCGTGGTCTTCGCCGCTTTCGCCGCCTCGGTCAGGGCCTGGGCGAAAGTGAACTGCGTGTCAAAACTGCCGGCCGGCAGGTCGGCGTTGGTGTGCAACTGCCGGGCGTAGGCGATCCATTCGTCGATCAGGATCAGGCAGGGGCCGTACTTTTCGAATAGTTTCTTGAGGGTATCGCCGGGGTTGGTCGCGTTCTTGTCGTCCTCCTGGACCATCTTGAACGCTTCCTTGCCCCCCAGCTGCCAGGCGATCTCGCCCCAGAGGGTCCGCACGGTGATGCCGTCGGGCTTCTTCGATGGCTTGCCGGGCGAGACCTGGGTGCCAACGAACACCGACCGCCGCACGCCCTCGGGGAGCGTCAGCCCTTCTTCGTTGATCAGTTCATCAACTCCCGGCAGGTCGCCGGCCCCGGCGCCGCTGAACAGGTGGTAGAGCGCGAGCATCGAGTG
>JAGQOU010000136.1 GCA_020427145.1 Planctomycetales bacterium | reverse complement strand
TCCGTCGTGTTCGTTGTGTCGTCGTGGTTCCTTCTTGGCGCACGTGGCGGTTGGAAACCGAGGGGAAAAGGACTTTGCAGTTCTCCTGCGAAATGGGTAGTGATACCGCTTGCCCAGGAGAGTTGGGGGCTCACGGACGGAACGAGGCGAAGCCCCCAGGAACGCCACTGGGGGCTCCCTACGGTCGTCCCCAGCCACCCCGATCGAGCTCAAGCGGTATCACGACCCGTCCGTCGCGCCGTCGTGGTTCCCAACAAACCTACGACAAACTCGCCGCTACTCCGCCCGGGCCACTTCCACCGCGTACACCTGCGACGGGCCGTGCATGTTCGAGCGGAACACGACCCACTTGCCATCGGGCGTAAAGATGCCGTTGGGTTCCAAGTTGTAGTCGTGCTTCGAGAGATCGGCGAGTCGCTCGGCGTGCAGCTCGCCCGTCTCAATCAACTGGCCCTCCGCCGGCTGCAGCCCGCTGTGTTGGCCGTCTTCGGGGCGAAACAGGTACATCCACTGACCGTTGCGGGGCGGGTCGAACTTTTCAAAATTCGCCGACAGATTGGCGACCGACGAAGGCCCGCCGCCGTCGCCGCAGAACAGCTTGCCGTCCGGCGACACGTTGTAGTGGACCGACCAATCCTCGCGATCGACGTGATACCAGCGCCGAGCGCCGGTCTTGATGTCGTAGCCCGCGAGCCAAAACACCAGACTCCGCGGCGTTTGTAGGTCGTACCACACCATCTCGCCGAACGGGCCGAAGAACTCGTGACCGGCGATCTCCATGTTGAACGTGCGCGGATGAACCTGCGTGAGCTCCGTGCCGTCGGTGCGGATCAGCCAGGTGCGGTCGTTGTAGTGCCACGGCCCCTCGTGGCAAAACATCACTTGCCCCGGGTCGGTCGGCGAGCACTGCAGGTGATTGAGCCAGTCGTGGCTGCGATGGATCACCGCCACGTCGCCGGTGGTCGTGTCGATCGTGTACATCAGCAGCGGCTGCCCTGACGCCCAGCGCGGTCCGAGCCGACCGCCGGCGCTTTCGCCCTCGGGGGGCGTGCGGGGCTGGGCCTCGCCGTCGGGGTCGTTACCGATTCCCACCAACAAGGTTTCGTCCGCGTTGACCGCGATATTGCCCCACCCGAAGTTGCGCATCACCGCCTCGGGCACGTTGGGGGGCTCGCGGCGGTTCTCGGCCGGATCGTCGCCGCGCCGCCAGCGGCCTAACTGTCGGGCCGGCATCGGAAAGCGGAACTGTTCGGGCAATGCTGCGACCTCGCGCACCGCGTGCGTGTCGAGATTCGCCGCCTTCACGACGCCCGCCTCGATGTAGTACACGTCGCCTGTCTTGCGGCCGGTGAGCAGGATGCGCACGGGCCCGCTGACGACCGGTTGAATCTCGCGGGTTTGCAGGTCGACCGTCGCGATGCCCGCGGGCGTGGTGAACACCATCTTGCGACCGTCAGCCGAGAACGGGTACTGGTGAAAGTACAAGCTTTGGCTGCCCGGCTCGTCGGAGAGGCGGACGATGCGGTGGCCGGTGGCGGGGTCGATCCACTCGCGCGGCGGGTCGTCGGCCGCCTGCGCCGATTGGCCCAACAGGCCCGCGCCGGCACAGATCAAAACCGTTGCCCACCACAAACGACGCCGACTTTGAAGCGGCATAACTGCCTCCCGGGGTGCGGCCGTTCCGCGCGGCCGCGTGTTTGCAAAAAGACATTTCCCAAGTCGCCGCGCGGCAGCTTCCTGGCGACCTTACAGCTCCAGCGGCTTCCCGTTGACCAGCACGTTCTCACACCGTATCGCAGTCGAGTCGTCGACGCGCAAGCGGGTGTTGTTGGCTTGAATCTCCACGTCCCGCAGCACCACGCCCTCAATCTCATCCCCTGGATTGCCGCGCAACTCGCCCAGCGAGCGAAACGACCCCGTCACGTTCCTGACCGTGACATTCCGCACCTGCGACTTCGGCGGCTCGTGCCCCTGCAGATCGAAGAACTGCGTCCAGGGCTTCACGTCGAACAGCGCCTGCGCGTGATCCGCCACGATCCCGTCGACCGTGATGTTCTCGTACAACTGCGGCGTATCGGGGCGCAGCTTGAGCCGCACCACGGGGATCCCCGGTCCCACGCGGCAGTTCTTCACCGTCACGTTGCGCACGATCGTCGCCTCGCTGCCGCAGGTCATCACGCCGTGGCCGCTTTGCAGATCGCAGTCGACGATTGTCACGTTCTCGACCGGCGGGCTCGTTTCGTCCTCCATCGCCAGCGGCCCCTTGGTGCCCTTCAGTGCAATGCAGTCGTCGCCCACGGAAATCGTGCAGCCGCGAATCGTCACGTTCTGGCAGCTGTCGACGTCGATGCCGTCGGAACTCGGCGCCCGATCAATCGACACCTCGTCCCACGGCTGACCCTCGCCGACGATCTTCGGCGGGTCGCCATGCGGCGCGGTGATCGTGATTCCCTCGACCGTCACGTCGCGGCATTTGTAGAGGTGCAGATTCCAGAATCCCGAGTCCTTCAGGTGAATGCCCTGAATCTCCACGTCGCGGCAATTCTCCAAGAACATCAACCGGGGGCGCTCGACCTCCAGGTTCGTGCATTTGCGGTTCTCGGCACGGCGCTGCCAGAAGGCGGTCCAGAACGGCTTGCCGTTGCCGTCGAGCGTGCCGGGGCCGGTGATCCGCACTCCCTGCAAGTCCTTGGCGTTGACCAGCGCCGGTCGCCACGGCTCGAAGTGCCCCTCGATGCGCGTCACCTGCTTGGGATAGTCGGCCAGATCGGTCGACCCCAGCAGCACGGCGCCCTCGGCCAGATGCAGTTCGACGCCCTGCTTCAGCGTGAGCGCGCCCGACTTGAATACGCCAGCCGGCACGACGACGCGTCCCCCGCCGTCGGCTGCCGCGTGGTCGATCGCCTGTTGAATGGCGGCGGTACAGAGCGTCTCGCCGCCCGGCTCGGCGCCGAAGTCAAGAATCGAATGATCGGCGGCGGCAACCGCGGCGATCGGGCACACAACAACCGTCGCCACGCGGGCGATTGACAAGACAAAGCGAAACATCCAGGAGACTCCAGCGAGTCGGCGGCATCGGCCGCCAACGGCAAACGCGTGACAGAAGAGTTGAGACGAGCGACCGGTCAGCCTACAACGAAAAACGGGCGCGTCCAGCCAATCTGGACGCGCCCGCGGGGATCGTCAGTACGATGTCAAACGTTACTTACGACGCACCATGGCGAGGCCGCCCAGGGCCGCGGCCAGCAGCGCCAGCGAGGTCGGCTCCGGCACAACGCCAGGGCCGCTAATCGTCAGCATGGGTCGGAAGTCCGCGTTCGCGTTCTCTCGCGACGCAAAACCATAGCCCCGATTGTCGGCGTCGATCGACACGATGAACGTGGTCAGACCGCCGTCAGCCAGGCGATTGTTGAGGAACGTCACCAAGTCCGGTCCGGCGGTCGTCACGTCCACATTGTCCGTGCCGGGAACAGTCTCCGTGACATTGGCGCCAGCGTCGGCGTCGAGGTTGAAGACTTGCGCCAAGTCGATGTTGTTGCCGCCGGTGTTTGTGTATTCGGCTCCTGCGACCAGATCGACCGACTCGTCCCAGTTTTGCGGCGTGTTTCCCGCCGCATTGGTCAAGCCATACACTTGGTGGCGACCATTGGTGATGCCGTCGTTGCGCACTCCGGCCGTTTCGTGCAGTTTCAGCGTGGCGTCGGTAATCGGTCCGGTCACGCCCGAAAGATCAAATCGAAAGTAAGCGACGAAGTCTCCGCCGCCAAAACCGTTTACGCTCAAATTCTCTGCCGCGCCGGCGTTGACGCCGCTTCGCGTGAAGGTGTCGGCGCTAGCGATGGCGGTCATCGTGGCGGCACGAGCGCCGCCGACTGATAACGCCGCAATGGCAGCGCAAAGAAGCCCAGAACTTAGTCTCATGAGACAATCCCTCCCGGTGAAAAACAATGAACTAAAGTACGCTGGAATGACAGTTGACGCGCCTCGACGCCAACGCGATCCCGAGCCAACCATGACCAATCCCAACTTGAGCCGCCCTACCCCCTGGGCACGACAGAAATCAAGACGCAATTGAGACGTGAATCGTCTCTTGCTCGCTGAAAAGGCATCGCCGACTTCACGTCGACGACTCAATTTACGGTAATCGCCGAAGCAATTCCGCTCAACCTTTTACGAGCCTTCTCGAAAAAAACCGCTGCGGGACCGCGGGCCTTTGCGGTTTTTCCGCAGCGGCCTGCGTTGAGAACGGAGAATGCAAGCCTCGCGACCGGCGCGTCCAACCGTCGCGACGGTCGGCGACAACGACGACTCGCCGCCCCCGGGCACAACGAAATCGCTGCGCCGCGCAAACGAACCGACTGGCCCGCCGTGCGAGCCCTCTGAAGACGCCGACGCCGCGGGTATGCTACGATGCGACGAAGCTTGCCGCGCGACTCGCGCAAGCGTCTGCTCCTCCACCGGAACCTCATTCCAACGCGCCATGATGCGATCTCTTTGCGCCGTCGTTTTCTGTTCGGGATTCCTATTTGCATTTGCGGACCGTGCCGTCGGGGATGATGCGGACGCGCCGGTGCGCGTCGTCCTGATCGGCGATTCGACCGTGAAGAACGGCAGCGGTCGCGGCGACGGCGGGCTATGGGGATGGGGGCAGGTGCTCGCCGACCACTTCGATGCGCAGCGGGTGAAGGTCGAGAACTTCGCCCGCGGCGGGCGCAGCAGTCGCACGTACCTGACTGAGGGGCTGTGGGACGAGGCGCTGGATCGACTCCGTCCGGGCGACTTTGTGCTGATGCAATTTGGCCACAACGACGGCGGCCAGATGTTCGAGGGCGACCGCCCGCGCGCCTCGATCAAAGGCAACGGGGACGAATCACAACAAGGCGTCGTCGCCGCCACGGGAGTCGAAGAGACTGTGCATAGCTACGGCTGGTACCTGCGCAAGTACGTCACCGACGCCCAGGCCAAGGGCGCTACGGCGATCGTGCTGTCGCCCGTGCCGCGCAATATGTGGCTGGGCGAGCGGGTCCTGCGCGCAAGCCGCGACTACGGCCGCTGGGCGAGCGAGGCTGCTGAGCAAAGCGGGGCGATCTTCGTCGACCTCAACGACATCATCGCCCAGCGCTACGAACAATTGGGCGAGGAAACCGTGTCGCGCGACCTGTTCACGGTGCCCGATCACACGCACACCACGCGGGCCGGTGCGCGCATTAACGCCGCGTGCGTCGCGGCCGGCATTCGCGCTCTGTCCGATTGCCCGCTGGCGGAATTCGTCGTCGCGAACGAGACCGAGACCGACGACGAATCGACCGCAGCGGCGCCGACGACGACGCGCCCGCGCGCGGCGTACCGCTTTCTCTTTCGCGAGGCGGGCGTCCATGACGGGGGCATTCACGTCGACGCCGACGACGCGTACTCGCCGCAGCGCGGCTTCGGTTTTGAGACGATCGAAGCCCCCGACGGCGTCGACTCCCGGTACTTCTCGGTCGACCTGCCCGAGGGCAATTACCATGTGAGCCTCGGCGTTGGCCGCAACTCGCCGCATCCCGCGGCGGTCAAGGCCGAACTGCGACGCGTGATGGCAGCGACCGATGATGACGGCCGCCTGCGTCGTGAGTTCACCGTCAACATCCGCACGCCGGCGATTGGCGTTGCGGCGGATGGTCGCACCGTGCGTTTGAAGGATCGTGAAAAGACCTCCGAGGCGTGGGCGTGGGACGATCGCCTGACGCTGGAGTTTTGCGGCGGCCTGCCCGACGCGTTGACTATCGTCCCCGAGTGGCGCGCCGTCACGCTGTTCCTCGCGGGCGACTCGACCGTGACCGATCAACCACAGGAGCCGTGGGGAAGTTGGGGACAGATGCTGCCGCTGTTGTTCAAACCGGGACTGGCAATCGCCAACCACGCCGAGTCGGGCGAGACTGTCCGCGGCAGCGTCGGGGCCCGCCGATTCGAGAAGATCTTTTCGCAGATGCACAAGGGCGACTTTCTGCTCGTGCAGTTTGGTCACAACGACATGAAGGACCAGCGGCCAGGGGCGTTGGACGAATATCGTCGCAACCTGCAGGAAATCGTCGCCGAGACGCGCCGTCGCGGCGCCACGCCGATTCTCGTCACGTCGATGGAGCGCAAGGCAGGCGTTGTCGACGACACGCTCGGCGAGTATCCGCAAACAGTACGCGAGGTGGCGCGCGACGAGGACGTGGCGCTCATCGACCTGCAGGAGCTCAGTCGGCAACTGTACGCGGCGCTGGGCGACGATCTCGACGCGGCGTTTCAAGACGGAACCCATCACACGTCGTACGGCGCGTATCTGCTCGCCAATTGCGTCGCGAGTCGCTTGCGCGACGCCGACCCCGCGCTGGCGCGGTGGCTAGTCGACGATCTGCCGCCACTGGACTTGGACCACCCGCTGCATCCAGACGCCTTTGCTGTTCCGGCAAGCGGTCGCTGGGACCCTGCTGCGCTCGAAACAACCGCGCCGTCGCAAGCCGCTGAATAGCCGGCCTCGTCGGCAGCGCGGAGACACGCCCGCTTTTGACCGCACTTTAGGATTCGACGATGCGCGGAATTCCTCACCGCTTGGCGACCGTAAGCTGTGTTGCTATCGCCCTGGCGACGAGTTGTTGGAACCCGCTCGCCCACGGCGCGGATGAGCCCGAGGTCCCCGCGGCGCGGCTCACGGTTGACTTCGATCCCGACTGGCGATTCCTGCGGGGCGACGCCGCAGAGTCTCAGTCATCGGACTTCGACGACAGCTCATGGCAACGCATCGCCGTGCCGCACGATTGGAGCATCGCGGGGCCGTTTGACGAAGCGAATCCGGCAAGCGGCGAGGGCGGCTTTCTTCCCACCGGCGTCGCCTGGTATCGCAAGCGGTTCGCCGCGCCTGACGAGTGGCGGGGCAAACGCGTGCTCGTGGAGTTCGATGGCGTGATGGCTGACAGCGAGGTCTGGATCAACGGCCATTCGCTCGGCCATCGGCCGCTGGGCTACGTTAGTTTTCAGTACGACCTGACAGACCACCTGCGCTATGGCGACGACGGCCCCAACGTTTTGGCCGTGCGCACCGATACGTCGAAGCAAGTGGCGTCGCGTTGGTATTCCGGCAGCGGCATCTATCGGCATGTCCGGATGACCGTCGTCGACCCGCTGCACATTGAGTACTCGGGCATCGGCATCACGACGCCGATCATCACGCCCGAGCGGGCCGTGGTCGGCGTGGCCGTTGACCTTGCGAATCAAAGTGAAGCAAAACAGGCTTATCGCGTCGACGTGCGCATCCTCGACGACGCCGACCAAGTCGTGGCGACGGGCAATTGCGCCGGCGAGATCGACTCCGGAGCAACGGACGCCGCGCACTGCGAGCTGGCGATCGACAATCCGCGGCTGTGGGATGTGGATCAGCCCGCGATGTACTCCGCGGTCGTCACACTCAGCCGCGGCGACCAGCCGGTCGACGAGACTGCGACGCCGTTTGGCATTCGCACCGCGGAGTTCCGCCCGGCGACGGGGTTCTGGCTCAACGGACGCAATCTCAAAATCAAGGGCGTTTGCCTGCACCACTGCGCCGGGGCGTTTGGCGCCGCCGTGCCGCTGAGCGTGTGGGAGTACCGGCTCACGCAGCTGCAGAATCTGGGCGTCAACGCCGTGCGCACCGCCCACAACCCCGTGGCGCCCGAGTTTCTCGACCTGTGCGATCGCCTGGGAATATTGGTCATGGACGAGTTCTTCGACTGCTGGACGGTCGGCAAGCGAAAGTACGACTACCATCTGCACTTCCGCGAGTGGGCCCACCGCGACATGCGCGACACGATTCTCCGCGACCGGAACCATCCGTCGGTGATCCTGTACAGCGTCGGCAACGAAATCCACGACACGCCCAAGGAGGAATTGGCCAAGCGAATCCTCCGCGACCTGGTCGACGTCTGCCACGGCTCCGATCCGACCCGACCGGTCACGCAAGCGCTGTTCCGCCCGAACGTCAGTCACGATTACGACAACGGGCTGGCCGACATGCTCGACGTGATCGGCACCAACTACCGCGACCTGGAACTGTTGCAGGCGTGGCGCGACGACCCCCAGCGCAAGATCATTGGAACCGAGCAGGGGCACGAACGCAGCACGTGGCTCGCGTGCCGCGACAATCCGCAACACGCGGGGCAGTTTCTGTGGGTCGGCATCGATTACCTGGGCGAGTCGCGCATGTGGCCGGTGACCACTTACAACGCGGGGCTGCTAGATCGCACGGGCCGCGTCCACCCGCGGGGCTACGAGCGGCAGAGTTGGTGGAGCGACGCGCCGATGGTCCACGTCTTCCGCCGCGTCGCCGCCACCGAAGCGACTCCAACCGACCCGGGCTACGAAGCCGTCGAGTGGCGGCGGCGGCAGGTTCTGTTCGACGATTGGACGCCGCGCAACTCGCAGCCGCACCAAGAGATCGTGGAAGTCTATAGCAATTGCGACGAAGTCGAGCTGTTTCGCAACGGCAAGTCGTTTGGCGTCAAGTCGCTCCCCGCCGACGCGCGCCCCCGCACTTGGGAAATCGACTACGCCGCCGGCCAGCTCACCGCGATCGGTCGCAACGACGGACACGAAGTCGCCCGACACGAACTGCACACCGCGGGCGAGGCGCATCACATCGAACTGTCCACGCACCGCGACGAACTCGCGCCAAACTGGGACGACGTGGCCGTCGTCACGGCCCGCGTGGTCGACGAAGACGGCACGCCGTTGCCGCGCAGCGACGTCGAGGTGGAATTCTCCGTGCAGGGCCCGGGCCAGATCGCGGTCGTGGACAATGGCTCGATTGTCAGCCACGAACCGTTTCAAGCGACCCGCCGCCGCGCGTTTCAAGGACAATGCACGGCGTACGTCAAGGCGCTCGACGCGCCAGGCGAAATCAAAGTGACTGCGGCCGCGGACGGACTCGCCCCTGGCGCCGTGACAATCCGCGCCGTTCGCTAATTCGCCCCGTCTCCTTACGATCCGGCGGCGCCCGGACCAGGCCGCCTCGTCCGCCGATCGTCGAAATCACCGACCACTGGTCCAAGCCGGTGAAGCTTTGCCCCCCCCTCGCTAGAGGGGCAAGGGATGCAGGCCCCGGCAAAATGCCGCTCGATCCGACGAGCGACCTCACCGAAGAAACCAACTTGGCTGACGACCCACAGGACGCCGACGTCTCGGCGGAGCTGTCGGCGCTAGCACGCCAATACGCGGGGCTGGAAGATTACGCAAACTTTACCCTGCGAGCCGAAGCAAGATCGCACCGATTCGAACGAATCATCGTTCGGAGTTTCTTCTTTCGCGAGACACGACGACGCTCAACCGGGTAGAATCGCCCTAGGTTGGTGATGCGCCAGTGCCGTAGGGTTATGCTCTGCGCGCCGGCGATTGCCGTGTCGTTTTTCGTCGCCAAGACAAGGAGCAGGGGCCATGACAAAGTGGTTACTAGGGTGGTCGGCGCTGTTGTTACTCAACTGCGGTGCGGCGGGAGTCGCGCAAGCCGCGGAAGACCACGACGCTAACGCGCCGAGACAGATCGAGGCACGAGTCGTTGTCGTGGCGATCAACAACGACGAGACGGCGCCGGCCGCGGAAGTGACGACCGAAATGGCCGTCGAGACGACAGTCGATGCGACGGCCAACGAGCCCCCGGCCGCCGCCGAAGCGACGGCGAGCAACGACACCGGCTCGCAACCGACGCACAAGCAATCGATGCTCGTGTCGATCAATCCCGAGGGCGTTGCCGAGGCGACGGTGCAGTGCTTCTGCCTCGACGCGGACGCCAACATGCTGGCCGGCGTCACCGGCCCGGCGAATGAAATTCGCGTCTTTGACCGCGCGGGCGACCTCGTGCGGCAGATCGAGCTGGCGGTTGCGCCCGAGGCGATCAATTTGGCCCCCGACGGCACGATCCTGGTTGCGGGCGGCGGCAAGATTCTGCGACTCGACAGCGACGGAGCCGAACTCGCTCAAGTCGACTCGCCGCACGTCGCAGCTCTGCGCGCGAACGTGGAACAAATTCGCGAGGAGGTCGTCCAGCAGCACAAGCAACAATTTGAAACGATGCCGCAGGTGATTGACGCGTACACGCGGGCCCTCGACCAACTCGACGAGCAACTTGAAACGTTCGCCACACAGGACGCCGAGGCGCGCAAGACTATCCTCGAGGAGATCGTCAACGAACGCATCGCGCAGACGCAAACTGGCGACGCCGCGGAAGCCAAACGAGCCGCGGCAAAGATCGAGACGCTGGCGAGTTCGCTGCAGTCCAACAAGAAACGGAGCGAAATGCTCCAGAAGAATCGCGGGCTCTACGAGCAGGCGCTCGCGGACTACAAGGAGCGATTCGGCGATGGCGCCAAGCCGGACGAGCTTTCCGAAGAGCAGATTGACGAACTCGTCGAGTCGGCGCTGCAGTACAAGATGGCGGTCGCCTCGATCAGCGGCACGGGCGACGCCGTGTTCATCGCCTGCCGCGCCCCCGCGGGCTACGCGTACGACGTGTGGAAACTCGCGCCCGATCTGAGCGAGGGCGAGTGCATCGTCTCGGGCCTGAGCGGCTGCTGCGGGCAGATGGACGTCCAGGCGAGCGACACGGGCGTGTACGTGGCCGAGAATTCGCGGCATCGCGTCTGCCGCTACGACGAGGCGGGCGAACTTGTCGGCACCTGGGGCAAGAGCGCCCGCACCGGGGTCGAGGGTTTTGGCAGCTGCTGCAATCCCATGAACCTGGCGTTTGGACCCGATGGGGTCGTTTACACCGCCGAGGACACCACGGGCCGCATCAAGCGTTACTCGCCCGACGGCCAGTTGCTGAGCGTCGTCGGCGCGGCCGACGTGGTGCCCGGCTGCAAGAAGGTGGCCATCGGCGTGAGCGACGGCGGCGATCGCGTGTACATGCTCGACGTGACGCGCAACCACATCGCCGTGCTCGACCGCGTGTTGCCGGATCCGACCGAGCCGATCGCCGACAAAGCGGACGGTTCGCAGACGGCCGGCGGCGGTTGGCTGCGGTTGTTCGGCATTGGCGACTGAGCGTTAGTCGCGTGCATCCGGTGGAATCGTCCCGCAGTTCCATGCGGCGGCTCGCGCTGAGCCGCCGCATCTTCCTTCCTCGATGAGGAGTGAATCGATGCTTTCCCGTCATCGCAGCTGCCGGGCGATGATCGCCGCCAGCTTCGTCCTCGCGGCACTTGCCGGCGCGTGTCGCGCGGCGCCTGAGTCGCCCGAGTTCAATCGACAGCTAACCGTGGTGGTCATGGACCCGCTGGCCGCGCCCCTGTCTTGCCCCTGCGTCGAGGGCTATGCCCAGCGGCGTTATGAAGTACTCGGCGAGTATCTCAGCCGCCGCCTCAAGCAACCGGTGGCCGTCGTGTTCTCCGAAACCATCGCCGGGGCGCTGGCCAAAGAGCAGGTCGACGCGGTGGATCTAGTTATCGGCAAAGACTCCGTGGTCCGCGCCGAAGGCAAGCGACTGAAGCTCAAGCCCGCACTGCTTGCGCGACTCACGGGCAAAGACGGCAAGACGACGCAGCACGGCTTGGTGGTCGTTCGCAGCGCCGACGCCGCCCGAGAAATTGCCGATCTGGCCGGCTATCGCATTCTCTTCGGCCCCGCCGATTGCGATGAAAAATTCGCTGCCGCGCGCAAGCTGCTCGCCGCCGCCGGCGTCAAGACGTTGCCCGCCGACAAGTGCGAAACGTCCGAAGCCTGCAGCGACGGCGCGACGAAGATCATCGAGTGGGGCGACAGCCAACACGCGGCCGCGGTGATCTCCAGCTACGCGGCCCCGCTGTTGGAAGGTTGCGGCACGATCAAGAAGGGCGACCTGCGCGTCGTCGGCGAGACGGACCCCGTGCCCTTCGTCGCCGCATTCGCAACGAACCGGCTTTCCGCCGAGCAGCAAGCCGCCGTGCGTGACATGCTGATCGACGCCGCCGGCGAACCGGAGATGCTCGCGGCGTTGGAAAGCTTGCTCGGATTCTTGCCCGCCAAGGATGAACCAGCGCTGAAGAAGCAGACGCACGACGCCGCGACGACAGACGCCAACCCGGGCGAGCAGACCAAACCAGCAGCGTCGCCCGCCGCAACCACCGACGAGACCGCGCCCGCCGAGCAAGCGGCCTGGTCGGGCTGGCTTGGCCCGCACCGCAACGGACGCTGTGCGTGGCTGCCCCGCACGTTGCCGGCAACGCCGACAGTCGCCTGGCGCCATCCGCTGTCGCGGCCCGGCCTGGGCGGCATCGCGGCCACGCCCCAGTACGTCGTGATCGGCGATCGCGACGCGGCCAACGTATCGGACGTGTTTCGCTGCCTGTCGGCCGACACGGGCGACGAGTTATGGACGGTCGCCTACCCCGCGCCCGGCCGGCTCGACTACGACAACCTGCCGCGCGCGACGCCGTTGATTCTAGACGACCGCGTGTACCTGTTTGGCGCCTTCGGCGATCTCACTTGCGCCTCGCTGGCGGACGGCGCGGTCGTGTGGCGCACCAACGTGCGGCGGCAGTTCTTCGCCACCGACGACTTGCCGTGGGGCACCTGCTCGTCGCCGCTGGCGGTCGACGGGTTGATTGTCGTGAACCCCGGGGCGCCCGACGCGGCGCTCGCGGCGCTCGACGCGGCCACCGGCGAAACGGTTTGGCAAACGCCGGGCGAACCGCAGGGCTACGGCTCGCTGACCGTGGCGACTCTCGGCGGCGTCCGCCAAATTGTCGGCCACACGCAATCGCAACTTGGCGGCTGGGACCCCGCCACGGGCGAGCAACTATGGAGCCTGGCCCCGCCCTATGAAGGCGACTTCAACGTCCCCACGCCCGTGGCGGTCGACGGGCGTCTGCTCGTTTGCACCGAGAACAACGCCACGCGGTTGTTCGACTTCGACGACCAGGGGCGCATCATCCCCGACCCGCTCGCCGAATCGGACGAGTTGGCCCCCGACATCAGTACGCCGGTGGCGGTCGGCTCGCGCGTTTTTTGCGTGAACCATCGACTGCTCTGCCTCGACGCCGAGAGGGAGTTGGCGCTGGTCGGCGATATCGAGGACGACGCGTTTGCCGACTATGGGGCGATCCTGGCCGCGGAGGACCGCTTGCTCGTGCAAGGTCGCGGCAACGAACTGCTGTTGATCGAGTTCAGCGACGCCGGCCTTCGCATCGCCGCCCGCGCGGGCGTTGTGCAGGCCGACGCCGAACGCTCGGCCGTGCCTTACACCTATCCCGCGATCGTTGGCGACCGGCTGTATGTACGCACGCCTAGCGAGTTGCTCTGCCTGCCGCTGCAGTAACCCGAGTTTCACCGACCGACCCATTCTGTTCTGACAAAGGGGACTTCACCCCATGCGTCTCGCCTTTCGCATGCAGCTGTTTCCCGGCTGCGAAGATGAGTATATCCGCCGTCACAACCCCATTTGGCCGGAGTTGGAGGCGGTGTTGCGCGAGCACGGCGTGTACGAGTATTCGATCTTTCTCGACCGACACTCGGGGGACTTGTTCGCGTATGCCGAGGTGGCCGACGCGACCCGCTGGGAAGCGATCGCCCAGACGGACGTCTGCCGCCGCTGGTGGGACTTCATGGCCCCGCTGATGGCGGCCAATCCCGACAGCAGCCCCGTGGCGACCAACCTTCAGGAAGTCTTCCGGATGGACGGCGCCGAATGAGCGGGCGACTACCCCCGGGCCGGGCGTCGCCTCACGGAAGATACGTCAGAGCGAGCTGACTCAAGTCGATCACCGCACCGCTCGGGGCCTCAACCGCCCGCAACGCAAGCTCGCCTCGCCCTAAGGGCAGCTCGATTTCGCCCAACTCCACCGCGCGAAACCGCTTCACCGGCGACTCTTCGGCCGGCACGCGATTGTGCTGCGTGCTGATCTCGGGCGGATCGTAGCCATCGACGACCATCGCCCGCAGACTCTGGTTGGCAAAGCGCAATTCCAACGTCGGAGCCTCCGCGTCGACCGGCCGGGTGTAGTAGGCCTCGACCCGATACTTGCCGGCCCGCAGCACCTCGACGTCCCAACTAACGAACCCTTCGACGATCGTCCAATTGGTGAAGAACGAGTTGTTCGGGTGCCGGCTGGAACGCTGCACGCCGCCGTGCGGCTCGCCGTCGGCGGCAGGCAAGTACGTGGTCGGCAAGCCCGGGTGGCCGATGGGAAACGGCCGATCATGATCGCCCCCCGCAAACACATCGGCAAGCCACGCGCGCCGCTCCGCGCGGAGTCGGCTCGCAGTTTCCTCGTGAGCGTCAACCACGTTCTGCAATTGGCAGGGGTCGGCGGCAAGATCGTAGAGGCGATCGTTCGCATCGAGCACGAACTCGCCGGCGCGAACCGCCGTCCGTTCGTTCCAGTGCGTAAACAGCGACCGCGGCGGCAGGTCCGTCGCGGTCCCGCGCAACAGCGGCGCCAGGGTGACCCCGTCGAGCGATTCGCTCTGGTGGACGTCGATATCCGCCAGATCGGCTAGCGTCGGCAGTAGGTCGATAGCCGCCGCGCTCGGTGCGATCGTCCGGCCCGCGGCAATGCGCCCCGGGCCAGTCAACGAACAGCGGCGAACGAACGCCGCCTTCATCAACCAACCCTTTGATTCCCCGCAAGCCGTCGTTGAATCGGTGGCCATTGGGGCCGTTGTCGCTGAAGAATACGACGATCGTGTCATCGCGATAGCCGCGCTTGGTCAGGGCGTCGAGCAATCGACCCGCGTTCCAATCAAGATTCTCCACCATCGCGAGCGCCGCCCGCGTATGCGGAACGTTCTCGGCCGCCGGCTGCGTGCCGCGCAGCGTGAGTTGCTGATCGGCATGCGGGCGCCACCACCGGTCGGGAACCTGCATCGGCGAATGGGGCGTGTTGTACGCGACCACGACGAAGAACGGTTCGGAGCGTGATGCGCTCATAAACTCGATCGCCCGGTCCGTCAGATCGTCGGCCAGATATCCGCGTCCCTCGACAATTCGCCTGTTGTGATCGAGCGGCGGGTCGAAATTCAGGCCCCAATGACCACAGCAAAAACCATAGAACTCGTCAAAGCCGCGGGTGAGCGGATGGTACGGCGCCTGGGCGCCGTTGTGCCATTTGCCAAACAGCCCCGTCGCGTAGCCTGCCGATTGAAACACAGCGGCAATCGTCGGCACGCCCGGGTCGAGGCGCTCCCGCCCCTGGGTGACGCCCGTCACTCCGTCGCGCGGGGCGTAGCGGCCCGTGAGAAACTCAGCCCGCGTCGGAGCGCACACCGGCTGCACATAGAATCGCTCGAACCGAGCCCCCGCCGCCGCCAAGCCGTCGAGGCGAGGGGTCGCCAGGTTGGTATTGCCGTGACGACTCAGGTCGCCCCAGCCCATGTCGTCCGCAATGATCACCAACACGTGGGGCTGCGTCTGAACGGCAAGAAGCGTTGCCGGGAAACTGACCACCGCCAGCAGTGCGAACAACAGGCATGAACGTGTCACGGCGCCGTCGCCTCGTTCACGGCCCCTAAGACCGGCGTCGGTTTGGCATACCACTGGCGCAGCACCGACTCGGCAGCCTTGCCGTAAATGCAGAAACTGCGATCCTCGCCGGCCTGCCGGCGATCGTACAATCGGGCCGGCCAATCCCACCACGCATAGCCCATAAACCACGGCTCGCCCCAAAACGTGTCGAGCATCGCCGCGTAGTAGTTCGCCTGCTCGGTCTCGTCGAGCGGGCTGTCGGGCTTCGCGTCGGGGTGGGTCCAGGGATAGCGAGCGCAGCCGCGGACGTTTGTGACGCCCGTTTCGATAAACAAGATCGGCTTGCCGTGCGCGGCGCTGATGGCCGCCAACTCCGGCTTGAGCGCGGCCAGGTGCGCTTTCATCTCCGCCAAACTGGTTGTCTGCTGCGCCGCCTCCTCGGCAGTCGTATCGCCGAGCGGCGGGATGGCGTAGTAGGCGCTCACCCCAATCACGTCGACGGCGTCCCACCAGGTCAGGCGCGTCTCGCGCCCGTGATTGATGTCGTAAGTCAGCAATCCGTCGTAACGCGCACGGATCTCCCCGATGAGTGCGCGCCAGCGAGCTTCCGCGGATTCGGTGGAGCTCATCTCGCAACCCAGGCAAAACAGCTCCACGTCTTGCTCCGCCGCGAGTTCCGCGTAGTGCAGCAGGAACCCGCGGAAATTGTCCCACCACGCGTCCCACTTGGCGTGGTCGACGGTCATCCCCTCCAGCCGCCCCGGGTTGTCGCCCCAAGGGTTGCCGACGCCCGCCAATCCGGCGGCCTGCTCCTCGGCGGTTGTCGGCCGGTAGAAACGAATCCACGCTCGCCACTCGTTGTCGTCGCAGTTGACGACAGGTTTGAGAATCACTTTCAAGCCGTGCTGCCGCGCCAGCGCAATCGCCCGGCGAATTTCATCGTCGGAAACCATCCGCGGATTTTCGACGCCCCAGCCAAAGTGCGGATTGTCGAAAGCGGGCATCGTCGTGGCAAACGCAATGCAAATCCACTCGGCCCCGGTTGCCGCCAATTCGTCGATCGAGCGGGCCGCCGCCTCGCCTGCGTAGTCGCCGCACGAACCGACCCACCCCCAGGACACGCCTTTGACAAACTCGGGCTTCGGCCTCGCCTTGGCGGCGGGCGCCGCGTCCGCGGCGCTGGTCCGATTGACCGACGACGAAGTCTGCTTCGCGCCGCCGTGAGCAATCTCCACGCGCGAGATCTGAAAACTCCCATCCGCCTCGGCGTCGTTAGCGATGCGGAGAAACCGTCTTCCCGTTGCGGTTGCTTTCACGTTCAGCAACACGGGCCGCAGGTAGCCATAGTCGCCGCCGCTGCGCGCCGGCGAGGTGGATGCGACGGCGAGCAGGTCCCACACCTCTCCGTCCGCCGAAACGGCAATCGAGCATGACAGCGCTGGCTGGTCGGCAAAGACCCACACCGACGCGGCGGAAATGTCGCCCGGCATTTCGTAGTCGACCGAGGCGCCTGGCGCCAACTCCAGTCGATGCATGTCCTCCTGCGACCGTCGCGCGTGGTCGCTGCGGAACGACGCACGGCCCGCTGTGCTTGCCAGTCGACTGCGGTCCTGCATTTCGTCGACAAAGACGACCTTGTCGACGGCGATCGGCCCGACGCAGTTCGACGGCGGACCCGCCACGTCTGCTCGCTGGGCAATCACGCGGTAATAGTACGATTCGCCGGGCCGCACGCTGTCGTCGCAAAACAGCGGCCGGTACTGCACGGCCGCGTCGCTCACGTCGACGCCGACAGTTTCCCACGGTCCGGTTGCCGTCGGAGCCCGCTGAACGTCGTATCCGCTGGCGCCGGCGGAACCTTGCCACGAGATCCGCCCCGGATGTTCGATGGGCAGCAGCCGCGCGGGGGCGAGCGGCTGGTCGCGCGGGGGCGCGGTGCGGTCATCGCCCGATCCTTCAATGCGCCGCGCCGCGGCCACCAGAGTTTGCAGCAGCTCGCGTTCGCGGTAGGCGTCGCCCGAATCAAACCCCGGCCAATGATACGCCTTGAACGTGTTGCCGCCGGCGGGCTCGTCGTGCCAGTAGAAACCGCCCTCGCGACGATGGAACCGCAGGCTCCAGTACAGCGCCCCGCTGGCGTCCTCGTCGATCACCGCATCAAACACGCGGGCCGCCTCATCCAGCGGCACGAAGCCGACTTCGCCGACGAAGTACGCCTTTTTGCCGCGCGCGGTTGCCACGGCGGTCTTCACCGCTTCGACAAGATTGCGGCCGGGGCCCGGGTAGTGGTGCGTCGTCACCACGTCGACGTTCGGATCGTCCAGCGACGGCTCCGGCACGCCGTGCAAAGATCGACCGTCGATGACCAGATGATTGGGGTCGAGTTGTTTGATGTAGGCGGCGATCTCCGCCGTCCACTCCGGCGGCGCGTCGAGTTCGTTGCCCGTCTCCCACGCCAGGATCGCCTTGTCGTCGCGATACAACTGGCCGGTCAGCGTATTGCGACGATTGACGACGTGCCGCACCGTCGCCTTGAAATCGTCGATCAACTGGCGATCGGTCCAGAACTCCTCGGCTTCCTTGCCGCGGAACGCGGCGTACTGCTCGACGCCCCCCATCCATTTCCAGTTGTCGACCAGCGGCAGGATGATCCGCACCTGTTTTTCGTTAGCAATCTGCAGCACGCGGTCGAGCGCGACGAACGCCTCTTCATTGAACTCGCCCGGGCCCAGCACGTGAACCGTATCGCCCATGTCCGATCCCTCGCGACGGACCGTAATCACGTACGTGCGGGCCACGCTGCCGCCCATCTGTCGCACCGACTCCAGGGCGTCGGCAATCTCAAACTCATCGGGCCACCGCCAGGGGGACTCGCCGAGGAAATCAAGAGCGTCTTCGATCGCAATGAGATTGGGGATGTTCCAGGACACGAACCGCAAACGCTGCGCGCCGTCGTAGAGCTGGGCGTCGTGCGTCGTGATGAAGTTTTCGAATCCGCTGGCTGGTTCCGCCGCGTTACTCGCGGACGCCGCCGCCGCAAGGAAGCCTGCCGCCACGACAACGCACAACGACACCTGGCGAATCAGCATGACGGCGCCTCCGCGGCGAGCCCGGCGCCGGCGAGGGGCGCCGGCTCGACGGCTTCGGGTTGCGGCAGATCGGGCGGGTAATCCTCGATCCGATCCAGCCAATTGAATTTCAGAAACAGCGACGACGCAGCAATCACGCCAACGGCCGCCGCCAGCTTGCCAAAGTCTTGAAACACCAAGAACACGCCCGCCGCCGTGAGCGCGGTCTGCCAGGCAATGCCGACAACGCAGTTGAGCATGTCGCGGCCGAAATTGCGATTCGCCTGCACTGCCGGGTGATCGGCAGCCACGGCCGCATGAATCGGCCCCCAAAAGCCCCAGGGACGCACTTTCAAATAGAACCGCTTCAACACGTCGCGATCGTCCGCAGGGGTGGCCAACGAACCGGCGACGCACCCAATCAGCGACAGGCCGAAGATCACGGGAAACAGATAGATCTCCGCCACCGGTTCAATCGTACCATCGGTCGCCAACCAAGTGGCGGCCTTGGGAACCACGCCCGCGGCGACGATCCCCGTCGCCATTCCCCAGAAGTAGCCGTAGCTGTTGAACCGCCACCAAATCCACTTCAGCAGGTTGGCCGCCGTGTAGCCGCCGTACAGCGCCGTGACGATCCATTGCACGATGTCGTTGAGCTTGGCCACGTACAGGCCGATCGCCGTGCCGATAACGACCACCACGATCGACACCACGTAGCTCATGGTCACGTAGGCGCGATCCGAAGCATCGGGACGCCAATAGCGTTTGTAGATGTCGTTGACCACATACGCCGGCGCCGCGTTTACGGTGGCGGCGTAGGTGCTCATGAACGCCGCCAACAACGCCGCGACCAACAGCCCTAACAGCCCGCTGGGAATAAACTCGCGCATCACCAGCGGCATGATGACTTCAAAGTTGACGTCGGCGCCTTGGGTG
Source organism: Planctomycetales bacterium (assembly GCA_020427145.1). Lineage (GTDB taxonomy): Bacteria > Planctomycetota > Planctomycetia > Pirellulales > Lacipirellulaceae. The sequence continues at coordinate 45,765 of JAGQOU010000136.1, read as the reverse complement.
CGCAACTGTGCAGAAAGGAACACGACCGCCAACACGGCTAGCCCCGTCACCAGCATGTACCGCGGCACCAGCAGCACCAGGTTGACGATGCCGCTCATGTACGCCGCCTCGCGCGGCGATCGGGCCGACAGGACGCGCTGCATGTCGTAGTTGGGGGCCGGGCCGGCGACGCTTTGCAGCACGCCCTTGATGAACATCAAACCGACGAAGGCGCCGAACAACTCCCAGCCGTCGCTGGCAATTCGGTCGCCCGCCGCGGGCAGCAGGTTCGACCAATCGAGATTCAACTCCCGGCCGAAGAACAAGCTTTGCCACCCCTCGGGCGTCATCGCGGCAAGCGCATCGGGCGCCACCCGCGCCATGGCAATACAGCCAACCCAGACGCAGGCGATCGACATGATCACAAACTGCAGCACCTCGGTAAACACGACGCTGAACATGCCGCCCTTCACGACGTACACGGTCGTTAGGATCGTGATGCCCAAGCCGTAGAGATTGGCGTTCTTCACGGGATCCGGAGACAAGACCCACGGCAAGAACGTGGCCGCCGACTTGCTGATGCCGACGAATCCGAACGCCAGAAAGCCGATCACGTTGATCAGCGCGAACACCACGACGACCGAGTGCGCCAACTTCGCCCCGCGCCCGTCGCCAAAGCGAAAGCGAATCCACTCGGCCCCGGTCATCACGCCGGAGCGACGCAGCCACACCGACAGAAACACCATCATGAACACCTGATTGAACACGGGCCACAACCAGGGAATCCACACGCTCTTGGCGCCGTAGATGAACATGAGCGACACCATCCACATGGTGCCGCTGATATCGAACATGCCCGAGGCGTTGGACAGCCCCAGCATGTACCAGGGGATGGAATTGCCCCCGAGAAAATAGTTCTGAATGTTCTTCGACGCGCGTTTGGAAATCCAGAACCCAATGCCGACGGTCGCCGCCAGATAGGCGACGATAATGGCCTTGTCGAGTTGGCTGAAGTGCAGTTCGGACATAGCCGGTGCGCGCCGCGGCTGCTTGCTTCGCAGCCTGTTGAAAAAGGGGGCTGGTCCACGGTACGGGGCCAGACCGATCCGAAGTCTCGAGTGCTGCGAGCGTGCCTGTCCCGTCTTCTCACAGGCGGTTAGCCGAGCGATCCGCGGGAAAAGTCAAATCGCGGCCATTGCCGCGTGCGCAGCGCCGTCGCCGCCATCTGCCGCGCGGTTCCGCCGTTAGAATACGGTGGAGTTCTCTTTCGTGAAAGCAATCAATTCGCTGAGATGAGCGTACGCAACGCACGACGACGTGTCGGCCGCGCCGTAGTAAATCGCCAATCGGTCCGCCGCGGCGTCGGCGAGCGCCGCGCAGGGGAACACCACGTTGGGCACGTGGCCGAACACTTCATAGTCCGCCTCTGGCGTCATGATGTGCTGATTCGTGCGGTAGCGGACGCGCCACGGCTCGTCGAGATCCAGCAACGCCGCGCCCATGCTGTAGACGAAGCCGTTGCAAGTGTCCATCACGCCGTGGTAGATCATCAGCCAGCCGTCGTCGGTTTCGATCGGAATCGGCCCGGCTCCGATCTTCGTGCGCTGCCACCACTGCCCCGTGTGGTCGCCCCCTTTGCGCATCACCAATCGATGCACGCCCCAGTGACACATGTCGGGGCTTTGGCTGAGGTAGATGTCCCCGAACGGCGTGTGCCCGTTGTCGCTGGGACGATGGAGCATGTAGTACTTGCCGTTGATCTTGCGCGGGAACAGCACGCCGTTGCGATTGAAGGGCGGGAACGCGTTCTCCAGCCGCTCAAACTCCTGAAAGTCGCGCGTACGCGCCAGGCTGATCGTCGGCCCGTTGTGCCCGCCGCACCAACTGATGTAGTAGGCGTCGTCGATTTTGACCACGCGCGGGTCGTAGGCGTACTCCACCCCAATCGGGGTATCCGGAAACTCGGCGAACTGAATCGGCTCGGGCTCGATGTGCCAATCCAAGCCGTCGTCGCTCCAGCCGGCGTGCAGATGCGGATACCGCGTCTGCATTTCCACGCGGAACACGCCGACAAACCCGTCGCCGAAGGGCGCCACGGCGCTGTTGTAAATGCCTTGGGCGCCGGGCATGTGGTGCCGGCCAATCACGGGATTGCCCGAATGTCGCCACAACAACGAGTGAGAACCCGCGGGGCGCTGCTGCCAGGGAATGGCCGCGGCGCTGCGGCTCGCGGTTCCCTTGACGTCGCTCGAAGTCCGCTGCGCGCCGTCGGCAGGCGCCGCAGAAACAGAAGAGGATGTATCAGCCATAACTCACTGTCGACAAAGGCGTTGAAAAGTCCGACGCAGCGGAAAAAACGGGCTAGCAGCTTGGAAGCTGCCGCCCGAAACGTGAAATCGCTACGGAAATTCCTCCCACAGCGGTCCAGATTAGACGCAAGCCGCCGCTTGTTCAAGTATTTGAGCAACTTTTCCCGGGGCCGCCAGCGCGGTTTCCGATTGAGGACTTGACGCCAATGGCCCATGATGGGGGCTGCAGCCTGTTTTGGGCGTTGCTGCCAAGCCCTTCTTCCCTTGGTCAACTAGTTGCCATGTCAGGGACTTCCGCTCCGCGTTTGAAGGACGTCGCCGAAGCGGCCAAGGTCTCGTTGAGCGCCGCCTCGCGGATTCTCCGCGGCGAACAGGAGCGATTCGGCGAGGAAACCTGTCGCCGCGTGCTGGAAGCCGCGCGCAAGCTGGGCTGGCGCCGAAACCTGCTGGTCAACGGCATCCAAACCGGCCGCACCAAGACCGTCGGGGTGATGATCCCGCCGTTCGACTCGTTCTGGGTCGATGTGCTCGCCGGAATCCACCTGTGCCTGGAATCGGCCGACTACCTGCCGATCACCGTGTGGGTCGGCGACTGCCAAGAGATGCCCCGCTTCGAGCAGGACGAACAGCAGGGTCTCCGGCAGATCAGCCGGTTGCTGGATCGCCGCGTCGACGGGCTCATTCTGTGGCCGTCGTTTGCGGTGGCTTACTACGAGCACTTCCGCGAATTGATCGAGCGCCGCGTGCCGGTGGTTGTGATCGACCACGAGTATTCCGCCGAACAAATCGCCGATTCCATCGAGACGGACGAACAACGCTGCGCCCACACGGTGGCCGAACATCTGTTGGCGCTGGGACACCGCGAAATTGCGTGCTTCTCCTCGCGCGAGACGGCCTGGCAGGCCTGGGCGGTTCGCCGTCGGGCGTCGTTCGAGGCCGCCGTGGACGAGTTGGCCGGCTTGGAAGTCTCCACGTGGCGACTGAACCCGTGGGGCAGCAACGGCTTGGAAGTCGCCACCGACATCCTCACCCGGCAGCCCCGCCCCACGGCCGTGTTCTGCGTCACCGATCACGAAGCGGTCTACGTGTACGAGGCGGCCGAGACGCTCGGCCTGCGAATCCCCGAAGACGTGTCGGTCATTGGCTTTGCCGATCTCGATTTCGCCGGCACGATGCACCCGCCGCTGACGACGATGCGGCAGCGGCCCAAAGAGATCGGCCGCCGGGCGGCGCAGCTGATTCTCGACCGACTCGATGGCGACTACGCCGACAGTCCGCCCACGACGATCCGCGTCGGGGGCGATCTTGTCGTCCGGCAATCGTGCTCGCACCCGCCCTGCGAAACGCCCTGACGCGCCTGGTTCCAATCTGCTTGCCTCGGCGGGCGCATGCGGTAACTGAGATTCCGACGGTTTGGCGCCAAAATGGCCGTGGATTTTGTTGACAGGCCGATTTCGGATGGCTATTCTGCAGTTGTTAAACTACTTGAGCAAGTTTGCCGAGCCGCACGACGAAATCACCCCAAACTGGCCCGCGGCCGGCCAAACAACCCACTTTTCTACGCGATTTTGGCATCTCTAGCGGACCCAACGCGAACGGACCACGGACATCGAGCACCGGGCGACTCGCAACTACCATGGAAGGCAGCCGTGGTCGATCTCCGGTCAACATGAGCGCGAGAGCTGAGCGGACGGCAGTCGACATGGAGCGAATACTTCGCTCTGAAAGTCCACACCCTTTTCGATCGTCTTCTGGGAGACATGTCTAATGAGAACACAGCTACGAGTTTTCCTTCCCCTGCTGGCCGTCGCGGCGATCGCGGCAGGGACCCGTTCGGCGCAGGCCCAATCCCCGCGCGTCCTCTACACGTGGGACGGCGCGGCAAGCGTTGACGACTGGGCCAAGAATTTTGGCAACAACGACGTGTTGCTGAATAACAACACGGCCGGTCAACTGACCATCATCGAAATCGGCGCCACGGCTGGCGCTGATGTTGCAATTCGCGACGGAGCCAATCGGCGACTTGAGGAATCGGCCGCGACCGGCGGTCTTGATCTGACCGGGCTCGACTATCTTGAGTTCGATCTGGGCCACAACGGATCGGGGCCGATCGACGTGCAATTCTACGTGCAGGCCTCGACCGCGTATAGCTACGTCAGCCTGGGCCCGGACATCTCTGTCGCGCCGGGCGTGAATACCTACCAATTGCCGCTGGCCGGTTTGACCTACGGGCAACAGGTTTACATCCGCACGCTGGGCTTCAGCGCCCGCGACCATGCGGCGGTGGGCAACGTGGTGTGGACGCTGGAAGAAGTCCGCAGCGCCGGTACGCCGCTTTCGGTTCGCGATCTGGCGACTCACGACGCCGGCACGTCCGATGGCGGCTTGCAAGGCGTGTTCGCCAACTTCGACCGGGGCGCCATCCTCGGCAACGACGGCAACCAGAATCAAACCGGCCTGTCACACGACGCGGGCCTCGGCACGCTCAAATGGATTGATCAAGGCGACCATGGCGTGGGCGACGCCAGCGGCGCTGCGATCGCTTACGGCAACGGCACGGTCTTCAACGGCAACAGTTTCAACGAACGGCTGACCGACCTGTCGAACTACAACTACGTGACCTACCGGATGTCGGCCACCGACGTGACCGGAGGCGGCGTCGGCGACAGCATTCCGGTGCAGGCGTACTATCAAACTGGAACGGGATATACGTATCAGTCGGCCGGCGACTTGTCGCTGGTGGCTGACGGCCAGTTCTATGACCTGACTTTCCCGCTGGCCGGGCTCAGCAACATGTTCGACGTGCAGTTCAGCGGCGTGAACCTCGGTTCGCACGCCAACGACGTGACGATCAACATCGATCTGGTTCGTTACTCAACGATCCCCGAGCCGGCGACGCTTGCGTTGCTTGCGGGGGGGCTCGCGGCGTCCGTCGCCCTGCGGCGGCGGCTCCGATGAAAGTCACTGCCGGGCGGTTGATATCGCCTCTTGCAGAATAAATGTCCAATTGAAACGACTGGTCTGGTCCGCGGCGGCGTTCATGCCGCGGACCGGGCCAGGTTCAATGCCGACAGCGAAAGAATCAGTCACAACCACCTCTCGCGGCGAACGATCGGCGACCGGCTCGCGGGGCAGCAGTCGGCGTCGAGTTCGTCGCCCGATTGTCTCGTCCGACGAACTCGTACTCGTCTTCCACCATCTCGATCCACATCACGGCACATCCGGCGCGGTCGGACCTCGCACAACCGCCGGAACAAAGAACGGAAGGGCGCGGAATGCGTTCATTTGCCATGCTCGCAACAAAACAAAACGGATTGTGCGGCGGACTCGTCGCTCTGGTCTGCCTGTTCTGCGGCCCGGCGGCCCAGGCACAACTGTTGTGGTCGTTTGAAACGGGGCTCGAAGGCTGGCAGGCGACTGGCTACAACGACTCCGACTTCATCAGCATCGGCACGTCGGCTTCCGCCGCGACCGAGGGAACTCAGAGCCTGGTCGTCGAAACCGGGCCCTCCTACGGCTGGGACGTGCTGTCAAACGTCGGCGCCGGCGACGCGGCCCGTTACAACGCGTTCAACGCGGTCGCGGCGAATCCCGACGCCTACTCGTTGGATTTTGACGTCGTGTTTACGCCCGACAGCTTCGGCAGTACGTCCAGCATCGGCAACTACTTCTTGATGAACGTCGCGGTCAACAGCGACACGACGGGTTTCAAACAATCGCTCAACGTGTCGCCAAACATCATCGACGCGGTCGCCGGCACGCCGACCTATCCGCTGGTCTATCCGATCAGCGTCCCCATGGCGCTGCTGCCCGTGTCAGAGAACTCGGGCTTCTACCAGCTCAACATTGGCACCAACAGCGACCATGTGAACGGCGGCGGCGGCGAGGGCGTGAAGTACTACCTCGACAACATCCGCTTCACGCAGTTGCCGCAGGTTGTCGAAACGACGCTCTTTTCCTGGGAAACGCCCGACAACCCGGCGACGACCGAGGTGAACGAGCAATTTGAGGGTTGGACCCCCGGCTTTGGCACGGGGCACACGCACGCGATCACCACGGTGGGCGCCACGGATGGAACCTACGCGCTGGAAATCGATCGCAGTTCGCAGACCTCGCCGAATTTCACATGGGGCAGCCAGTTCCAGATTTCCTCGGACACGAATCCTGATCCCGAAATTGAAGACATCGACGCCACGCTGCAGGCGACCATCGACGACTTGGTCGGCAAGATCAACGGAGCAACCGCCGTGGCCTTTGACGTGCGAATCGGCGACAACTTTCCGTACTCCGCGGGCTATGCCAAGTTTGGCGTCCATTTCACCGACAGCACGGGGGCGTTCTACGATGCCGAAGGGGCCAGCTTCAATGGGCCGGTCGAAGGCGACACGGGCACCGTCACCATTCAGCTGAGCAACATGATCGACAACACGTCGGGCATGAGTCTCGCGGATGCGGGCCTCCTTGTGGGCACCACGTATCTGCGAATCGGCCTGTCGACCAACACCGACGGTCCCGGCTTGTATCAGATTGACAATTTCCGCGTCATTAGCGAGGTGTCGACCGACAACGCCGACTTCAATGCCGACGGCGTTGTTGACGGCGGCGATTTCCTCGCCTGGCAGCGCGGCTATGGAACCGGCACGACGCTGGCCGAGGGCGACGCCAACGGCGACGGGATGGTCAATGACGCCGATTTGGCAATTTGGCAGGAGAACTTTGGCACGACGGCGGCCGCGGCAGCCGTGGGCGCCGTCCCCGAGCCGCAGACGATCGCCCTGGCGGTGTTGGCTGCGACCGGCTTGCTCGGCGTCCGCCGGCGGTCGCGTTGGCCGTTGAACGTCGCGCTATGATTCGAGGTGAGACCTGCGCACCAGGCGCTGCCTCGGCAAGTCCCGGCGGCGCGTTACGGAACAGAGCGGCCGAAAGTCGGGACAGAAGGACGGGAGTCGAAACGATATGAATCAGGACGAAAACCAATCGTTGTCGCGCAGTCGCCGCGGCTTCACCCTCGTGGAGCTGCTGGTGGTGATCGCCATCATCGGCGTGCTGGTGGCATTGCTACTGCCGGCCGTGCAAGCCGCGCGCGAAGCGGCGCGGCGGGCCCAGTGCCAAAACAATCTGAAGAACATCGCGCTGGCGGTGATGACGTACGAATCAAGCAAGGGCGAGTTCCCGGCGCCGGCTTACATCGTCCCCAACGTAAATCAGGACACCTTTAAAGATCAGCGACTTTTCACGAACTGGCTGATCGAGATCCTTCCGCAGGTCGAGTTGCAGAATCTCTACGACCGCATCGACGCCAAGTGGAACGTGACGGCGCCGGCCGATTCGAAACGGATCACCGACCCGGCGTCAGTCAATCCCAACGACGTCGCGGAGATCGCGACCGAGGTGCCGCTGTTTCTCTGCCCCAGTGACAATGGCGCCAACAATCCTTTCGTCGGTGGCTACAACAACCTCGCTTGGGCCCGCGGCAACTATGGGCTGAACGCCTACCAGTATTGGGGCAACTACGAGAATAACCAAATCGCCGCTGGCACTGGTTCGGGATCGTCGACGGCAAAGCTGCCGGGCCTTCTGCCCTTCAATCTGGGCATGGGCGCCGTGACTTGGCAGGGCCTGGAACTGCGGCGCATCACCGACGGCACGAGCAACACTATCATGATCGGCGAAATGCGCGTCGGGCTGAGCCCCCGCGACCGGCGCGGCGTGTGGGCCATGGGGATGTGCGGCTCCAGTTTTCACTGTCGGCATGCGTCCGACGTGCAGGGAGCCGTCAACTCCTGCGGCGGTTACGACGACGACATCTACGGCGCGAAGGACATCATCGAAGACGTCGGCGACGCCACGCTGCTGGCCGAGTGCATGCGGCCTGATCCGGGCGTTGACCAAAGCGCCGAATCGGTCGTGCGCAGCGTTCACGTCGGCGGCGCCTACGTCGCCATGGCCGACGCCAGCGTACGATTTATCAGTGATTTCATTGACGCGGGCACCATCACCGGCGGCTCCTGCATCGGTTGCTCCAACCCCGACGACACGCTGCAGGGGAATTTCGGCGTCTGGCAGCGGATCAACATGTCGGCCGACGGTTACGCTTCCGGCACGATCGAGTAGCATCGACGGTCGACGATCCGCGTCGACCTTCCTCGTTAGGCAATCAGCACGTTCGCCATGAACTCTTCGCATTTTCGTTGTGCATTCGCCATCGCGGGAGCGCTGGTTGCGTGCGGATGCACCGGCTCGGTTTCGCCGTACGAATACATACCCGTCTCGGGCACCGTGACCTATGAAGACGGTTCGCCGCTGCCAATTGGCGGCTACGCGCTGAACTTCTACGCCCTCGACGCCCCCGATGTCGAGCAGGGCGCGCGGCCCCGCCCAGCGCAGGCTCGGGTCGACGCGTCCGGCAAGTTCGAGTACGTCACCAGCTACAAGCATGCCGACGGACTCATTCCCGGGCGGCATCGCGTGGCGTTTTTCTATGCGACGGACAAGGCGGGAAAGTCGGTGGTGCCCAAGGACTACACGCTGCCGGGCAGTTCTCCGTTGATCGTCGACACGGCCGACGCGCCGTTGGAAATCAAGGTGCCGCGGCCGTAGTCATGAGTTCCAGCAGCAGACGCAAGCGAGCCCCGACGCGATGAGCCGTGGCGAGCTTCTGCTGATGGACTCCGCGCGCCAATCCGCGGCGTCTGCTCGTCGTCGGCAAGTTTCCATGATCAAGCCACGCCTCGCTTCCGCCGCTGCGTACTGCACGCTCGTCACCGCGACGCTGCCGGCCGCCCTGCCCTGCCAAGCCGACGTGGTTCGCTACGAATCGGGCGTCGATCCGGGCGTCGGGTTCAATCTGGTCTCGTGGGGTAATTTTGCCAATGGCGCGCAGGTGTGGGAGGGCGCGGTGCAGGCGGCGTTTGACGCCGGGTTTGACGAGGTTTCGCTCAGCCCGATTCGGTTTGTCGAAACCAGCTCTTCGGCCGCGTCGCCGGCGGGGACGATTGCCGCCGCGTCGACCCGCGGTCCCGAGCTGAGTCACGTCGCCGCCGGGGTGGCGCGAGCCAAGTCGCTGGGGATGCGGGTGACGGTCAATCCTTTCGTCGAGCTGAAGAACGGCAATAACTATTTTCAAAGCGCGACCAACTCGAACGCCTGGCGCGGGTACTACGATCCGACGCCCGGCAGCGGCGAGTCAAGCAACTTCTGGGGCGACTACCAGCAGTATCTGCTCGACGTGGCCCAGATGGCCGAGACGGCCGGCGCCGATTCGCTGACCGTGGGCACCGAGCTGCGGGCCATCACGCGCAACGCCGGCAACAACGCCCAGTGGAACTCGCTGATCGCCGCGGTCGACGGCGCCTTCTCCGGCACGCTCGGTTACGCTTCCAACTGGGACAACTACAACCACCCCAACCTCGCAGCGACGATTTGGGACAACCCGGCGATCGATTTCGTCGGCATCGATTCCTACTTTCCAAACCTGCTCGGCAGCAGTCAGGCCGACGCTTCAGGCGCGTATCCGAACATCGGCTTCATCACCGCGGTGGAAAACGCCTGGAATAGCAAACTCGACAACGAGATTCTGCCCTTCGCCGCGGCGCGGCAGGGGGGCGCGGGGCTGCCGGTGGAGTTCACCGAGGCGGGCTACTTGCCCCGCAATCGCACGACGGTCACGCCGCAGGGCGAAAGCCAACCGCTGGACGCCGACGAACAAAACATGGCGTTTGAAGGTTTGATGCGAGCGCTTGACGGGCGGCTCGCCAGCGGCCAGTTTCTCGCCGCCCACGTTTGGCAGTGGGACATGACCGGGTCCGCGGGCAGCGCATGGAACATGAACCCCGCTGGCGGCAATCAGCCCGCCAATCAGCAAACCGCGCAGTGGCTGTCGAGCTTCATGCAGGGCACAAATCCCGACCCCGGCGTCGCGCCGCCGCAAAGTTCCGAGTTGCTGTACAGCTTCGAGGCCGGACTCGATGGGTTTCAGTTTCCCAACTACTCGGGCAGCCAGAGCACGCTCGCTATTTCCACGTTCGGGGCGACGGACGGCAACCAGAGTCTGGCAATCACCAAGAGCGACGACGATTGGACCTGGGACGCCCGCGTCGCGATGAGCGGCCCTCAGCTGCAAGCCCTGCAGAACGCGCTCGCCGACGGGGCGGAAAACTATGTGCTGGAATTTGACGTGAGCTACCTGGCCAACGCTCTGCCTGTCGGCCTGTCGGACATGAACCTGCACGTGTCGTTCGACACCGACCTCGACGGCTGGAATCAGCAGTTCCCGTTCGCCGACATCGGCGCGCGGGGGGACCAGCAGTTCACCGTGTCGATCCCGCTGTCGAGTTTCGACTTGAGCGCCGGGATTGCATCGGCGGTGCTCCATTTTGGGTTCGACGGGGCGTGGCCCAACGGCGCGCAGGCGACCGCATACCTGGATCGCGTTTCGCTGATCGATCTGGCGCCGGACGACGCCGACTTCAATGGCGATGGGGCCGTGGACGGCGGGGACTTTCTCGCTTGGCAGCGCGGCTACGGCGGCAGCGCCCCCGGCGACGCCAACGACGATGGCGTCGTCGACGCGGCGGATCTTGCCGTTTGGTCGAGCCAATTCGGCCGCGTCGCCGCCGTGCCGTCGGCCGGCGCGGTCCCCGAGCCCGCCGCGGCGAGCTTAGCGGTCACGGCGGCTGCGGCGACCGGGGCGGCCTTGCTGCGTCGCCGGCGCACGCGCTGTGCCGCCTGATGACTGGTCTGGACGCACGACAGGGTGGGTTTTACGCAGGGACTGCGACCATTGCCGCCCCGCCACTTGCACCGTCGCTCAAACCGCACACACTAAAGTGTTCTGCGCCGGCGGCGAGTTGGCGAGATTCGGCAGTGCTGCGTATCGTCGCGGTGACGGGGCCGAGTTGCTGATGGCTCGCCCTGCGCTCGGTTCTCCGCTCGTCAAACTCGCGTTCCCCATGAATCGCATTGCATCTATTGGCGTGGTTGGCGCGTTGATTGCCGCCTTGGGAGCGACCGTCGCGGCGGCGCTGATCGAGGGGGAACGGAATACCCCCAACCCCAACGACCCGGCGGCCAATCGACACATTACGCTGAAGCTGGGCCACGCGATGGACCAGCAACACCCGGTCGCCCGCGGCATGGTGTTTTTCGCCGAGCGGCTGGCGGAGATCTCCGACGGCGCCGTGACGGTCGACATCATTCCCAACGGCCAGCTGGGTTCGGAGACGGAATTGCTGGAGCAAGTGCAGCACGGCGCGCTGGCGATGACCAAGGTCTCGACCTCGCCGCTGGAGAGCTTCGTGCCCGAGATGGCCGTGTTCGGCCTGCCGTACTTGTTCCGCGACGAGGCGCACTTCTGGAACGTGCTGGAAGGCCCCATCGGCCGCGAGTTGCTGCTCAAGGGCGCCCAGGCGGGCTTGCGCGGTCTGTGCTACTACGACGCCGGGGCGCGGAGCTTCTACACGGCCAATCGTCCGATTCTCAAGCCCGACGACCTGGCGGGGCTAAAGATCCGCGTGCAAAGCAGCGAGACGTCCATGGGGATGGTCAAGGCGCTGGGCGGTTTTCCCACGCCAATCAGCTTCGGCGAACTGTACTCGGCGTTGCAACAGAAGATGGTCGACGGGGCGGAAAACAATCCGCCCAGTTTTCGCAACACGCGCCATTTCGAGGTCTGCAAACACTACTCGCTCGACGAACACACGCGCGTGCCGGACTTGCTGATCGTCAATGAAAAGCTGTGGCAACAGTTGCCGGCGCAGACGCAAGAGTGGATCCAAGCGGCGGTCGACGAGAGCGTCGTGTACGAGCGACGACTGTGGCAAGAGGACACCGAAGCGGCCCTCGCCGCGGTGCAAGAGGAAGGCGTCACGATCCACTACCCCGATAAGGCGCTGTTCGCCGCCAAGTCGGCGGGGATGCTAAAACAATACGAGGGCACTCCGGTGGGCGATCTCGTCGAACGGATCGAGAAGGTGAAGCCATGAAGCGCGCCTCCTCGCCGCTGGCCCCCGTGCTGACCGCCCTGCAAACGGCGCTCGAGTGGACTGTCATCGTCGTGATGGCCGCCCTGGTCCTGGTCGTGTTGTGGGGCGTCGCATCGCGATATCTCTCGCAGTTTGCGTTTCTCAACTTCCTGATTTCCGGGCCCAGCCCCTGGACCGACGAAGCGGCTCAGTACCTGCTGATGTGGGTCGCCCTCTTGGGGGCCGCCGTGGCGTACCGCCGGGGCGAACATCTCGGGTTCGATTACGTCGCATCGCGGCTCGACGCGCCGGCCAAGCGGTGGCTCGCCGTGGCGGCCGAGATCACGGTGCTCGCTTTTGCCGCGTTCGCCATGGTCTACGGCGGATTCGCGTTGGTGAGCAAGACGCTCGGGGCCGGTCAGCAGACCCCCGCGCTGGGCGTGCCGATGGGGTACGTCTATCTGGCGGCTCCGATCAGCGGCACGCTCATCGTGATATTTGCCGTGGATCGCCTGTGGCAACTGATCGCCGGCGGTCCTGCGGAGGATGCCGACCCCTCGACAACCGCCCCCGACGTCCCTTCCGCGACCTAGACGCACGTTGCCCATGGACCTGCAGGTACTCATCCTCGTCGCGGCGTTTGTCATCGTGCTGTTGATGAATGCGCCGATTGCGATCGCGCTGGGCGTCAGCGCGCTGCTGACCATGTTGTCGCTGGGAACGGTGCCGTCGGGGTTCATGATGGCGCAGCGGATGAGCAAAGGGATCGCTAGCTTTCCGCTGCTGGCCATTCCGTTTTTCGTGCTCGCCGGCCTGCTGATGGGCGAAGGCGGCATGGCCCGACGATTGGTCGCGTTCGCCACGGCCATCGCCGGCCAGTTCAAAGGGGGACTGGCCTACATCACCACGATCACCTGCATGCTGTTCGGGGCGATCTCCGGGTCGGCCACCGCCGCGCTCTCGTCGATCGGCGGCATCATGATTCCCGAGATGACCCGCGGCGGCTACGACCGGCGATTTTCCGTGGCCCTCACCACCACGGCGTCGACCACCGGGCTGGTGATCCCGCCCAGCAATATCATGATCGTCTACGCGGTCGTCACCGGAAACGTCTCGGTGGCGGCAATGTTCATGGCAGGGGTCCTGCCCGGGATTTTGGTGGGCCTGGCGATCATGATCGCCTGCGCCGTAATGTTTCGCGGCAAGAGCGTCGGTGAGTCGACGCCGTTTAGTTTCCACAAGGTCTTGGTCACCGGGCGGAGCGCGCTGCCGAGCTTGCTGCTGATCTTCATCGTCCTGGGCGGCATTCTCGGGGGCGTGTTCTCTCCCACCGAGGCCGCGGCGGTGACGGTCCTCTATGCGTTCATCCTTGCCGTGCTCATCTACAAAGAAGTCAAGCTGCTGCAACTGCCGGAACTGCTGCTGAGGACCGGCATCGTGACGGCCGTGATCTTCTTGCTGATCGCCACCAGCCAGGCCCTGGGATGGGTGCTGGCCCTGGAACAGATTCCCCAGTCGATCAGCACGGCGTTGCTGGCGGTCTCGGACAACCCGCTGATTATCTTGCTGCTAATCAACCTGCTGCTGCTGGCGGTGGGGGCGGTCATGGACATGACCCCGGCGGTGCTGATCTTCACGCCTATCTTTCTGCCGGTGGTCACGGAACTGGGCATGTCGCCGGTCCACTTCGGCATCATGATGATCGTGAATCTGTGCATCGGTCTGTGTACGCCCCCGGTGGGGACGTGCTTGTTCGTCGGTTGCGGCGTCGGCAAGACGACCATTGCCGAGGTCACCAAGCCGATGATTCCCTTTTTGATTGCAATGTTCGCGGCGCTGCTGGCAATCACGTACGTGCCGGCGCTGTCGGAGTGGCTGCCGCAAGCGTTGGGCTTGCTCAAGTAACCCGCCGCTGGCGACCGCGCGGAACCCTTTTCAGAACTCATTCACCAACCAACGACGATGTCTTTCATCCACGACGATTTCCTGCTGCAAACCGACGCCGCCCGGCGGTTGTATCACCAGTTCGCCGCCGACGAGCCGATCCTCGACTACCACACGCACTTGCCGCCGGCCGAGATCGCCGAGAACCGCCGCTACCGCGATCTCGCCGAAATCTGGCTGGGGGGCGATCACTACAAGTGGCGGGCGATGCGCGCCAACGGCGTACCGGAACGCTACTGCACGGGCGACGCCGAACCTTACGAGAAGTTTCTCGCCTGGGCCCGCACGGTTCCGCAAACGCTGCGCAACCCGCTGTACCATTGGACCCACCTGGAGCTCGCCCGGTACTTCGGCATCGACGAGTTACTGAGCGAAGAGTCCGCCCCGCGCATCTGGGCCGCCGCCAACGAACGACTGGCCAGCGACGATCTCACCCCCCGCGGCATTTTCAAAACCTTCAAGGTCCGCGCCGTCTGCTCCACGGACGACCCGGTCGACGACCTGCATTGGCACAAGCAGATTGCCGCGAGCGATCTGCCCACCGGCGTCTTTCCCACGTTCCGCCCCGATCGCGTCCTGGACGTCGATCAGCCGGACGTGTTCAACGGCTGGATCGAGAAGTTGCAGGCCGCGGCGAACACGTCCGTCGACTCGCTGGCGTTGCTGCTCGATGCACTGCGTCAACGGCACGATTTCTTCCACGAAGCAGGGTGCCGGCTGTCGGATCATGGCTTGGAGCGGTGCTTTGCCGCCGACTGCACCGAAGCGGCCGCTGCCGCCATCTTCGACAAGGCCCGCGCCGGCGACGCCGCGACTCCCGAGCAGAAGGAACAATTCGCCAGCTACCTGATGCACTACTTTGGCGTGCTGGACGCCGAGAAAGGCTGGACCAAGCAGCTACACCTCGGCGCCTTGCGCAACGCCAACTCGCGGCTCATGGCGCAACTGGGCCGCGACGTGGGCGGCGACTCGATCGCCGACGTGCCGCAGGCTGCGCCGCTGGCTCGCTACCTCGACCGGCTGGAACAAGAGAATTCCTTGCCGAAGACCGTGCTATACAACCTCAACCCGGCCGACAACGCAGTGTTCGCCACCATGATCGGCAACTTCCAGGACGGCTCGGTCGCCGGCAAAATCCAGTGGGGCAGCGGCTGGTGGTTTCTCGACCAGTGGGACGGCATGACCGAGCAGATGGGGATGCTGGCCAACCAGGGGCTGCTGTCTCGGTTCATCGGCATGCTGACCGACTCTCGGTCGTTCCTGTCGTACCCGCGCCACGAGTACTTCCGCCGCTGCCTGTGCGACATGCTCGGCACGGACGTCGAGCGCGGCGCCCTGCCCGACTGCGACGACCTGCTCGGCCCGCTGATCAAGGGCGTCTGCTACGGCAACGCCCGCGAGTATCTGGGGTTGCCTGAGTAAGCGCAGCCGGCGCCAAGCGGCGGCGACCGAGAGCCTATCGATTCGCACTCGGTCTGATCGCTTTCAAACTGCAAGCCGCGGCCGATGATGCGGCACATACTGTCGGGCGTTCGCGCAGATTGGCAAAGAAAAAAGGCCGGCAAACCACAATGGCTTGCCGGCCCGAGGTCTTACCGAAGAAGTGGCGAATCGATTAACGACGACGAATCAGCGCGATCCCAACGGCGCTCAACAGGACCAATGCCATCGACGCGGGTTCGGGGACAAAATTCAGATCGAAGTTGTCGAGGAACGCCGATTGAGGATTCACGTTAGAATTGCGACCGCCCGTCATGACCGCAAATACGCTGAGCGTATCGCCGGCGTCGACGCCGCTCAGCGCCAACGAAAACTGAGTAGCGACCGAGCCAAAATTGCCAGGCGGCATCGGGGCAGTCAGCAGATCGACGGTATCCTGCAAACCGCCGCCGGACGTGTTCGAGACGATGGCGACATACCATTCGTCAGCCAGGAAGTTTGCTTCTCGAGCGGCGTCAAACGTCAGAATGTAGCCGCCAGTCTGAGGGGCTACGACGCTTTGAGTTAAGATCGAAGTGCCCGTGAGATTGCTTCCGTTCCCCAAGCCGGTAAACGACTTGTACCACACGCCGGTGTTTCCGTCGCTGCTCGACCAGGGAGCCGTCTGAAATTGGGTGGCAACATCGACATTGTTTGGCTTGTTCGCAGCCAAAATCCACGGGCTATTGCTAGTCGTCGAGCCCCCGGTTGCAATTTCGAAGCTGCCGTCGGTGAGCAGGCTCGCCTGGGCAGCGCTGGCGGTTAGGGAGGCGACCGCCAATGCGGCGGTCACAATGATGTTCTTCATGAGATCGCGACTCACTGCAAAAAGGAGAAAGACCAACCAAAGGAGAAGGACAGCAAATCAATCGACATCCACGTCGCGGCGACATGCGTCCGCCGCGCTATGGGTCGAGGCGACCCTCATCAGGCACTTCCGACAAATCGCACAACGGCGAAAGTCAGCCAAATCGAGGGAATCGCCGTGTCGCAAGCGCTTTCATACCGATTGCCAATGTGACGTCCACCCATGCCTGCGGTCAAGACAAATCGGCGGAATCGGGTCAAATTGCACACCCGCCGCCTCGCCCAAGCTGTCTTTGACCAGCCGCTCGCATGATGTGGGGAGTTGACCGCCAGGGTGCAATTTGAGTTTTTCGCGCCCTACCGCTCCGCCTCCACGCGCTGCAAATCCTTATTTGATATTTTCTTACGACTTTTCTTATCATCCCAATACTCGCCGATTGTTAGCAATGGACATTTTCCCATACCAATTCCCGCGACTCAGCGCCTAACTATATGGCAAGCGGGAGCAGCGACGCTGGCCCACAGACAAATTGCCCAAGGCCCAAGAGGGATGGCGGGATGGATGGCGGCCACAGGCAGGACGATTCACCCGACGCGACCGGCGGCGCACCCGGTTCGCGATGGCAGGGAGCAGCCCCCGGTGGGTTGCCGGCTGACGAGCGGCGGGACGCGTTTGCCCGCCTGTTCGCCCGGCACGACCGGTGGCTGTTCTCGTATTTGGTGTCGCTGCTGTCCAGTCCCGCCCACGCCGAGGAGGTGTTTCAGGAAGTGGCCGTCACCGTGTGGCGGCTGTCCGACCAGTTCGAACTGGGCACCGATTTTGTGAAATGGGTGAGCGTGATCGCCCACAACCAGGTGCGAAAGTTTCGCCGCGAGGCCAAGCGGACCGGATTCCAACTGAGCGACGACGCCTGTGCGTTGATCGCCGAGGACGCCAGTCGCCGGGCCGACCTGTTTGATTTTCGCCGCGAGGCGCTGCAACGTTGCCTGGGCAAACTGGGCGACGGGGACCGCCAGTTGGTCCAACGCTGCTACGGCGAGTCGGCTCCCAACTTTAAGACCATTGCTCAAGAGATTGGCCGACCGGTGAACACGGTCTACAAGGCCCTCAACCGAATTCGCCGCTCGCTGCACGAGTGCATCGACCGCACGCTGAATGCCGAAGGATTGCTGTGACCGCTCGCTCCGCCATCGCTGACATGCCGCGTGATCGCCTGATCGAATTGATCGGCGCATTGTGCAACGGCGTGATCAGCGACGCCGACGGAGGACGGCTCGACGAGGTGCTGCGCGACAGCGCCGCGGCGCGCACGATCTACACCAACTATATGTGGATGCACGGCAGCCTCTACGGCGACGCCGGCGAACTGTTGCAGGGCGCAGCGGGACGTCAGGCGGCCGACGACGACCCTGAAGTCGACGCGCCCTCGACCGGTCGCCGCGTCGACGCGCGCAACACGGCAAGAGGATCGCAACCAGCTCAGGACTTGCCAGCGCGGCGCCGCGGCGGACAGTGGCTGGCGTTGGCCGCGTCGTTGATGGGCGTGGCGGTGTTGAGCAGCATGCTGACGCGCACTTGGGATGCGACGCGGCAGGCGTCCGTGGCAGCCCGCAACTCGGCGGCCGCTGGAGATGCAACCACCCCCGCCAGTCCATCTGTTGACAACGACCAAGTCGTCGCCCGCATCACGGGCACGCACAACTGCGTCTGGGCCGATTCGGCTGGCGCCGGCGGCTACGGCGTCGCGCTGCTCGCAGGACAGCATCTGCAACTGCAGGAAGGTCTTGTCGAGGTCACATTCAACGACGGCGCGACGCTGCTGCTGGAAGGGCCGGCATCGTTCACCGTCAGCGCCTCGGACCGCGTCGCCTTGAACGAAGGTCGCCTCGCGGCCGTCGTGCCGGGTCGAGCGCGGGGCTTCCGCGTGCAAACCCGCGCGCTTGACGTGTGGGAAGTCGCCGCGGAGTTTGGCGTCGTCGCTCAGCAATCGGGGGCGGCGGAATTGCACGTCTTCAACGGCTCGGTGAGCGCTGACGTACTGGACGAGGACGGCCACTCGCTGCAACGTTTGGAACTGGGCGGTGCGCAAGCCGCGCGGGTCAACCCGCTTTCCACAACCGTCGCCGAGTTTCCCGCCAACGATGCGATGTTTGTCCGCAATTTGCTCCCGAGCGCCGGGCCGCACGACGGACTGCTGGCCTACGATGGCTTCCGTTATCCCAACGGTCCGCTGGAGGCGCAGAACGGCGGCTTCGGTTGGGCGGGCGCCTGGTTCAACATTGCGGCCGACGATCAGGCGGGCCCCGAATCCAACGAGGTGCGGATGGGCAGCCTCGCAATCGAAGGGGTAGTGCCAGTGGGCAACCGCGCGGCTCAAACGGCTCAACACAACCGCATTCGGCGCAGCCTGGCCACGTCGGTCGGCGGAGTGTTCGACACGGCCGGCCTGGTCGAAAACCAAGACGGCGTACGGCTGGTCGGTCGCGACGGCAACGAGGTGTATATCAGCTTTCTGCAGCGGGTCGACCGCATCGACGACGGCTTCTACGGGGTGGAGTTCCAGCGCGGCGACGGCAACAGCAATCGCGTGCTCTGCATCGGCAACGGCGCCGACGGGGCCGGCTATGGCGCCACGTCGAACGTCAACGTCTACGGAGCCGCCAATTTGCCGGCATTGGGCGCCGAGAGCTCGGAAGTCAACCTCTTTGTGATTAAGATTACCTACGGCGTCGCCAACCGCGACGTCGTGCAGGTTTACCGAAACCCCGAGTCGTTGCGCGACGAAAGCTTGTGCCACGTCGACGCCGTGCTGCGGGGCAATTTTGCGTTTGATCGGATCAGTTTGGGCAACTTCGACGGTACGAAAGTCCACGAAGTCGACGAGCTGCGCGTAGGGACTCACTTCCTGGCGGTCACCGGCCGCTGGGGATCAAACCCGGGCCGACTGCAACGGCGGATCGCTTTTCAACCACTGCAGTCGCCCGGAACCGCTATTCGCGAAGGGCAGGTCGTGTGGGCGGTATTACTTGACGGCGGCGCGGGGAATCGCGCCGTGGGCGATCGCGGCTGATTCCAGCGGCGACCCCGACACCAACAGCCCCGCAGGAATTGCGAGGCGCAGCGCCACGGTCTGCGGATCGTGACGGACATGCTTGGCGACCCGTGTCGTCGGCTCCAATCGACTCACGACCTGTTCCACTGTCTGCCGAACGTTCCGCCGCGGCGAACGGCCGGCGCCCTTTTTTCCCACTAGGGGGACTCCTCCCGGAGGTAGCATCATGAAGCGTGTGTTAGGTCTACTTATCTTGAGCCTGCTGGCAGCGCCAGCGCTCGCCGCGCCGACCGTCGACGGCACGCTCGACGGCTCGTATGGCGCGCCATACGCCGTGCAAACGGTGCAAACCAATTTCGGCGACGCCAGCGACCCGACCGGCCTCGGCGCCGGCGGCGGCGGCGAACTCGATGCGGCCTACGCCACGTTTTCCGGCGGACGGCTCTACGTCATGCTGACGGGAAACATCGAGCCGAACTTCAATAAGGTGAGCGTCTTCATCGACTCGATCCTAGGCGGCGAGAATACTCTCAACGGCGCGCTCGCCTATGACTTCGGCAACGTGTCGCAGAACTTCGGGGGCCTGACGTTCGATGCCGGCTTCGAGGCCGACTATCACCTGTTCGCCCGCTGGGGCGGCGGAGCGTTCGAAATGGACGTTGTCAACCGCGCCGCCAGCGCGCCGGGCGCCGAGTTGGGCAACTACGGGGCCGCGACGAGCGGTTCGGGAACCGGCGTGCAGAGCGGTTCGATCCTGGCCGGCGGCACAGCCACGACGGGCGCCGACGCCGGCATGTTTCTGACGCAGAACCTTGACTTTGGGTTCAACAACACCAACACGGCCGGCGTGACGGGCGGAACTGCTGCGGCTGATCCGATCGCGGCTGCCGCCGTGACCACGGGCCTGGAATTCTCCGTGGCCCTGGCCGACATCGGCGCCACGAGCCCCGGCGACATCATCAAGATCCACGCCGTCTACGGCAATGGCGACAACAACTACCACTCCAATCAGGTGCTCGGCGGCCTTGCGGCTCCACAGGACAACCTGGGCGGCGACGGCGGTGGTGGTTTCACCGGCAGTCTGTCCGGTATCAACTTCAACCAATTTGCAGGGGATCAGTACTTCCTGATTACTTCTCCCGGAGTGCCCGAACCGGCAACGCTGGCTCTGGCCGGCCTGGGTCTGGGAGGCTTGGCATTGGCGCGTCGTCGTCAGCGCAAGTAGCAACCACAAGTTGGCACGAGCTTGTCGTGCAGTGATCTTCCTGAGAAAGCGTCGCCCCAACCCGCGGCCCTCCACGGCCGCGGGTTGCGGGACGGCGATTCACCGCGGGGCTGCGGCCGCCGCAACGAAATATTCCCAATCACCCGAGTATCGATTGCCACGCGAAGGTCGCACCGGTCGGCGCGATTTGCCGATTCCTCGTCCTTCGCCTGACAACCGCCACGCACGCAGTCTTTTCAAGAGGAATCGAAGCCATGTCGCGAGCCCCCCGCTGCCCCGGCCAGCGCCGCGCATTCACCTTAGTGGAACTGCTGGTGGTGATCGCCATCATCGGCGTGCTAGTCTCCCTGCTGCTACCCGCCGTGCAAGCCGCCCGCGAAGCGGCGCGGCGCATGACCTGCTCGAACAATCTGAAGAACCTGGGATTGGCGTGTTTAAACTACAACGACACAAAGAAGTCGCTGCCGGTCAGCACGCCCGAGCGGTTTCATTCGGACCTGCGGACAGTTGACTGCGCCGTCAGCAGCACCCCGGAAAACATCCCTGACACGCTGCCCTACGGCTGGAACGGCAAGGGATGGATCGTGGAAGTTCTTCCGCAACTCGAGCAACAGGCGGCGTACGATCAGCTCGTCGCACAAATCAAAGCGGACAAGGGATTTGGCGTGAAGCCAACCCGAGGATTGGGCCTGGGCGCGATCGAGGTGCGCAACATTGTCGGCACGCAACTGCCCGTACTCACTTGCCCCTCCGACGAGTCGGCCAAGCCGTCTGACCAACTCTGGTACTGGGATAACGGCGGGGCGGGCGGGATCTTTACAGCGTCCACCAGCTACAAAGGCTGCGTTGGCGACACCTTGCTGTCAACCGATTCGGTTCCGTGCAGCACGAACGTCGTCCCGCCGGCCGTGCCGGACTCCGGCACGAATGTGGGCACCGGGTCTCCCGACGTCCACAACACCGCCTCAAACAACGGTCTGTTCCAGCGCATGAGCATCGCGGCGCCAATCACCTTGCGCACCGTCACTGACGGAACGAGCAACACGTTTATGATCGGTGAAGGCGTCGTTGAGCAAGACTATCACTCGGCTGCGTTCTACTATGACGGCGATTGGGCTACGTGCGGCCTGCCCCTCAACTACTTTGTCCACGGGGTGGACGAAAACACCCTGAAGACAAGCTTCTGGTACAAGACTCGCGGTTACAAGAGTCTGCACCCGGGCGGCGCTCAATTCGTCATGGCCGACGGTTCGGTGCACTTCGTTCAAGAATCAATTGATACCCGTATCTATCGAGGCTTGGCGACGCGCGACCGCGGCGAGATCGCGACTCTGGGAAACTAACCTGACGACGGACCAATCGCCGCGAGTTACTTCGAAGGAGTCTTGGCGTGCATATCGAGAAACACTTCCGCTTTCCCTTGCTGGTCTTAGGCGCAGCGCTGGTCGCAACGATCGGTTGCGGCGGGCCGTACGATGCGGTCGTCACCGGCGAGGTGACGCTCAACGGTGAGACGCTGGGCAGCGGGTCCGTGGCGTTTCTTCCCGCGGACGGCGGACCAACGGCATACGCTGAAATCAGTAGCGACGGTCGCTACGACGTCTATACGGGCAAGGAGCGCGGTCTTTCCTCCGGCGACTACAGCGTGACGGTCGTATCGCTCGAACCGCCGGCGACCGAGAGGTCGCAGGTGGGCGGTCCGCCGGCGCCGGGCAAAGCTCTCACTCCGCCCTGGTACGCCATGGCGGAGTACTCCCGGCTGAAATTCCAAGTCGACTCCGGGTCCAACGAAATCAACCTTGAGCTCAACACCACCCCCCCCGAAGGCTGGCAGCCCACGCGACGGCGGCGTTAGCGGCAGTCGCTCCCGCTGCTGACAAACCGATCCATGCGAGGCCCCCAGCCAGCGGCCGACTCCGACGCCGTTGCCGCCGCCACGATTGACTCCACTGATTTTGCTGTTGCACGTCATGAACCTTCGTCCTCAAGTTTGCCCTGCCGTCGTGCTGCGCCCTGCGACGGCGCTGCTCGCCGTGCTATGGCTGGCGACGAGTTGGGTCTGCCCGCAGTCGGCTCGCGGCGAAGATGCATCCGCCCCCGCGATCCTGCAGATCTTCGAGGCCAAGTGGACCACGATTGAGGACCGCATGGCTGACATTCATAACATTGGCTATGGCCGTCTGTGGGTGCCCCCGCCGACCCGCGCCGGCAGCGGGTTCTCGGTCGGCTACGACGTGTTCGATCGCTTCGATTTGGGCGGGCCCGGCCACGAAACACACTACGGTACATCGGACGGCTTCAAAGCGATGGTCCAATCGGCTCATAGCGCGAGCGTGCTGGTCAATCCCGACTGGATCTGGAACCACAACGGCGTGGGCAATCGCACCGACGCCAACTTCGTGAGCCTCGGCGGCTACCCGGGATTCGCGCTCACCCTGCCGGGCGACATCGACGGCGACTTTCACAATCCTTTCATCGACGCCCTCTCTGACGATCAGATCCTCGGCCATCTGGCCGGGCTCAATGACATTGCCCAGGAGAAGAACCACCAGTTCATTCGCCAGCCAGTCGCGGTCGGCGATCCCAACAACATCCCCGCCGGCACGGTCTACAACCAACCCGATCCGAACAACGCTCGGTTCTACCCCGATATCGACCAGGGGGGCACGACCGTATTCAACCCCAAGTTGGGGCAAAACGTAACGCTGTACGATTTCAACGCTGCCGACCCGCTGGCTGGCGACCCGGTCGTAGAGAACGCCACGGGACTGTTGATGCGCAACCTGCGCTGGTTCATCCAAGAGTACGACGTCGACGGGTTCCGACTCGACGCGGCCCGGCATTTTCCGCGTTGGGTGCTCGACAACTATTTTGACCAAGCTGCGTTCTTGGCCAAGACCGAGCCACTGCTGGACGGCAGCCCGCAGCACGTCTTTTCATTCATCGAAACCGGCGGCGACAGCGCGGGGTTCATCCAGGACTTCATTCGCAAGGACATCGACAATAACAACCTGGGCTCCATCGGCGGCAACCGCGACGTGCTCGACTTCAACTTGTTCTACGCCCTGCGAAACAATCTCAGCGGCAACGGGCAGACGAACAACTGGCACACAATCAAAAACGCCAGCATCGACCTGAACGACGACGGGCAGCGCAACGGCAGTCAGGGCGTCTCGTTCGTGCAAAGCCACGACGAACAGGGCGCCTTTCTGACCAATGTCGCCTACGCCTACACGCTGATGATGCCCGGCAACGCACTGGTGTACACGCGGGCCGAGGAGTTCGGCGACCCCGGAAACTTCCCCCAGCCCGGCAAGACGGACGCCCTGGGCGGTTTCTACGGCGAGACGATTACCAAACTGGTCGAACTGCGCAACTCGCACGGCCGCGGCGACTTTCGCGAACGGTGGCTCGACGACGCGTTCAACCCGAACGGGTTCTCAAACGTGTACGTCTACGAGCGGAGCAACTCGGCCGTGGTCGGGCTCAATAGCCGCAACGACTCGGTCGTCGAGACGCGCACCGTACAAACCGATTTCGCCCCCGGCACGGTGCTGGTGGAACTGACCGGCAACGCGGCCGACCCCACGGTCGACCCGGGCGGGACGATTCCCGAAGCCGTGCGGGTCAACGGCTCGGGTCAGGCGTCGATCAGCATTCCCGCCAACGCGGGGCATGGCCGCGGCTACGTCATCTACGGCGTCGCCGCGCCGCAGGGGGCCGTCTCGCTGACCAACATCGCGTCGACGATCCCCGGCGCCACGCCCAGCGCCGCCAACAACGGCACGGCGCGACTGGCCGACATCGACGTGATCACGGGCGACTCGTTCCAGGTGCAACTCGCCACGACGCCCGTCACGCTGCCCGCTCCCGCCGGCGAATCGAGCCCCGTGCGCGACGTCCACGCCGACGGCGATTACGCCGTGCTGAAGTTCGACGGCGGAATTGACCTCAACGGCAACGCGGCGGTCGACCACGTCGCGCCCAACAGCGTGACCTACGGGTTCGAGGAGTTCGGCGACGTCAATTCGCCCGGTTTCGTCTGGGACGGCGGAGCCAACATCGGCTCGGGGAGCGGCGCCTTTGCCCAAACCATCGACGCCACGGCGTTGGCCGAGGGCCGCCACTATCTGACGGTCCGCGCGTTTCGCCACCGCGACGCCGCGACCGGCGGCGATGGCGGCCCCGCCGTGTTCACCGACTTCACCCGCACGATCTACATCGACCGGCTGAAACCCGAAGCGGCCCTGGTAAGCTTCGACCCGTTCGCCTCCAGCCCTAACAACCAGGCGAATCGCGACCTGATCGTCGAGTCGACCGACGGCACGGCCAACTCGATGCACTTTTTCCTTGACCTGGCCGCTGGCAAGACCGAGGCCGAAATCATGGCGATGGTCAACGCCGGACAGGGCAAAGCCGGTCAGTACGATCGCGATGCGTTCAAGTACGGCTACACGGGCGTCAAAGGCGGCAACCACGCCGTGACCATCGTCACGCTCGAAGAATCGGGCAATTTCAACGTGCAGCGATTCACGGGAATCGTCTCGCCGTTTGGACCGACCATCGGCTTGGCCGCCGGGTTCGGCGACCTGACCGGCAATGGCCTGCTGCAAACCAACGACCTCGTCGGGCTCAACAACAACTCATTTGAAGACGTGCTGTACAGCCAGAACGCCAAGTTCCACGCGGCGGCCGACGTGAACGCGGACGGGCTGGTGACGGACGTCGACCTGTTCGCCCTGGGCGATGAGTTGGTGGCCGCCGGGGCGCCCGCCGCCACGCTCGACGCCTACGACGCGCTGCTGGTGCGACGCGGCAATGTCGATGGCAACAGCGTAACCGACGGCGACGACGCCGCGGCGATATACGCCGCGTTCGGACAAACTGATTGGACGAAGGACCTCGACGCCGACGGCGTTGTCGGCCTGAGCGACGTCGCCACACTGGTCGACCAAGCCGTGCGCACCAGTCGGGCCGACTTCGACTTGAGCCGCGCGGTCGATGGCGGCGACTTCCTGACGTGGCAACGCGGCTATGGCGGCGGCGTGCGATTTGACCAGGGCGACGCCGACCTGGGCGGCAGCGTCGACGGCGACGACTTGGCAACGTGGATGGCGGACTTCGGTCAACAGGCGCCAATTGGGGCGGCCGCAGTTTTGGCCGCGGCGACGGTTCCCGAGCCAACCGCCGTGGCGTTGGCAGCGCTGGCCGCGGCGGGCGTCATCGCGGCTCGTCATCGCCACGCCATCGGCCCGCTGGGACGGAGGCCCGGCGGCAAGCGACCGGAAACGAATTGAATCATATGGGGCCACAACGTTTGCAGGCGGCGCGTCGCGTGACGTAGAAGCCAGAGGCAAGAGACTATTTCGAGGGGCGACCAACGGCGCAATCGCGAATCAGAGCGAATCGCTCGGTCAGAATTCTTCAGGAGACTTTTCGATGAGACTCAGCAGCATAGCGACCAGTATCGTGACGCTGGCGGCGATCGCCTTGGCGGCGAGCCCGGTGGCAGCCCAGATCACGATCGACGGCACGGCCGACGCCGCTTACGGCGCGGCGCTCTCGACGCAGAACACGAACACGCAGTTCGGCAATAACACGAACCCCGACCCAATTGTTGGCAGCGGAGGATCGGAGATTGATCAGATCTTCGCCACGGTGGCGAACGGTCGGCTGTATGTGACAATTGCGGGCAACTTGGAAGCGAATTTCAACAAATTCGAAGTTTACATCGACAGCAAAGCGGGCGGCGTCAACTCGCTGGGCGCCGGCCTGCCCACGGCGGTCGACGGATACTGCTGCACCCAAGGCGGCGGGGTAAACCTGCCTGACCCCAGCACCGGCGCCCTGCAGCGGCAGGCTGGCCTGACCTTTGACGCCGGATTCACTGCCGACTATTACCTCACCTTCAGCCGCGGCGGTGAAAACACTGGGGCGTCGCTTGGCTATGCCGATGGCGTCGGTTTCTACGCCCTCACCGCTCATTACGCCGACCTGCAGGGCGGAACTTCGCAGGCCCTGGGGATGCAACTCGGCCCGCAAGGGATGCCGAACGTGCTCCGCGGCCCGTTTGGTCCCGACTTCAACGTCGACAAGATCGTCAACGGCGAAGATTTTCTCGCATGGCAACGCGGCTATGGCCAATTCGACGCTGTGACCACCTTCGCCACCAAGGCCGACGGCGACAGCAACGGCGACCAACTTGTCGACGGCGTGGATGTGGGCAATTGGCAGGTCGACTTTGGAAAATCCCCGGGACTCGGCGATTACGCCTTTAACCCCTACAACGGCGGACCGTCGACAGCCGAACTGTTGGGCCCGGCGCTGCCTGGACTGAGCCAGGGTCAACTCATCGACAAGAACTACGCGACGACCACCGGCACCGACGGCGAGACTGGCCAACTGCTGGCTCGCGAATTGGCCTTTGTGCTGCCAGTTGATCCCGCCGATCCGGATAACACCCTCAACCGCCGCGACATGGAGAATACGATTGGCCTGGAGTTGGCCTACGACGACTCCAACATTGCCGGCGTCAACGGCAGCGATCCCTACACGATTGAGACGACCGACGACAATGGCGGCACGCGCGACGCGGGCAATCCTGCCGACGTGACGACCGGACTGGAGTTTTCGATCCCGCTCAGCGCGATCGGCTCTCCCGCCTCGGGCGGCGACATTCGCATCTTCGCGTTCGTCAACAATGGCAACCACAACTATGCCTCGAACCAATTCTCGGGAACGGGCATTCTGGACGGCAATTTAGGTGGCAACGGCTTTGGCGGGGATTCACCCACTGGCGATCTCGCTGGGGTCAACATGCTGGATTTCCCAGGCGATCAGTTTGTCTCCCTGACTGTCCCCGCAGCGATAGCCACGGCTGCGAACGTCCCCGAGCCGGCGACGCTCGCCCTCGCCGGGTTGGCCCTGGGATTGCTCGCTGCCGCGCGGCGTCGCGCGTAAGCGACAAACTTCGCAGGTCGTCGATTTGTTCACGACGGCCCGTACTGGTGACGGGGCGGCCGCGCACGCTGGGGGCAGCGGCGGTCGCCCCGTTTGACTTCGGCACGACAGCACGAGACGTGGGAAGACTTAGCGCAGCGGCGTCTCCCAATCGCGATACAACTCGGTCCGACGCCACTGGGGGCTCCCGTTGGTCGTCTCCAGCCACCCCGCGCACTGCCCAGGCAATCGCCAATCTCCACGACCCACTTGTCGCCGCGCGGCGTCGCGCCAGCAGCGAATTCACGGAACAAAGGAATGATCGATCCTCGCACCAATCTGATCAGCCGCGCCCTCGCCTGGGGACTGCTGAGCGTCGTCGCGGCCGGCGGTTGCGAGCAGGCCGGCATCCCCTCCGCGGCGCTCGACCCGACGACAGCCGGCCAGGCGGCTGAGCGAACGCCGGCTGATCCCGCAGTTCCGGTGGACAACCAGTTCACATCGGTCGCTTGGTCCGACGCCGAACCGCTGCCCAACGTGCCAGCGTGGGCCGCTGACGCGGTGTTCTACCAAATCTTTCCCGAGCGGTTTAGCAACGGCGACCCGGCGAACGACCCCACGCATGGGTCGCTGGAGTTTCCCGAGTTGGTTCCCGAGACGTGGGCGATCAGTCCCTGGACGGGCGACTGGTACGCCCGCGCCGACTGGGAGGCCGCGGCCGGCCCCAGCTACTTCGACAATGGGGTGTTCAACCGTCGCTACGGCGGCGACCTGCAGGGCGTGATCGACCAGCTCGATTACCTGCAAACCTTGGGCGTCAACGCGCTGTACTTCAACCCCCTGTTCTACGCCCGCAGCCTGCACAAGTACGACGCCGCGTCGATGCATCACATCGAGCCCTACTTTGGCCCCGATCCGGCGGGCGACTTGGAGTTGATCGCCTCCGAAACCAGCGATCCCGCCACGTGGCAGTGGACGGCCGCCGACAAGCTGTTTCTGGAGCTACTCGCCGCCGCCCACGAGCGCGGCATGCGGGTAATCATCGACGGCGTGTTCAACCACACCGGTCGCGACTTCTTCGCCTTTGCCAACCTGCGCGACCAGCAGCAGGATTCGCCGTACCGCGACTGGTACATCGTGCAACACTTCGACGACCCGGCAACGCCCCACAACGAGTTCCGCTACAAGGGCTGGTGGGGCGTGGACACCTTGCCGGAATTCGCCGACGCCGAGGGCGGCTCGGACCTGCACCCGGGCCCCAAGGCGTACATCCTGGACGTGACCCGCCGTTGGATGGATCCCAACGGCGACGGCGACCCGGCCGATGGCATCGATGGCTGGCGGCTCGACGTGGCGAACGAGGTGCCGCCGAAGTTTTGGCAGGACTGGCACGCGGTGGTTCGGGGAATCAACCCCGCAGCCTACACGGTGGCCGAGGTGTGGGACGACGCCCGCGATTTCCTGACGTCGTGCGGGTTCTCGGCCACGATGAACTACTACGCCTTCTCATTTCCGGTGAAAGGCTATCTGATCGACGGACGACTCACGCCGCACGACTTTGGCCGCGAACTGCAATTGCGCCGCAGCGAGTATCCGCCGGCCCAGCAGTTCGCGTTGCAAAACCTGATGGACTCGCACGACACCGACCGACTCGCGTCGATGATCGTCAATCGCCCACAGGACGAGCCGTACAAGCGGGCGGATCGATTCGACTTCGACGAAGCGGTCACGCCCCGCTACCACGACGACTACGCCGTGCGGGCTCCCAATGCCGAGGAGCGGGCGCTGCAGCGTTTGGTCGTGCTCATGCAAATGACGTATGTGGGCCCGCCGATGGTGTACTACGGCGACGAAGCCGGCATGTGGGGCGGCGACGATCCGTGCGACCGCAAGCCAATGGTGTGGCCCGACCTGACGTACGACGACGAGGCGAGCGATCCCCTGGGACGCGAGCGCTCCGCCGATCCCGTGGCGTTCGACCGCGAGCTGTTCGACTTCTACCAGGCCGCGATCCAGGCCCGCCGCGAACTGCCCGTGCTGCGGCACGGCTCGTTCGAGGTGGCCGAAGTGGACGACAAAGCCAAGTTCTTCAGCTTTTTTCGGCACGGCGAAGGGCAGCACGCGTTGGTCGCGCTGAATCGGGGCGACCAGCCATACGCCTGGACGCTGCCAGCGGCGCCCGGCGCGTCGTGGCGGTTGGTCGTCGGCACGTCGCCGGATGCCGTCCAAATGCCCGATGGAGCGCAAACGGTGACGATCGCCCCGCGCTCCGGCGTGCTCTTGATCAGCGACAGCGAGACTCTCACCGCGACGCCATGACGATTCTCGCTCTGCAGTCCGTCCGAACTCGCCGGGGCGCTCGACTCCTGCTCTTGCTGTTCGCCGCGTTGTGCGCCGGGTGCGGGCCAGCGGACGCCCGCCGCGAGGTGCGACTGTGGCATCAGATGCGCCCTGAAGATCGCGCCGTGCTCGACGCGCGGATTGCCGAGTTCGAGCGCCAGCGCCCCGATCTGCACGTGCGGGCGCTCTACAAGGAAACGGAAGAGTTGCGCAGCGGGTTGGTCGCCGCGGTGCTTGCGCAATCGGGGCCGGAGGTGGTGTACGGCCCGTCGGACGTGCTGGGAGTGTACCACGCCATGGGAGCGCTGGCCGACCTGTCGCCGTGGTTCAACGCATCCGAGCAAGCCCAATTCGACCCGCGTTCGTTGATCTATATGCCGGCCGCCGATCCCGGCGATCCGCCGCGACTGGTGTTCGTGGGCGATCGCTTCGGCAACCACCTGGGGCTCGTCTACAACCGGCAATACATCACGCGGCCGCCGACCACGACGGACGAGTTGGTGGAACTCGCCCAGCAGAACACGATCGACGCCGACAAAGACGGCTCGCCGAAGCGGTACGGGCTGGTGTGGAACTACACCGAGCCGTTCTTCGTGGTCCCGTTTCTCACCGGATACGGGGCGTGGGTGTTTGAAGAGAGCAGCGGCGACGACTCGGCCGTGCACGGGATTCCCGCGCTCGACACGCCCGCGGCGGTAGCGGCCTACCAATTCGTGAGCGACCTGCGGTCGAAGTACCGCGTGTTGCCGCGTAGCGCGGATTACGAAGCGGCCGCCGAGTTGTTCCGCAGCGGCAAGGCGGCGATGCTGATCGACGGCGATTGGAGCTGGCAGGGTTACGTCGCCAGCGACCGCATCGATGCGGCCGTAGCGCCGCTGCCGACCGTATCGGCCACCGGCTTGCCGATGGCGCCGATGGTCGCCCCCAAGGGCTACAGCCTCACCTCGTTCACATCCGGGCAAGAGGCCGACGACGGCGCGGCGCTGATCGAGTTTCTCACCAGCGAGGAAACGCAGGCCGCGTTCCTCGCGGATCAGAAGGTGCTGCCATCGCGGCTGGCGTTGCGCGAGAAGGCGGCCGAGTCGGACGACCCGCTGCTGACGGCCTCGATCGCCCAGGTCGAACGCGGCCGCCCGATGCCGACCGCCATCGAAATCCGCGCCGTGTGGGATTCGATGCGGCCCGCCTACCAGGAACTGATGGCCGGCAAGCTCGAGCCCGCGGCGGCCGCCGCGGCCATGCAGGCCGAGGCGTTGCGACAATGCGCGGCGCTCACCACCGTGTCGCAGCCCGACGCGACCGCGCCGCTGGTGTCGCTGGCTGGGCTGGTTTTGCTTGCCGCCGGGCTGTACTGGCAGCGCCGCGCCGTGGCGGACCTGTGGCGCGACCTGCGCACCAACCGTTTGGCTTATCTGTTTGTGCTGCCGTCTCTGGCGGTGATCCTGCTCACCGTGCTGTTTCCGCTGGCGTACAACGTGGTCTTGTCGTTCACCAACATGTCGCTGACCAATCTGCGCGATTGGCAGGTGATCGGCGTGGCGAACTACGGCGCCATGTTCACCGGCGAGCAGGCGAGCAAGTTTTGGAACGTGTTGGGGCTGACGATCGTGTGGACGGTGGTCAACGTCGTCTTCCACGTCACGCTCGGCGTGCTGCTGGCAGTCATGCTCAACGGCCCGATCCGCGGCAAGAGCATTTACCGGCTCTTGCTGATCATCCCCTGGGCGGTGCCGGCGTACATCACGGCCCTCACCTGGCGAGGGATGTTCGATTTCGAGTTCGGCGCCGTGAACCACCTCCTCGCCGGCGTCGGCTTGGCACGGGTCAACTGGCTCGGCGAAGCGGGCCCGGCGTTCGTCGCGTGTCTGGTGGCCAACATCTGGCTGGGATTCCCCTTCATGATGGTCATCGCCCTGGGCGGCCTGCAGGGCATCCCGACCGAGCTGTACGAGGCGGCCCGCATCGATCGGGCGAGTCGTTGGCAACAGTTCCGCAACATCACGCTGCCGCTGCTAAAGCCCGTGCTGCTGCCGGCGATCACGCTGGGAGCCGTCTGGACGTTCAACAACCTGAACGTCGTGTGGCTGGTCTCCAACGGCGGCGAACCGGCCGACAAAACGCACATCCTGGTCTCCTACGTCTACAAAGCCGTGTTCAACCTGTACAAGTACGGCTACGGCGCCGCGCTGTCGATGGTGATCTTCCTGATGCTGCTGGCGTTCAGCGCGCTGTTCCTCAATCGCACTCGGGCGACCGAGGCCGCATATTGAAGACCAACTTGGAGATTTTGACAGGATGACAGGATTCGCAGGATGAACAGGATGATTGTCGGTTGGCAGTTCTCGACTCTAACTCGTTTTTACCACGGATAACACGGATTGCTCGGATTGTCGGTCACTCAATCGCTCGCATCCTGAAAGCAAACAACTGAATTGAATAGCGATTTGCAAGAAGAAGTTTCTTGTCCGTGAAATCCGTATCATCCGTGGTTGACTTGATGAACTCTGCGATCCCGCGATCGGTCGTCCATCCTGTTCATCCTGCAAATCCTGTGATCCTGTCCAACCTGTGGCATGAATTGACTCGACCATGAACGAACCCCGCCATATCACGCTCGCCCGGCACGCGATTCTGCTCGTGTTTGTGGCCATTGCGCTGTGGCCGGTGTTGGACGTCGTCTCCATTTCATTGCGCCCCGGGGATCAGCTGCGCACTTCCAAATGGCAATTGGTCCCCGACGACTGGACGCTCGACTCGTACGTGCAACTGTTCACGCGCGAGTCGCCCGACGACGCGCTGCCGGCGTTCGTCCGCTGGCTGCTCAACAGCCTGCTGGTCTCCACCGCGGTCACGCTCACCGGCGTGGCGCTGGCGGCGATCGGCGGGTACGCGTTCAGTCGCTTCCGGTTCGTGGGACGCGGGGCGATGATGACCTCGATCCTGGTCACGCAGATGTTCCCCGCCACGATGTTGCTGCTGCCGTTGTATCTGATGATCGCGCGGCTGGGGCTCATCGACACCTACGCGGGCCTGTGCGTGTTTTACGCCTCCACCGCCCTGCCCTTCTGCGTGTGGCAGATGAAGGGGTTCTACGACACGATCCCCGCTTCGCTGGAGGAAGCGGCCCGCATCGACGGCTGCTCCCGCTGGCAGGCGTTCACCAAGGTGATTCTGCCGCTGGCCGTGCCGGGACTGGTGATCACGGCGCTGTTCAGCTTCATGAGCGCGTGGAGCGAGTACCTCGTGGCCGCACAGATTCTGCAGGACAAGGACATGTTCACGCTCCCCTTGGGACTGAAGAGCTTTCAGGCCAGCATGTCGACCCAGTGGGGCCTGTACGCCGCCGCGTCGCTGCTGGTGAGCGTGCCGGTGGTCGTAGTGTTTGTGCTGTTGAGTAAATACCTGGTGAGTGGACTGACATTGGGATCGGTGAAGGAGTGATGTTCGAGCTTTCCGGCGTCGGTGACGGAGATTTGACAAGCGCGGGTTAGCAAACTCGCCGGCGAGCTAGTAAGCTCGCGGCTATCGGCCGCGTTGTTCGCCCCCATTCCGCCCTACCCCTTTCCCCTTTGCATCTATGGCAACTGTCGCCTTTCGACACATCGACAAGATCTACCCCGACGGGTACCACGCCGTGCATGATCTCAATCTGGAGATCGGCGACGGCGAGTTCGTCGTGCTGGTGGGGCCCTCGGGCTGCGGCAAGAGCACCACGCTGCGAATGCTGGCCGGGCTCGAGGAAATCTCCGGCGGCGACGTGTTGATCGGCGATCGTCGCGTCAACGACGTCGAGCCTGGGCAACGCGACATCGCCATGGTGTTTCAGAACTACGCCCTGTATCCCCACATGTCGGTGCGACAGAACTTGGGCTTTGGTTTGAAAATGCGCCGCACCCCCAAGGCCGAGATCCAGCAGCGCGTGACCGCCGTGGCCGAGACGCTGGGTATCACGTCCTTGCTGGACAAACGCCCCCGCGAAATGTCCGGCGGCCAGCGGCAGCGCGTGGCGCTGGGCCGTGCGATTGTGCGCGACCCGCAGGTCTTTCTGTTCGACGAGCCGCTGTCGAATCTCGACGCGAAGCTGCGCGTGCAGATGCGGGCCGAGATCGCGTCGCTGCACCGGCGGCTGAAGACGACCATGATTTACGTCACGCACGACCAGGTCGAAGCGATGACCCTCGGCGAGCGGATCGTCATCATGAACCACGGCGTCGTGCAGCAGGCCGACGCCCCGCTGCAGCTGTACCGCCGCCCGGCGAACCGCTTCGTTGCCGGTTTTATCGGCAGCCCGCCGATGAACCTCCTCGCCGGCGAACTCGTCGACGGCACGTTCCAGTTCGCTGGCGGGCAGATTGCACTGGACGATCGCCGCGCGGCCGGACCCGTGGTCCTGGGGATGCGAGCCGAAGACCTCGCGCTCGGCGGCGACGGACCGTCGCTCCCCGAGGCGACCCTCGACGCGGTCGAGCAGATGGGTCACGAATCGATGGCCTACTTCGAGCTTGCGGGCCATCAGCTGTCGATGCGTCTGGCAGCAGACCAACCCCACCGCCCCGGCGACCGCGTCATTCCTCGATTGCGGTCGGGAAGCTGGCATCTCTTTCATGCCGACGACGACGGCGCGCGGATCGACTGACGCGGTTCGCGAACGACGCCATCGCCAACGCCACCAGCGTCGCCGCCGCAGGTTCCGGCACGGGCGTTGTGCCCGAGGTTGCGGACGCGGTCGTTGCGTACGCCGACTGCCAAATGGCCAGATCGCGGCGGTCGACGGTCCCATCGCCGTTGGCGTCGCCGTGGGCGCCGTCGGTCTGGGCAATTTTTCCCAGCCCGCGCTGCCAGACGAGAAAATCTCCGCCGTTGACCACGCCGTCGTCGTTGAAGTCCGCTCCGTTTTGACCCGAGATCGGCTCGGTCTGCAGGAGCGCCGCATACAGATAAGCGCGGGCCACGGACGCCTGGTCGTTGAGATACCAGGACTGCAGCGTTCCGTCGATCCAAGTCTCCTCGGGTGGGGGATCGCGTCCCCACATTCTGCCGTAGTGTCCCTCGGGATCCTCTTTGTTGTCGTGCAGCCAGTTCAGGCCATTCTCGATGCGGCCCAGCCAGAGCCCGCGGCCATCGCGCTCGTAAAGATCGATAAATGCGTCGACCAATTCGTAGGCCCAGTACCCCTCGTCGTTGATGGCGCCCGTGCTGGAGCTGAAGTACTTGTTGGCCGCGGTGCGACCGATTCGCTGCGCCTCGGTCAGGTACTGCGGGTCGCCCGTGACGTCGTAGAACTGCAGGTTGGCTTCGATGCCCATGGCGGTGAAGTTGACGAGCGGATAGTTGCCGATTTCGCCCGCCTGGTCGCCGGTCAAGAACAGCTTCTCCATGAAGGTGCCGTCGGCCAACTGGGTCGTCGACGCGGCCCACGCGTAGCGCTGCAGGGCGTTGTCGAGATAAACCTGAAAGCCCGTCGCCTTGTACAACATCGCCCCTGCGCGGGCGCCCTGCAGCGCGGCGGCGGAGTCCAAGAACGTTTCGTTGCCCACTTGCCAGTAGCTGCCGCCGGGGTAGCCCGGCGCTTCGCCTTGGATGAGAAACTGATACGTGAGCCGCGCCCGGTAGAGATACGTCGAGTCGCCGGTAATCTCATAGGCTTCGGCCAGCGCCACGGCCAGGTGGGCGTTGTCGTCGTAGTAGCGATCGCTGCCCCCCAGACAGCAGCTGTAGCCGCGCAGCGAGCTGTTCCAATAGCCGGCGTGCAACTGGTCGGAGAATTCGCGCAGCTTCGGCTCGTACGTCACGGGGTCGTACTGAGCGAGAGAATTGAGCACGCGAAACTGCGCGCTGAGCGGCCAAACGAACGCCCGCCCGCCGGAGCCGCCGAACTGGTTGCCGCTGAGGTTCGCCCCCTCGGCGTAGAGCGCCGTGCCAGAGACGCCGAGCGTGGCGTCGATCTCGGCGGCCACCTCCATGCCGTAGCCGAGAAAGGGCGTCAGATCGACCGTCGTTTGCCCAACGACCGGCGCGGCGGGGTGCAGCGCAACGGCCGCCATCGCCGCTGGTGCTAGCAGCCACGCTCGCATGGATGTGCCTTGGGGGAGATTCTGTTCCGAACGCGGTCAGGCAGCGCCGCTTCGCAATCCGAACGCTGCTGCCGCAACTGCCAGCATAAAAGGGGGCTCGGTGCGGGTCAAACAGCCGGCGCGGCCGCCGAATACGCACGTTTGCCACCGCCGTTGCCGGTCAGATGGTTGGCAAACCTTGCGGGTTGTTCCGCGTTTGCTCGACTTGCCGGCAAGGCCGGTTCGATGACAGGTGACGAAGGGCTAGACCCCGCCAACTCCGCTAGCATTGCCGGCGCGACTCCCGTCGCCGGCCGAGCAAGGATGCTCCGCTTGCGTCTCCGTCACGAGCAATCTTTCGACCAACTCCTGCTGCGCGCCGCGGCCTTGGCCATGCTGTGCGCCGGCGTACTGTATTGGCAGGGCGTCAGCGAAGGCGAAGCGCCGCGCACAGCCAAGCAGGACGCGACGCTCCCCGCGGCGTCCCCGGCGACGCATGCGGCGTATGACACGCAGCAAAATCGGGCGCCCTCGCAGCAGGTCTCGGCCGAGGTGCAGTCGATACTGGCCGAGGGCGGCTGTCCGGGGTGGATCGCCGTGGCCAATCATCCCGAGTGGCTTGAGCCGAACCCCAGCGACAATCACGTCACGCTGTTGCCGCCAGTCGACGAACGGCCGCGCGTGCGGCTCGTCGCCAACGCTCAGGCTTCCGCTGACGTGCCTGTGGTTCGCTATCCTGTGCCGCTGCGCATCGCGTCGCTGCCGACGCCAACCCCGCGCGCCATGCCGAGCAACGACCCCGACGATCTGTTGGGCGGCGTGGATGATTTGCTCGCAGCGCCCCAGGGTGAACCGGATCAGCCCGACGCCGGCAGTCCGCAACTGAACTTCAACGACACGCCCGCCGCGGCGACCGATTCGCCTTCCCCGACGCCGCCGCAGGAGGATCTTGCGGTCGAGGAACCGGTCGACGACGACGCGCTGGTGGATGACGGGGAGGATCTTCTCGCGCCTTCGATGGGGTCGCCGCCAGCCCCGATTGCCGCGAACGGCACGGACGACGTAGGCGACGACTTCCTTCTGGAAGAGAGCGAAGACCTCGCCGCCCCGCCAGCGGCCCATGGCAACGACTCGCTGTTAGACGATGAGGACGACTCTCTCCTCGACGCAGGCGAAGACATGACGGCTCCGCCAGCGGCGCGCGACGACGACTCGCTGTTGGACAGTGAGGACGACTCTCTGCTGGACGACCGCGACGACCTGCTCGTGCCGCCGCCCGCCAGGCCTCGTGTGCCGACGACGCCCGAAGCACTCCCCCCGGGGACCGCCACGCCGCCGACCGCGCGCCCGACGACGCCGCCAAACAACGGCGCCCCTGGCCCGTCGCCGTTCGCCCCTCCGCCCACGGGAGTCTCCAACCCGCACCCGCCGCTGCGTCGCCCGCCGCCCGGCCCCCAGGGGGGCGCGGGGCAGTCAGCCGCCGCCGCCAAAGCCGACCAGCCGCAAACGCCGCTGGAGCGCTGCGAGTTCGTCGCCCAGAGCCGCTACCCCGCGGCCACCGAGTGCCGCACCTGTCACGAACAGATTTACGACGAGTGGAGCATGTCGAGCCACGCCTACGCGATGGTCTCGCCGAT
Organism: Planctomycetales bacterium; assembly: GCA_020427145.1. GTDB lineage: Bacteria > Planctomycetota > Planctomycetia > Pirellulales > Lacipirellulaceae. The sequence goes on along the minus strand of JAGQOU010000136.1, from coordinate 8,038 downwards.
GTTCCACAAATTCGAGCAGAAAATCAACGACGTCGCGCAGGGCACAATCGGCTACTTCTGTTACCGCTGCCATTCGCCCGCGGGGACCGAGTTGGGCATCTCGCGCGCCGCGCCGCTGTGGGACTTGCCGCAGGTGGCGCGCGAGGGCGTCACGTGCGTCGCCTGCCATCGCGTGAACGAATTCTACGGCCGCACCAACGGCGAGCGCCGCATCGTACCCGGCGACATCTACGATCCGGTGTACGGTTCGATCGGCGGCGACGGCGTCGCTCAGGCGATTCAGCAGAAGGACAACTTCAAACTGAAAACGTCGCCCGACGAAAAGGGTCCAGGCCAGGCCATGCACCGCGCGGGCTTCTACAACCCGCAACTTGGCAAGAGCGACTTCTGCATCACCTGCCACCAGGTGGCGGTCTACCCGGGCATCAAGCTCGAGGTGGTGTGGGAGCAGTACCGCGCCAGCCCGGCGTGCCGGAAGGGCATTCGCTGCCAGGATTGCCACATGGGCCGCATCCCCGGCGTGCCCAGCGGGTTCGAAATCGGCCCCGCCGCGGTGGTCAACAAAAAGAAAGTCAACGACAACCGCCGGCACTCGAACCACGTGTTCTACGGCCCGGGGTACTCGATCGCGCACCCCGGCATCTTCCCGCAGAATCCCAAGGCGTATCGCTGGACGGTGCGCGACTGGCTGCTGTTCGACTGGCGCGCCGGCTGGGGGACGGACGAGTTTGAGGAAGCCGTCGACGAGGGTCGCATCCAGGTCGCGTTCCCCGAGGTGTGGAAGGAAGCAGACGACCGCGCCGACGCGCGCGAAATCCTCGACGACAATCTCAAGAAGCGCGGCCATAAAGACCGGCTCCGCGCCGCGGTCATGGAAAACGGCTCGCACGTCGACGGGCCGTTCTTCAAGTACGCGCCCGAGCGCGGCCAGCCGCTGGAGTTTGAGTACGTGGTGGTCAACACCAACGAGGGCCACAACCTGCCGACCGCGTCGCTGGGCGCCCAACCGCAAGTGTGGGCCAATGTGGCGCTGATCGGGCCCCGCGGCAATCGGCTGTGGGAAACCGGCTACCTCGACACGCTGGGCGATCTGGCCGACATCCACAGCGTTGACGTGCGCAACAAGCGGCTGAAGTTCGACTCGCAGCTGTTCAACCTGCAGACGATGTTCCTCATCACCGGTGCCAAGGGGACGGACCGCGAGTTCTTCCTGCCGGTGAATATCGACATCGACCAGCTGCCGTTCATCCGCCCGGGGGCGCAGCCGATTACGGTGATCAATCACCCGCCGTTCATCCGCATGGAAGCCCGCTCGCTGGCGCCGTTGGGCTCGCGCCGCGTGCCGTACCGGGTGCCGGCCGAATTGCTCTGCGAACCGGGCCGCTATCGACTGACCTTCCGCATGCGCAATCGGCTGGAACCGCTGTACTTCATGCGGTTCTGCGGCTCGACGCCGGAAATGATGCGGGCGATGAACGAAGGGATCTTGGATTTCCATCAATCAAGCGTGGAGTTCATCGTGCGGTGAGACGCGTGCCGCTGCTGGACAATCCCAGCAGTGCGAAGCGGGGCATGGCGCCCACTGCTGGTCAAGCCAGCAGTGGCACACTTACGAATTGACGCGAATGGCAACGGTGAGATCTCAACGCGAACAACGCAACCGCACTCCCGCCACCAGCTGGCTGGGCGTGGTTGTTGTGTGCGCGCTGTGGTTGGCCTCGGTTGCGACGGCGAACGAGGCTTGCTCGCAGCCCGTGCTATTCGCTCTGCCTCCGGTTGCAACGCAGCCGCAACCGAATCAGCCAACCGGTCCCCCTTCGCCCGCCTGGGGAGCGACTCCGGGAGGGATCGGCGGCGCACCGGCGGACTGGCAACGGCCGCTCCGCATCGCCGCCGCGAACACCCCGCCCCCGGCGCCGACTCGTCAGGGCGGGGTGAGCACCGACGCGGGGAACTACTGCGGCCCGGCATGCAATCTCGCCCCGGGTCCGCACCCAGGCGTCGCCGGCCCCGGGTTTATGCGTTCGTTGGGGCGCTACAGTCCGCTGGCGCCGTATGCGCCTGGCGAAGTGTCGATGCACGCCCCCTGCTGGGATCAGATGCCCGCGCCCGCGGAACTCGACGGCGGCGTCATGCGCGTCAACCCGCACCGACTCGATTGCCGTTCGTCCGGGCGGCCGTACTGCTCTGGCGACTTCTCGCCGGATCCGATGTTGGGATCCTTCTATTGGGACGCGTGCGGCGAGTTGGGCATCTACGGCTGCAAACACCTCAATCCCAACCAGCGGCCGTGGGTCGAATGCTTCACGCCCCTGTACGACACGGGCCCCTGGGCCCCCTCGGGCTGCTGCTTGGGCGCCACGAACCCCACCCATCCCAAGTTCTACGTCTACGGCGACTTCCGCACCGCCGTGGCAAACAACCAGAATGTCGCCAACGGCCAAACCATTTGGGCCAACCGGCTCAACCTCGACATCGACTTCTGGCTCACCGCCACCGAGCGGTTCCACATGTTCTGGGGGCCGTTGGACCAGGGGCAGAACTTCTCGGGCATCGTGTTCGACGACGGCGACAGCGAGGTGCAGGAGTTCTTCGACGCCTGGGACCCCAATACCGACACGATGTTCATCGAGGGCGACCTCGGCTGGATTCTCGGCGGACTTGCCGGCACCAGCCCGCCGTTTGACCTGCCGGTGGCCGTGGGGCTGATTCCGCTCGTCTTGCAGAACGGCATCTGGCTAGAGGACGCCTTCGTCGGCGTGGCAGCGACCATCCCGGCGAGGAATAACCCCCTGCTCGACTGGTCGAACTTCGACACCACCGTGTTCGTCGGCTTCAACCAGCTCACGTCCAAGGCGCTGGGCGTCGACTCGCGCGAAGCGACGTTCGTCGGGGCGACCACTTTCATCGAACGCCGCGGCGGATATTTTGAATTGGGATACGCTTACGTCGACGACCCCGAGAACCAGGGCCGCAGCTACCACAACCTGGGCGTCAGCTACACGCGGCGGTACCTCAACCTGGTCAGCAACTCGGTCCGGGCGATCGTCAACACCGGCCAGGGCGGCCCGCGCGACGACCGCACCGCCGACGGCCTGCTGCTGCTGATGGAAAACAGCTTCCTGACCCGCAATCCCTACAACGTGATTCCGTACGTGAACCTCTTCGTCGGCTTTGGTTCGCCGCAGCCGCTGGGCCGCTTGCAGGGGCCGCTCAAGAACACGGGCATCAACTTCGAGAGCGACCTGCTCACGGGGTACCCGCTGCTGGACGACTCGGGCAACAACACCTACGGCGCCGCGGTGGGGGTCGACCTGCTGGGCGCCTGTTTCAACAAGCAACTGATCGTCGAAGGCGCCGCGGTGCAAACCCGCGGCAACGACCCGACTCGCATTGCCCCCGGCGATCAGTACGCCGTGGGCGTGCGCTACCAGCACCCGCTGAACAACACCTGGCTCATCCGCATGGACGCCATGCACGGCTGGCTGCAAAACGCCAATGATATCAACGGCGCACGGGTCGAACTGCGGAAGAAGTTTTGAACCTATTGCTCTTGAGCCGCCAAGCTCGCCGACAGCGCCCAGCAAAGACGAACAGGATCACACGATTTGCAGGATGCTCAGGATGATTGCGGGGACAACAGCCTCGCTTTGCTCAGTCGTCACTCCTGTTGATCTTGAGAATCCTGGTATCCTGTCTACTTTTTGGGTTTGTGCTCTTGGCGATCTCAGCGGCCGAATCCGTCAGACTGCGGTGTTTCGCATGATTGACTTGCCGCGGTGTTTGCTTTATCAGAGAAACTGTCGTTCGGGCAGCCGCGTGACGTCCACAGACCGCGCCGCCGGCGGCGTTTCGCTGTTTGCCCGCACCACACGCGACTCGTGCTGAGACGAGGACTCGATGAGCCAGACGAATCCCCAGGTTGACCCCTACTTCAACAACGCCAAGCGGTGGCGGGACGAGCTGCGGGCGTTGCGGGCGATCGTCCTCGCGTGCGATCTGACCGAGGAGCTGAAGTGGCGCGCCCCCTGTTACACGCACGACGGTCGCAACGTGGCGATGATCGCCGCGTTTAAGGACTACTGCGGGCTGAGTATCTTCAAGGGCGCCCTGCTCAAGGACGCCCAAGGCGTGCTGGTCAAGCCGGGCGAGAACACGCAGGCGGCGCGGGTGGCGAAATTCACCGACGTGCGCGAGATCGCCAAGTTGGCGCCCACGCTGAAAGCCTACCTTCGCGAAGCGATCGACGTGGAGCGAGCCGGCTTGAAGGTCGAACCGCACGAGGCTCGGGCGCCCGAGTTGCCGGAGGAACTGCTCGCGAAGTTCGCGGAGTCCGCGGCGCTGAAGAGGGCGTTCGACGCCCTCACCCCGGGACGACAGCGCGCCTATCTCATGCATTTCTCGGCGGCCAAGCAATCCACGACGCGGACGTCCCGGATTGAAAAGTTCATTCCGCAAATCCTCGCCGGCAAGGGCATGCACGACTGCACCTGCGGACTCACTCGCAAGCCGCCCGCCTGCGACGGCTCGCACAAGAGCCACCGCTAGGCCACGCGCCCGGCCAGCTGGGCTGTGTTCCAACGTCCTCTTTTGCACCGGTGCAGAAATATTAAATTCTTCGAGCAAAACCCCAGGCAGCGCCAAGGCGAACTTCGCCCGAACCACCTGCCGCTACACGACTTGCGTGAAACGCCCTCTGACCGCGACCCTCCTTTCTGCAAACAAAACTCACGGGCACTGAGCAAAACTCGCGGCCGCCGCCGGGTCGCGATGCCGTCGGCAACATCGCGGGGGCGGCGACCGACGTAGCGCCGTATCAGCCGGCGGTGATCTCCGAGCGAGGTTCCGCTGCCCTGGGGGCTCCCGTTGGTCGTCCCCAGCCACCCCTTCGTGAGCGCCCCGTTGTGGAACCAAGCGGCAGCACGACGCACCGCCCAGCGGCGCGGCAGCCTGCATTCGTTTTACCCGATGCGCTGGCTCATTTTCCACCAAAATCCGGCGAAGGCAAAATCCGAGCATTGAGGCCGGGCGCCCGGCCGGTTTACGTTATTCGATTGCAGTTCCTGACCATCAACCATGGCCCCTTCGGTAGCGAGGAAGCCGAAATGAGTACCACGAAAGAACACGACGATCGCGTCGCCAAGCTGACTTTTGCCGCGGTCTATCCTCACTATGTTGCCAAGGTTGAGAAGAAGGGGCGAACCACCGAGGAACTGCACCAGGTGATCACCTGGCTCACGGGATTTAGCTCGCAGAAACTGCAGAAGCTCATCGACCAAGACGCGACGCTGGAACAGTTTTTTGCCGAGGCCACGCTCAATCCCCATGCGAGCCTGATCACTGGCACGATTTGCGGTTATCGAATCGAAGACATCAAAACGCCGCTGACTCGACAGGTCAGGTACCTGGACAAACTGGTCGACGAGCTTGCCAAAGGACGCAAGATGGAAAAGATCCTGCGAACTCCCTGACGCAGAACACGGCGGATTACCACGGCATGAACGCAGGGCCGGGGACCATGCCTACGGCCGGGCGCCATGCCCACACCTGTCCTCTGGGGTGGGCATGCTTGACGGCGGGGCCGCATTCATGGCCACGGCGGAAGACCTTCGTGGCCATGGCACCCGGCCGCCCGGCTATGCCAGTCGTTCTGTCGCAAAATCGTTTCCTACATGATGCACGCTCCATGATCGTTTACGGGTTCGATTCCATCGCGCCGATGCTTGAACAGGATGGCTACCTATTCAAGATGCTTGCAAACGATTCTGGAGTCGTATTCTTCCCACACACGAAAGAGCATCGCGACGCAACCCAGCCGGGAATCAAATACGCTGACGACTCGCGTGGAAATGCTCTTGCCGCCATGGTGAAGCCCGGACGCATTGAAATCCGCTCTCACCGACAATTCACTGACGAACGTGTCAAACGACTCATCGATCGTATTCTGTTGTTGCCCGAACTCGAGTTCGCCCGCTCATTCGTCTTCACATATCAAGCTCGCACATTGGCACTGGGCACCGATTAGCTCTTGCCGGGCGCCCATGCCCACACCTGTCCTCAGGGGTGGGCATGCTTGACGGCGGGGACGCATTCATGGCCACGGCGGAAGACCTTCGTGGCCATGGCGCCCGGCTGACCATCCTAAAACTAAGTTATTTGGACTAATGCTTGACGACTACTGGAACCAACAATTCGATGACGCCTACCCTATCGCGCATTCATTACGCGATTCGCGACGCGACTGCTGGGTTCGGTTCCACTCGCTGCCCAAGTCAAAGCGGTACCCGAAGTCTGACACTGAATGGACAACGTTGCTCGAACGCCACAACGCTGTGCTTGCGGCGCTTGCATCCGACGGATCGAAGCTGGAATTGCTTACCACAAACTGGTCCGACGCAAATTCGCCCGGGCCGCCGCACGAGCGGTTCTGCAAACTTCAGATTCCGTCGCAACATTGGCGAACCGTTGCGATGCATGAACTCGATGGGGATCCTGAACCCAACTACTGGCACATTTTTCGATCCACAATCACCTGGACAAACCACGCGTTGGATGACCTAATTCGTTTGGTTGCTGACGATTACATCCCAAACGTAATGATTCTCGATCCGACTGACTCTTGGCTACTTCATCCATACGATGGCGGCATGGATGTTATCCTTGGGTCAATCGCAAATCGGGACGGGCTGTCTAATCGCTTCAGTGATTGGCGTTCGAGCCGATCCGACGGGCTCTAGTCGCCAAATAGCGAGGCGCTGGACACGGAGGCGCGGGCCGCGCGGTTTCTGAAATCAAAGTTGGTTGGCCGCGGCCCGGTTATGCCAAGAGTTAGGCGAGCGGAGTTGCCGTAAAATCCACATGGGCCCACTCGACGAAACGATCAGACTCCTGGATGGTCAGCCGTCATCGCTGCAGCAACTCTTTCGAGTGCGCCGCTCCCCACAAGGAGCAACCGTTCATCGCGCGGGGATGCAGGCACAAATTCGGGAATCCGGCGACGCGTTTGTCGAAGTGGCCTATGAGCACGCGCCACACGAGCAAACCCGCGAGCGACTACTGCCCGCAGAGGCAGTTCGCCTATTGATGGCCGTCATCCAACGAGACAATCTCTGCAAAATCGATCGATCGAGCGCCGAACATTTGCATGCGCGCGAGGCGGCCTTGCGTGCGGATTCGAATGTTCAAATGGATTAGGACGCGTCCCGCGCGCGAGATCCGGAACGTTAGCCCACCGCGACTTCAGCGTTCGACGCGTTTTTTTGGCAAGTGCGAGCGGCGTGCGGCCCGGAATTCCGACGCGACGTGCGGGGCTCGTGCGCGGCGCCCCGCAATCACCGGTCTCCGCTTCAGGGGTGATACCGATGGCATTGCGTGCAGCTGTCGCCGGCGGCTTGGGGGCGGTGGCAGGCGGCGCACTCGGACTTTTGGAGCGACTCGAAGCCGGGGGTAAACGCCTCGGGCTGGTCGTGGGCGTAGGTGGTCATCACGTCGGCGCCCGCGGCGATGCGGTGGCAGCTGGCGCAATCGGCCAGTTGCGGTTGCGTGAGGTGCGGGCCGTGGGCGAAGTGCGTGAGTGCCACCCGTGGCGCGACGCTAGTCAGTTCATGATTCGCGCTGGGTGGCTGGGGACGAGCGGAGCGAGCCCCCAGTGGAGCGACGCTGGGGTCCGCTGCCGCTGGGGGCTCCCGTTGGTCGTCCCCAGGCGCCCCGGCAGATGTGGCGTTGGTGCGCGCGAGCCATTGCATGGCCAACTCGCCGCGGGGCTCGCGCTGCAGGCTGTGGCACATGCCGCATTGGCCGGGGGCGGTCGGCTTGACCAGATCGCGCAGCAGCGGGTCGGCGACGTTGGCGTGTGCGCCGGTAGCGGCGGCGGCGAAGGCGTCGAGCCAATCTTTCAGCAGCACATCGGCGTGACCGGCCGGGAAGTAACGCAGCGCGAGCGTCGTCTCGTCGGTTTCCCAACGGCCCAGCGGACCGGAAGCCTCGGGCGCTCGCCGATTCACTGGGGGCTCGCTTCGCTCGTCCCCAGCCACCCTGC
>JAGQOU010000135.1 GCA_020427145.1 Planctomycetales bacterium | reverse complement strand
TTTCATTTCCTAGCCGGCGAGCTACGCCTCGCCGCTGTGCGCCGCTGTGAGTCGCCGCAATGTCAACCGTCGAACCGCCGCTGCCGTTGTTGATTACCGGGGTGGCCGGCGTGGCGGGGTACAACGCGATGACCTACTTCTCGCAGCGGTATCCGGGGCAGGTCGTCGGCATCCGCCAGGGCGACAACTGGCGCCTGCGCGGCCCGGGGATCGTCCCCTGCGACGCCGAGGACCGCGACGCCCTGCTGCGGCTGTTCGAAAAACGCCGGTTCCGCTCCGTGCTGAACTGCGCCGGCAACTGCGCCCTGCGGGCGTGCGAACTCGACCCGCGGCTGGCTTATCGCACGAATGTCGAAGGGCTGATCAACCTCGCGTCGATCATCGCCGAACGCGACGTGCGACTGGTGCATCTGTCGATCGACCTGGTGTACGCCGGCCGCGACGACGCCGACGCGAGTTGGGGCGGCTACGTCGAGGAGGATCCCACCGACCCCGTGACGGTGTACGGCAAAACCATGGTCGCCGCGGAGCACATCCTGCACGATTTCCTGCCGCGGGCGTGCATCCTGCGCATCTCGCTGCCGATGGGGGTCAGCTTCAACGGCCACGCGGGTGCGATCGACTGGATCCAATCGCGATTCGCGGCCGGCCGGCCCGCCACGCTGTACTACGACGAGGTGCGCACCCCCACGTACACCGACTGCCTCAACCCGCTGGCCGAGCGCGTGCTGGCCACGGACCTCACGGGGCTCTACCACGCCGGCGGACCGCGGCGGTTGTCGCTGTACGAGATCGCCCAAATCGTCAACCGCGTGGGCGGGTACGCCCCAGAACTACTGCACGGCTGCCCGCGCATCGATGCGGGACCGATCCCGCCGCGCGCCGGGAACGTGACGATGAACTCCACCCGCCTGGCGACAGCGCTGGGGTGCGAACCCTTTACCCCCTGGCCGCACGACCCGGCCCTCGTGCCAACCGGGCGCCGGTGGCACTACGAGCGGTGCAGCAACTGGGGATCGCGCGAAGAGTTGGAGCGGGTGCTGTATCGCAACCCGCTCCGCAACGGGGGCGAGGAGGGATGTTGAAAGTGCGCAGGACGATGAATCCTTTGCATGTTTCAGCTTTCTCAATTCCGCTGAGGTGAGCTGCACTGCGGGGAGTTGGAAGATGTTCGATTTGGCCTCGGTGTGTCCCTCCGCGGGGCTTTGGACCGGTCGCTATCTGCGGAGGTCGCCAAGACCGACGCGCCTTCGACCCCGCTGAGCGCTAGGCAGGGGCGGCCTATCACGCAGAAAACGGGACGACAGCGAAGCAACTAAAAGCTACAATTAGAGTTGCGACGAGAAACTGCTCGCGTGATAGGCCGCAAATTTGCCGCCTACAGGTAATAGGCAGAAACTTCCTATAACCAAGTTACCCGATCGGATTCTAGTATGAGCATGGTCACCGTGAAATGATCTGCGACGTCTGCAACGCCGAAGTCGATACCGATTCCGGGACTCGTGTACCACCAGAGCGCTTCCGCGAGTTGCTTGATGCGGGGTTCGGATTCGACAACGACAATGTACAGATGCTGGTAGACAGTGGGATGTCGCAGATGCAAGCACGCATGCTTTTGCGCCAACAATACCTTCAATCCGCATCAGATTGGCTTTTGTGCGAGGATTGCGTTTGCAAAGCAAACGACCTACTTGAAGACGACGACTTTTCCAGTTCGACGTCAGAAAACGTCGATTCCAATGATGTCACTCACGAGGCACAGAGTACCTCGGTCAATCATGCGACGGGATGGTGGCGTTGGCCTCTGGTGCCCCTTGCTGCGATTGCCGGCTCGACGGTCGGATCAACGTTAGTCGGAATGATCGGCTGGGCAGGTGCGAAAACCTATGGCGGTTTTGCTGAAGATGGCTGGTACTATCTGTACATCATGCCGACGATCATGAGCGGATTCCTCGGCTTCATTTGGTCGACGGCATCAGCTTACGTCGCACCCTATGCCAAGTTCATTACCGCTGTCGTCATGTCGACGGTGCTCGGCATGATCGGCGTATTTTTGTTGATGGAACATTTTGGTAGACCAGAATGCTACTCGACCCCGCCGATACTCATGCTTGCTTACGTCATCGCGATGATTGTCGGTGCAGTGGTGGCGTCCATGCAGGTAGCTGAGGCTGAGAAGAACGGGTAACCATCCCGTGCACCGGAGCCGGGCTTGCGGGCGGTTTGGCGATGGACACTCAACTCTCCCGGCCCGGTGACGGGCAACGTTAGCTGCAGCGGTCTCTTTTTGGCGGGGATACCTCGCGCAACTCGGCCAACTCCGTAGCCGCAGCGGGTGCACCAACCGCTGGCCAGCCGCCCATTCGGCAAATCCCTGCGGTGTACATCACTTCAACAGATTCTGCTCCGCGCCAAGACGCGCAGCCGTGAAACGCCGACGCACCGTAGCCGGGCGCCATGCTTACGGCGTTCTTCCGACGTGAGCATGTTGACCGCCAGACGAGCATGCCCGTCCCTGAGGACAGGCGCGGGCATGGCGCCCGGCGGCGATTCTTCACGCGGCTCAGGGATTGGCATGAATCAATGACACAGCGAGCCCAGAGTTTAAGCGGCCCGCGGCGAGGCGGCCGCGCCGCGATTACGGGGTGTTCGCCTTGCCAATCGTTTCGGCGAAGTTGAGTCCCAAATCCCGATAGATCGCCTGAGCCGCATTGCGGCCGGGCGCCATGGTCACGCCCGGGCCGGGGTGGCTGCCGGAACCGCACAGGTAGACGTTGGCGATTGGCGATCGGTAGTCGCCCATCTCCGGAATCGGACGCATCGGGCCAACCTGGTATGGCAGGAATGCGCCATGACTGTTTGTGCCTGCAAGAGCGCTCGGCAACATCTGCTGAATATCGAGCGGACTGTGAACCACTCGACTCACAATCTTGTCGCGGAGGTCCGGGAGATACTGCTCGGTGAGTTGTTCAATCACGCGATCAGCGAATGGCTCTTTCACTTCATTCCAGCTCGTACTTCGGATCTGGCCGCCGGCATCCCCCTTGATGTCAAAAGGAACGGGCTGCACGACGAGCTTCATCAATCCTTTGCCGTGCGGTGCGCGACTCGAATCGGCAGCGGCGTCGTTGCAGATCAGGGCGAACGGTTCTGCCGACAATAGACCGCCGCGGGCCTCGGAGAAGATTTGCGAGTAGTAATCCAAGGACGGCGGACTGGGATGCACGTAGACTGACTGCTCGACGTCCCGTCCCGCCTTGCAGCGGGCGGGTTGGTCCAGGGCCAGATAAACAACCATGACGGACTCCCCCAGTTCATAGCGCCGCATCTTGCGGGCAATGTCCGGCCCAACCTGGTTTTCCCCAAGCAGGTCGAGCGCGAGATGCCGGGGATGGGCGCTGGAGACAATCGGCCCGTCGCAGTCAATCTGCTCGCCATCAGTCAACTCAACGCCAACGGCGACTCCATTGTTGACGAGGATTCTCTTCACCTGGGCGTTGACCCGGATCGTCCCGCCATGCGACTCGAGAAAGCGAGCCAGCGCCAAGGGAAGCTGACGCATGCCGCCCTTCACGACATTGTTCCCAAAGTGTTGGATCACCATGGAAAAGAGCCACGCCGCGCTGCCGCCGCCCGCGTCGTCCGGAGAGACGCCGACGTGTACGCCCCACGCGGCCGCCAAGCACTTGGTTTCCTCCGCCTCAAACGTTTCGTTGCACCACGATCGCAGGTTCTGCATCTCAAACCGGTATTGATCGAGTCCGATCGGGGATGACAACCGAGCCCCCTGCTCGGCGAACGACGGCGGCGGGTTGTTGAATGCGGCACAGATTGCGTCCTTCTGATCCAGGAACGACTGGTAAAGACGCCGCCACGTCTCCGCATCTTTCTGAGAATGCCGGGCAATGCTTTGGCAGGTCCGGTCAAGGTCCCGGTGGACCGTAATCGCACGGCCGTCGGGAAAAGCGTGCGACCAGCATGGTTCGGGATGCAGCAGTTCGTAACCGTAGCGATCAAGCTGCAGTTCGTCCGGCGTCGGCGAGAAGTTAGCGAATTGAATGCAGATGGCGTGCGTGTCCGATTGGTACCCGGGAAGCGTCACCTCCTCCGTGTTGGTCATGCCGCCGATGGAATGGTACTTCTCCAGCACCAAGACTTTCAGGCCGGCCTTCGCCAAATAGCAGGCGCACGTCAGGCCGTTGTGGCCGCTACCGATCACATTGGCGTCATAGTCCCGTCGCATGTGATTTCCTCGTTACGCATTGCCAACGCGATCGTCAAAATGCTGGAGTGCCACTGCGAGCTCGCCTAACAGTGTGAAGCGGGTACCAGGGTGCCACTACCGGGCAAGCCGGACAGTGGCACACACGCTGCGGGCAATTTACGCAGGCGTGAAACACCCACGCACCGTAGCATGCTGCATTTCACGAATGGCGCCGCGCATTCTCCTGGCGTCTCTCCATCCGCATCCATTCACCGTCAGTGTAAAGTAACGATCCGGGGTAGCTTCACTCGGCCGCGCGGCGGCGGCGGTCCCACATCAATAGCGTGGCGATGCTCTTGGCATCCTCGATCTCGCCGCGGTCGATCATGGCCAGCGCGTCGTCCCAGGCGACCACTTCGTTGACGATGTTTTCGCCCGCCTCGCGGGCCGTGGCGCCGGCGGTGAGGTCCTGGGCGACGAACACGTACATCCGTTCGTTGAGAATCCCCGGCGACATGAAAAAGCCGGGCAACTCGCGCCAGCGGGCGGCCGCGTAGCCGGTTTCCTCTTGCAGTTCGCGGCGGGCGGTCGACGCCGGGGGCTCGTCCGGTTCCAGGGTCCCCGCCGGCAGTTCCAGCAGCGTGCGGCCGACGGCCACCCGTTCGTTGCGGATCAGGCAGACGTGCCCGTCGTCGACCATTGGCACGATCACCACGGCGCCGGGGTGCAGCACCACCTGCCGCCGGGCGGTCCCGGCGGGCGATGCTTGCAGTCGCTCGACCACGCGAAATCGGGAGGTTTCCAGCAGCAACTTGTCGTCAGAGGGTTCCATGGGCGCCGCTCGCGGTGGGGGAGGACTGTCGGCAGGGAGTTTGCCCATTTTGCCACGGAACGGGTCGGCGCCCTCCGCGGGGCGCCGGATTGTCCAGGCGAGTTCGCATGACAAATCCCTCAGGCACAACCAACCGGTAACGCGTCGCACCGACGTCGGGCCGTTCGGTTTGCCTGTGTTTTTCAAGAGTGATACGATAGATGGTCAGGCGGCATGCGTCTATCAACTTCGGCCCCGCGCAGCTTCACCCCGCAAGCGTCGCGGAGCCCTCACTTCTTGTCGAAGCCATGAACGGCAACCTATCCGGCAGCTGGAGCCTGAGCCTGGGTCGCTGGCAGGGGTGCGAGGTGCGCTTGCACATCCACTTTCCACTGCTGGCGTTGGCGGCGCTGCTGTACGGCAACCTGACCGACGCTTACACGCCCGGCGACGCGCTGTTGGCGATGGGCGTGCTGCTTGCGAGCGTGGGCGTTCACGAGTTGGTGCGATTGGCGGCTGCGGCCCGCGTGGGCGGTCGCACGCACTTGGTGGTTCTGGCGCCCTGCGGCGGACTAACCCAACCCCGGCTGCCGGCCGATCCCCCCGCGCATCTTGTGGCCGCGTTGGCGGGTCCCACGGCGTATCTCTCGCTGGTCGTCGCGGCGGCATGCGTGCTGGCTGCCGCGGGCGAGGTACAGATCCTGGGCCTGCTGAACCTGTTCGCGCCGCATTTCATCGAGACGCAGTCCAACATGCACATGGCGTTGCAGTTGGCCGTGTGGATCAACAGCTGGTTGCTGGCCGTGAACCTACTGCCCGCGCCCCCCTTGGACGGCGCCGAGTTGCTGCGGAGCATGGTCTGGCCGCTCACCGGTCGCAGCAGCGCCACCGCGGTGACCGCGCACATTGCGCTGGGTGCGGCCGCGGTGACGGCGTTTCTGTCCGTGGTGCTGCGACATATGACGCTGGGCGAGACGATGCCGGCGTGGTTCCCATTGAGCGTGTTGTCGATCGTGCTGCTGTACGGCGGCAATCGCATGAGCCGGCAGCGGCGCTACGACCTGGGGCTCGACATCGAGCAGTTCGAGGTCGAGGAAACGCTGTGGGTGCAAGCCGCCCCGCCGGAAGAAGAAGGCGAAGTCGTGCTCGTGGAGCACATTCAGCAGCGGCAGCAAGAAGCGCTCGATCGTAAACGCCGCGAGCGGGAAACGATCGAGGACGCCGAGGTCGACGCGATTCTGTCGCGACTGAGCGCGACCTCGTTCGATCAACTCAGCGCCGAAGAGCAGGCGATTCTCAAGCGCGCCAGTCGCCGCTATCGCGAGCGCCGCGGCGAAGGTTAGCAGCCGGTGGCCCGCCAGGAACATTCCCGCGAAGACTTGTTGCGCGACGCGCGCAATCTGACGCCCCGTTGCCGGTTGCGGCTGCACGCGCCGGCGGACCCCCAGCCCGTGTTCTGCGGCTTTCGCGGCGAGGCGATCAGCGTCTACTTTGGCGAGGACCCCGCGTACCACTTCAACCCCGCGGGCGAGTTGCGTCGCGCCTATGTCGCGGGGCGATTGATCAAAGCCGAGTCGGGCGATTTGGTCGCCATGGTGCGCGAGCGGACGGACGATGCGACCGCGCTGGTCAGTCGCGGGTTGCCGGCCGATGAAACCCAGCGGTTTCTGGCGACGATGCAAGAACGACTCGCTGCGTTGGCCACGGCATTGGCCCAAGGGGCGTACGATCCCGACGGCGAAGTCCCGCCGGGCGCCAACGTCGTGCCGCGGCTCGCGCAGTGGCTGGCCGAGCACGGTCAGATTGCGGTCGCCGCGTCGCCGCGCGTCGGGGCTTAGCGGTCTGATAGCGCAACAACCGCGACGCACTGGGGGCTCCGCTGCGCTTCGTCCCCAGCCACCCCTTTGCGCCGCCGGGCTCAGTAGTTCGCGATCATCATTCTGATGCAGCAGCAACCGCGGGCGTGGCGATGACCTCGACGGTCGTATCTCCGCAGGCCAACTTTGCGCCCACGGCATTGGAGCCGCGGCGGACCATGGCCAGCGCCAACGGCCGGGCCAATCGCGGCGACCAACCGGCCGAGGTGATTTGCCCGACGACCTGGTCGCCGGCGACCAACTCGGCGCCGGCTGCCCAGTCGGCGTCCACCGCATCGGCGCCGCACACGGTGACGATCTGCCGATTGACGTGCCCCAGCGCGTCGATGCGGGCGACAGTTTCCTGCCCCAGGTAGCACCCTTTGCGAAAGCTGACGGCCTGGGCGTTGCGCGACGCCTCCTGCGGCAGGTTCGCCGCGGTGTAGTCGACGCCGAACAACGGCCAGCCCGATTCGATCCGCACCACGTGCAGCAACTCGCCGTCCGCCAGCGCGGCGCCGCCAGCCGCCAGCGCGGCCTCCACTGCGCTGGCTTGGCTGCTGGCAACCTCGACGATCCAAGCCGGAACATGCAGCAGCGGACAACGCTGTACGCGGCACGACGCGCCGCCCAGCGTCAACAGCCCATGTTCCCAAGCGGTGGCCGGCACGTCGGTCGCCGGCACGTTCGCCGCAGCGCCAATCGCCGCGCTGGCCTGGGCGCCCATGACGAGGCATCGTCGCGCGTCGGAGGTCGCGTCGGCAAACTGCACGTCCTCGCGAATGCAGTACCGATCCAGGTGGGCAATCAACCCCGCCGCCAACCCGGGCGGCGCCAGCAGTGTGATCTCGGACTCATCCACCGCGACCAACGCCGCGGCCACAATCTTCCCTTTCACGTCGGTGAAAAGCGTCTCGGTCCCCTGCCCTGCTCGCAGCGGCTTGAGATCCTGCGTGCAGAATTTGTTGAGAAACTCCTGCCGATCGCCGCCCGTGACGCGCACCGCCGACCATTCGACCAGCGGCGTCAGCGCCGCGCCGGCGACGAGCCGTTCGTATTGTGAATCGTCGATTCGATGCATGATGCCAAGCGAACTAAGGGGTGGCTGGGGACGAACAGCAGCGGAGCCCCCAGGAACTCAGGTTGGTCCCAAGGGTCACGGTCCTCGCCGGCCTAGGCCCGCGAGCGAGGGTCTGGTACTTTGCCAGTTGCATGCCCCTGGGCCCATTATCCGGCATGCGCGGTCAACGCCCACCCCTGCTTTCCCGAACTATGTCACTTCGCGACTTGAACAACTTTCGTGCAATTCCTTGGGTCGGCAGGCGGAGACTTGCCGTGCTGGCGTTGATCGCGGTGGTCGCGTGCGGCGGCTGTAGCGGCGAGGCCGGCGAGTCCGCGTCGCGCGATGCGGCGTCCGCCTCGGCAGAGTTGCCGCAAGACGTCACGCCGGAAGAGATTGCCGAGAAGATGCTCGCAAAGTATCGCTCCGCGAAGTCGTACGCCGACAGCGCGGCCTACGTGCAGCACTATGTCGTGCGCGGCGAGGGAGTGCAGCGTGAGCGGCCGTTCTTCGAATTGTCGTTGGCCTTCGAGCGCCCCAACCGCCTGCGGCTCAAGCTGCACGAGTCGATCCCCGGCGCGACCGGCGCACAGTCCTACGACATCGCCTGCGATGGCGAGCAGTTGCGCGTGGCCGTGGCCGCCATGCCCGATCAGTTGCTGGTGACGCCGGCCCCGGAGGAAATTGGCCCCAACAATTTTCTGCCCGATCCGCTGCTGCGCGACACGCTGCTGAGCCAATCGCTGGGCAACGTGTTTCCCCAGCTGGCCATGTTGCTGAACGACTTCGAGGACGAGTTGGTGTTTCCCGCCGACGGGCCGCCGGAGTTTCTGCCGTCGCAGGCGATTGGCGACCGACTCTGCTACCGCCTGGCGACCACCAGCCCCGCCGGGCAGCGCGTGCTGTGGATCGACCAAGAGGATGCAACGCTGCGGCGCATGGAACTGCCCATCGCGTCGCAAGAGGAGGAGCTCGATCCCAACAACGAGTACATGGAAGACAGCGTGTGGATCGAATTTGAAGAACCGACGTTCGACGCCGACATCGACGATGATTCGTTTGAGCTCGCCGCCCCCAAGGACGCCGTCCTGGTTTCGCAACTGACGCCGCCGGCGCCGGCCGGGCCTCCCGCGCTGATCGGTCGCGCGGTCGGCGAAACGACGTTCTACGACGCCCGCAAGAAAGCGCACGCGCTGGACGATTACGCCGGCCGCATCGTGGTGCTCGACTTCTGGCAAATCGACTGCCCCCCCTGCCGCGAACAAGCGGAGAAGCTCGACGCCGTGCGCACGGCGTTAGCGGAACAAACCGACGACCTCGACAAACAGATCGCCTTTATCGGCGTGAACGTCGACCGCGACGACGTCCCCGCGACGGCGATCGACAAGACTTGGTCGTCGTGGGGCGGCTCGATGCCGTGGCTGACCGACCGCGATCGCGAGTCGCGGCAGAAGCTGTCGATTCGCGCCACGCCGACGCTGGTGGTGCTCGACGGCAAGTCGCGCGTGCAGCTATGGCAACCGGGGCCGCTCGGCGATCCCGCGGAACTGCAAACGGCGCTGGCCGACCTCTTAGCTGGCAAAGATTTGGCCGCCGAAGCCCGGGCCGCCCACGAAGCGCGGCTCGCCGAACATCGCCGCGCGGTGGAGGCCAACCGCTTCAAACCCGCGGAATAGGCCCCAATCGCACGCCGCCTGCCGCCAATTCGCACACCACGAGGCTCCCTGACAAATCGGCGCCGCGCCGCCATACTATCGGTCTCGCAATGCCACGCTCGGCCCCTCCTCGGCGGCCGACGACCGATAGCCCCGATTTGCAGGAGCCCCGCCATGTCTCTCTCTCCCGCCGACGTCCAGAGTTTTCTCGCCACGCTGTTGGCTGGTCGCGAAGCGGCCCCCGATCTCACGCTGGGCGACTACCTGGCAGCCATCCCGCGGCTCGACTCGTTGGCCGACGTCCCCAGCGGCACGCCGGTGCTGGTGCGCGGCGACGTCGACGCCAAACCGGGCGACGCCATCGGCAAGGGCGACATTCGGCTCCGCTCAATGGTCGACACGCTGAAGTTCGGTCAAGAGCGCGGTTGGAAGCAGATCATCTTCGGCCACATCGGCCGCGACCCGGCCGGCACGCTCGCCAAGGTCGCCAAGCGGATCGGCGAGTTGCTGGGGTGCGACGTGCCGCTGGTGACCGATTGGCTCGACGAGTCAACCGGTACGGTGGCCGATGCGGTGAAGGCGCAGATCGACGCCGCGGCGCCCGGCAGCGTGCTGGTGCTGGACAACACCCGCCGGTACGACATCGAACGCGTGCTGTGGAAAGCCAAGCCGGCCGACGCCGCGACGCATGCCGAGCCGTTGGCCAAGCTGGTCAACTCGTTTGCCGACAAGGTGGCCAAGGTATATGTCAACGAAGCGCTGTCCGCGGGCAGCCTCGACACGTCCAGCGTGGTCGTGCCGCTGGGCATGGAGAAGGTCGCGCTGGGCAAGTACGTCGCCAGCGAGTTTGACGGCCCGATGCAACAGTGCCTCAAGACACAACTGGTCGTGTTCAGCGGGCTGAAGATCGACAAGCTCGACGACCTGGAAGCGATGATCGGCCGTGGCACGATCCAAATCGTGTTTGCCGCCGGGTCGCTGGCGATGGCGCTGCGCAAGGCGATTGGCGAGCTCGATGGCGCGCCCGTTTGCATTGGCGTGGCCGAGGACCCCGCCCACAGCGACAAGCCGTACTACATTCCCCCCGCGCGCGTCGAGCAGGCCAAGGCGATGGTCGCCGAGGGGCGCGAGAAGGGGATCGAGTTCGTTACGCCGGTCGACTCGGTCATCACCGACGGCTCGGTCGTGACGGAGTTGCAGGCCGATCAGCAGCAGTTCGACATCGGGCCCGCCTCGAGCGCACTGTACGAAAAGAAGATCGGCGACTTCCTGGCCAGTCATCCCAACGGCGGCGTGGCGTTCCACAACGGCGTGTTCGGCATGTTCGAGGACCCCAAGTTCGAAGCCGGCACGAAGAACTTCATCCCGCAACTCAAGCGCCTCAAAGATGGCGGCGTGCAGGTGTACGTCGGCGGCGGCGAAGGGGGCAAGGCGCTGGAGAAGTACGGCCAGGAAGATTGGGTGACCCACGTCTTCACCGCCGGCGGCACGGTGCTCAACGCCCTGGGCAGCGAACCGGTGCCGTATTTGGTCACGCTCAAAGCAGCAGCGAAGTAGCGCCGCCGTTGCCAACGACTTCGCGATCCCATTTAGCCCCCGGTCACTGACCGGGGGCTAAATTCTTTATGCGTCCACTCTTCCGCTTCACACGCATTGGGAAACGTCGCCATGCGACCGCCCATCTCCGTTGTCGCGGCCGTCAAGGTGCAGTCGCTCTCGGTCGGTGAACTCAAATCGTCTTGGGAGCAATAGCCAACGAAGTCCATGGCCGAACGCTTCGCCGCGGATTTTCGGATACACTGAGATTGCCCGCCGCGTGGTCAATTCGCGGCGACTTTTCTTGGACTCTACTTCGCCGGCAAACATATGGGGAGACTTCTGATGAAGCGGACTTCAAACTGCGTCGGCGCTCGGCCAATCGGCCTGGTCGGCGCCGTCTTGCTCGCAGCCGTTGCCATGGGCGCCGCTCCGCGCCTGGCGGCGGCCGAGACCGACGCGTCGTTCCGCATGCCCGACTACTCCAACAAGGATGCGGTCCCCGCGCCACGGTCGCGTGCGGAGGTCGAGAAACTGTTGGCCCCCGCGGCCGGTGCGGCAGGAGGCGATGCGGCGGACGAAAAACCGCTGCACGTTGTGCTTGTCGCCGGGGACAAGGACCATGGCGTCGGCGAACACGACTACCCGGCTTGGCAAAACGTGTGGCAGCGGCTGCTGCCCAAGGCGCCTCGCACGACCGTTGACACCGCTTGGGACTTTCCGTCCGCTGAGCAAATCGATGCGGCGGACGTGCTGGTGTTTTACCAGCGCGGCCGTTGGAATGACGACCGCGCCGCGGCGATTGATCCCTTTCTGGCCCGCGGCGGGGGATGCGTTTACGTCCACTGGGCCGTCGACGGACAGGGCGGGCAGGAGGAGTTTGCCAAGCGAATTGGACTGGCCTCGCTGGGCGGTTCGATCAAGTACCGGCACGGACCGGTGCACGTCGATTTCTCCCCCGGCAAGGATCACCCGATCGCCCGCAACTTTGACACGGTCGACCTCGTCGACGAAGCCTACTGGCAACTGACCGGCGATCCGAGCCAGCTGAATCTGCTGGGCACGGGCGAAGAGGACGGCGAACCGCAGCCGCTGTTCTGGACCGTCCAGCGAGGCCGGGGGCGCGTGTTCGTCTCGATCCCGGGACACTACATGTGGTCGTTCGACGATCCGGCGTTTCGCCTGCTGCTGCTCCGGGGAATCGCTTGGGCCGGCCATCGCAGCGTCGACCGCTTCAACGACCTCGTGTGGCTCGACGCACGGGTCGAATAGACCGCTGGCCATGCGAGTGTCATCATTCCGGGCGATTTTTTGTTGCTTTCTTGCTCTCCAGGGGAGACACTACGGAGGCTTCGATGGCGCTATATGCGCGCCGCGATGCTTTGAACACTCCGAGCTATCGCTAATTCATTGACCGCCAACATCGATTCGGGCTCCAGCGACCGTCGCGTCGCCGCCCGGTTCGTTGTTGACGGTTTTTTTGTTGTCTGGTTGCCCTTGGCGGCGGCGACGAAATCGCTTTGTGAGGTTGATCGTATGGGACGGGTTGTGAACTTTGTGCGGAGGCCCTGTTTGGCCGCGGCTGCTTTGCTGCTCGCTCATCCTGGCGTTCAAGCCGGGACGATCTCCAAGCCGCCGACCACCTTCATCGCCAGCCCGAACTACGGCAACCGCAACGGAACGCCAATCGACAGTATCGTCATCCACACGACCGAGGTGTCGCTGCAGGGGACGATCGACATTTTCACGAATCCGGCCAATCAGGTGAGCGCCCACTTTGTCGTCGCCCCCAACGGCGACATCTACCAAATGGTCGACACGGCAAAGCGGGCGTGGCACGCCACGTATTTCAATAGCCGGTCGGTGGGCATCGAAATGGTCGGCTACGCTCATCAGGCGTCGACCTGGAACCGCAACAATCTGGCGTCGCTGGTCGATCTGCTCAGTTGGATCCTGGACGCCAACCCGCTGATCCCGCTCACCCACCCCGGCGGCGACGCGTACGACTACCCCGGCGACACGTACAATACGCCGGGGCTGGTCGCCCACGGCCAAGTGCAACCGTGGAACCGTACCGACCCGGGCCCGTATTTTCCATGGAACGACGTGCTCGCGGCGGTCGACGCGCGGCTCAACGCGACGCCGGAACCGACGACGCTGCTGCTGGCAGCCATCGGGGTGCTCGGCGTCTGTCGGCTGAAACGACGTGAGCACGCGACTCGCGCGCCTGCCGCGCAGCGGCTGACAGGCCGCTAAGGCAGCGGCTGCAGGCCCTCGCAGCGCACCGGCCAATCCGCCGGGAACCCGGGCGCGGGGCGGTCCGGGCCGTCGTCCCACCCCGCGGCCATCATCGCCGCAGCGGTCAGCGTGCCGCCGTTGCCCGGCAGGTACAGCGGCAGCCGAGGCTCTTGGTAATTGTGCCCGTTCGGCAGATAGCGATTCTTGGGCGAATCGCGCAGCAGCGCCGCCACCGCCAGTTCCGGCTGGCCGCAGCGAGCGCGCGTCATCGCCATCACGGGGTAATCCCAGCCCCAGGTCGACTGCCAGTCCCAGTCGTCCTCGACGGAATCTGCGGTGCGGCGCATGTTCGCCGGATCGATATGCGGCGTTCGCGGCAGCACGCCCAGGGCGCATAGCATCGACGGATGATCGTGCCGATTGGTGAAGGGATCGACGCCCACCGCGGCGTAGCAGCCGTTGCGAACCGTCGGCTGGGCGAGATGTTCCACCACGCGATCCCAACGGGGTTCGCGCTGCAGCCCCGCTCTTTCGCGCCACTGCTGCGCCGCGGACAGGGCCCAATGCCAGTACGCCAACTCGAAGGTCGGATCGCGCGTCGCGGCGGGTCGGTAACACTCCTGCGCGGGGATCACAGGGGGCCCCAGGTGGTACGTGCCCTCTTCGTCGGCCAGCGCAAAGTCGGCCATGAACTGCGCTGTCGCGTCGACCAGCTCCGCATACGCGGAGAGCGTCTCGGGCGTGGGATTGGCGCGGTAGAGCAACTCGGCCAGCGTAATGACGTGCGGCTGCTGCCAGATGAGAAACTCGCCGACGCCGCTGGGGGAACTCACCCCGTCGGGGCCGGTCATCTTCGGCCAGCGGGCGCCAGCGTAGCCCTGTCGCTGCGCGATCGCCCGGGCTTGGGGGAGGATTTCGCGATACCACGCCAAGCTCTTGGCGAGAATGTCCGGGCGGCCCCACAGCGGGAAATGCGCGGCGTGCCACCAATGCATCTCCAGATGCTGCTTGCCGAACCAAGAGTTGCACACCAGCCCCGTCTCCTGGGGCGGCAGCGAACCATTTTGGATCGCCGTGAGATACTGCGAGAGCACCACGCGGCGTTCGATTTCATGAGCCCGTGGATCGGCGACGGCACCAAGGTCAATCACGCCGCCATGTTGCCAGAAGCGTTCCCAATGCGCAGCGGCGGCAGTGCGGACGGCGCCCGCGGTCGGCACGCTTGTTGGTGACGGCGCCGCCGAGAATGCGATCGTCAGCTCGGCCGCGTCGGCTTTGGGCCAAGTGAGTCGCCACGCGTGCGGCCCCAGCGAATCGACCGCCATGTTGTCGTCGCTCGCCACGTTGGCGACATAGCTCCATTGGTCCAGAGTGCGGAGGAACGCCCCCGCCCCGGCCGCGGCCGGTTGCCACGTTGTCGCGTGAGCATCAGGTCGCAAGAAATCATCGACCGCCGGCCCCCACGTTCCCGTCGGGTAGCTAAACCGCACAGCCACGCCCAACTTGCCCGTGGCCAGCAGCGGCGATTCGATGCGAAAGGCAACCGCATCGCTGTCGGGCGCCGCGACGGTCGTGACCGTGACCACCTCGCCGCGAAACTTGTACCGGCTGAGGACGCATCCGGCCCACAGATCGAGCCGCTGTTCGATCTCGGTGAAGTCGGCCGGATCGGCGGCGCCGTCGATCGCCTGGCCTTCCCACCACAGACCGATGCGGGCGAGATTCGCCCGGTGGGGGTTGGCCCGAAAGTATTCGCCTGCCGGCGTCCCCTGGCGATCGGCGTAGGTGACCATGCGATCGCCGACCGCGAACTCGCTGAGCGTTTGACTGTACTGGTACCCTTCGCGATTGGGAAACCGGTGCCACGCGCGGTTGGACATGGTGTGCAGCGGGATCGCCGGTTCGAACTCCCGGTCGATCGTCTGCAAACCGGTGACATCCATCGAAAAGGCGAACTCGCCATTGCCGACCTGCAAGAAGTTTTCCGCCGCCGCGTGGCGATACACGACGTTGTGCCGCGTGACGACCGCCCGGCGATCGATGGGCTCGCCGGCGGCGGCGCTGCCGAACATCACGACGCCCAAGAGCGCCAGCCCGCAGCAGCGCCAAGATAGACCGCCCTGTCGTCGCCGCGTCGCAGAAGGTCGCGGTGCAGAAGTCAGTACCCGGCAATCCATCTGGCGCCCTCGGTTTGGGAATGTCAGTTGCTTTTTCGCCCGTCGTGCCGTTCAATCCTACCAAAACTGTC
>JAGQOU010000134.1 GCA_020427145.1 Planctomycetales bacterium | reverse complement strand
GGACAAATCGATCGCCGACGTGCTGTCGATGAGCGTCGACGAGGCGGTCGAGTTTTTCGAGAACCACGCCGCGATTCACAGCATCGTGACCAGCCTGCGCGACGTGGGGTTGGGGTATCTGACGCTCGGGCAGCGGAGCACGACCCTCTCGGGCGGCGAGGCGCAACGCATCAAACTGGCCGCAGAACTCGGCCGCCCGGCAAGCGGCAAGACCTTGTACATTCTCGACGAGCCGACCACCGGCCTGCACACCGACGACGTCGGCCGGTTGCTCGCGGTGCTGCAGAAGCTGGTCGACCTGGGGCATTCGGTCGTGGTGATCGAGCATCACTTGGAAGTGATCAAGTGCGCCGACTGGGTGATCGACCTGGGTCCCGAGGGGGGCGCCGGCGGCGGCGAAATCTTGGTCGCTGGCACGCCAGAGGAAGTCGCTGCGTGCGAAGCGAGCTACACGGGTCGATGGCTGCGGCAGATGTCGATTGACCTTTCCGCGAATGGCAGGCCAAGTCACGGAGAGACTTCGGCCACGTAGAGCCTCGGCCCTGTAGCCGCTGAGCGTGCCCCGCCGTGTCTCGGCGGGGTTCGATGAAGGCGTGCAACGTACTCGCGCGAATGTTGGGCGATTCCGCACAGCACGGCATAGTCCTGCGCAAAACGACGGCGTCTTCTCGGCATTGCTTGCTGTCGTCGTGGCGTCCTCACAGGTTCTTGCAGAATGGCCGCAACAGATTCTCAGGAACTCGGCCAGTAAATATGTTGCGGGCCGCATCCGGCGTTCAGTAAGCTAGTGGGGCATTGGCTTCATGCGGTTTCTGTTTGCACAACCGGCAGGCCAGCGGTTGCGTTCATTCCTCCTTTTTATTTGCGAGAAGATCTCATGAGACGCACAATCTGTTTGACATGCGCTGTTGCGTGTCTGGCCCTCTGCGGCGCGAGCCTGCGCGCCGATGCAGCCAATATTTGGCTGAGTCTGAATCTTGATCCCACAGTGAAAGGCGACCTCAACTCCGGCGGCACGTGGACCGTGGTCGCCAAGGCAGACGAAAGCGGAATTGCCAGCGTGGTTCTGCATCTTCTCGACGATTCGCTCAACTTCGATCCGGGGACCGGTTTTCTGACGCCAGCTGGTTTTGAAGTTGAGACGTCCGCTGTTTTTGGCCTGACTTTGGAAATCGTGCAGGGCGACGACCTGAGCGATCCCACGCTCGATGTCGGCGTCATCGGCGGCAGCTACGGATCGACCTACGTCGACGACCCGCAACTGATGGTCCTTGCGCCGAATCCCGACCTGGGCTCCTTCACCGGCGGCGTCGAACTGGCGACGGGGACATACGACCCGGGCGACACGCCGGCGTGGGCCAGCGGCTCGGATGGCAACGTCTTCAACGCCGTGTCCCAGGCCATTGCCGCTGGGGTGCACACCACCGTGCGCGCCGTTGTTCCCGAACCGCTGTCGTTGGCGCTGGCGGGCATGGGCGTTTGTGCCATCGCTGCATTGCGCCGGCGATCTCTGATCTAGTCGTTCGCTCGGTCAACGCTCGACTCTGACAGAGAGCTTGGGGCGGCGCCGATTGAATCGGCGCCGCCTCTCTTGTTGCCACGCTGCGGCCGCGGTCATTTCGCCGTCACTCCGCCGGGCCTTGCGCCGGCTTCAGTTGCGGATCGTCCAGATCCAGCCGGTACAACACCTGGTTGTAGTCGTGCCGCGGCGTCTTTGCCGCGTGGTCGGCAAACGTGCTGGTGTAGGTACCTTCAAACAATAGCACCGACGAGTCCGCCGGGGTCAGCTCGGGGTGCAGCGCCGCGTTGTAGAACGAATAGTTGTCGTGCGTGACCACCTGCACCGCGGGCCCCCAGGGGCCGGTCGGCTTGTCGGCTTCGCAGTACCAAATTTCGCCGAACGCGGACGACCTGCCCAATCGTTCTGTGAACACGGCGACCCAGCGGCCGCGCGACCTGTTGAAGGCGAACGCGCCACGGTGCGGGCTGATCGCGCGGTCTTCGCCGGCGACCCGCACTTCGCGTTGCGGCTGCAGCAACGTCCACGATTCACGATCCTGCCACGCCGACAGCGTCGCCCGGCATTTCATATACGGGAACGGGTCGCCGAACAGCACCCAGCGTTCGCCGTTCGCGTCGGTATGTAGCACCGCATGGCCCGTCGGCCTCACGGGGACGCGCTCGTCGTCCTCGGTGCGCGTCCACAGTTTTGCGACTCGCTCGAACATCTCCCGTTGGTCGTTCCACAGGCACAGTCCCGTTTCATAGGACTTCGCGCCGCTGCGGACTTTTTCATAGCAGGCGGCTAATCGCTCTGCGCCGTTCTCGTCGGGGAGCGCCACAAGACCCCACAGCCAGGTCGGCCCGTCGCCGGAGATGTCGGCGATGCCGCGCGGGGCCCCCTGCTTGTTGCGAAAGTAACGGTACTCAGCCCCCAGCCGCAGCGGCGGCCGCCAATCGTCGCGCGGAGCGAGCGGCGTGGTCGCCCCCGAAACGTTGAAAATGCCCAACGGGTAACCGGGGAGCGTCGTATCGCCCC
Organism: Planctomycetales bacterium; assembly: GCA_020427145.1. Lineage (GTDB taxonomy): Bacteria > Planctomycetota > Planctomycetia > Pirellulales > Lacipirellulaceae. The sequence continues at coordinate 8,192 of JAGQOU010000134.1, read as the reverse complement.
AGAGCCAGAACAGGCGGTTGCGATAAACGGCCGTTTGCACGCTGTCGCAGCCGAAGACGCCCGATTCGCGCCAGTCGCGCTCGCGGCCCAGTTGCTGGCTCTCGCCAAACAGCCCCGCGCCGGTCAGGCGACCAATTCGCTTGCCGGGCAGTTGCCGGTCGACCTCCACCACCGTTCGCCGCCCGGGGCGCAATGTCAGCCGACGCCCCCGGTAGCCAAACCCGTCGGCCTTCACTCCGTAGCCGTTACCCTCAATATGAAACCAAACCTCGCGCCCCAGGAGTTCCGGCGCGTCTACGGCGATGACGCCATTGTTGTCGGTTGCGAAGACCACGCCATGAGTCGTGCGCAACTGAACTAGCGGCACCGGCCACTTGTTTTGAGAGTCGACAACGACGATCTCCGCCGGCTGGAAGCTCGCTGCGACGAGCGGCGAGGCGATGGCGACCCACGCCATCACGGCCGCCGCGACCAATGCCTTGGCCGTGGCCGTGGTGATGTGCGACGCCATGCTTTCGAACCGGATCGCCAAATCTTATTCCGTGAGAATGTCGGCTACGAAGGCCCATCCGCGTCGGCTGAGCGTTGCGGCCGCCCTGCGCGCCCGTCGGTCGCCCGCCACGCGGCCACAAACGCCGTGCCCATGACCAAGTCGACCAAGGCAAAGGGCAGCACGCCGCCGGCCAACCTCCCTTGCAAAAACAACACGACCGCGGGGATGCCGAAGCCGAATTTCTCCAAGCTCCCCGCGAGCATCATCGGCCGATACCGCACGGGGTCGCGGGCGATGATGAGAAACGCCACTTGCCACGCCGCGGCGACGCCGACGAAGCCGTAGAAGTGCTCGGGGTGATTGGTCGGCGGCGGAAATTCGCGCCCCAGCCGCCCCTCCAGAAAATATTGCGGCAACAGGACGATCAGGCCGTAGATGCCGGCGTAGTGAAACAGGCGACTGATGGCGGTCAGCGGAGGGTGGTTTGCAGACTCGTCGTTCATCGGCATTCTCCACGCGGCAGTTCGAACACTTTCATTGCACCTATTACACCCGCTTACACCCGCTCGATCACCACCGCCACGCCCTGGCCCATCCCCACGCACATCGTGGCCAGTCCCACGGCCGCGTTGCGGGCGATCATGGCGTGGAGCAGCGTCGTGACGATCCGCGCTCCGCTGGCGCCCAGCGGGTGGCCTAGCGCGATCGCCCCGCCGTGGACGTTCACCCGCTCGGCGTCCAGTTCCAGCATTTGGATGCAGGCCAGCGCCTGCGCGGCAAACGCTTCGTTCAGTTCGATCAGGTCGATGTCGGCCAGCGACATGCCGGCGCGCTTCAGCGCCTTCTGCACCGCGGGGACCGGTCCCGTGCCCATCACCGCCGGGTCGACCCCCGCGACCGCCGTGGCGCACACTTTGGCTAGCGGCGAGAGCTTCAACTCGCCGGCGCGCTCGTTGCTCATCACCAACAGCGCCGCGGCGCCGTCGTTCAGCGGGCTGCTGTTGCCCGCGGTCACGGTGCCAATTTGCGGCATGAACGCAGGGGACAGCTCGGCCAGCGCTGCGATGCTCGCGTCGGGGCGAATGCACTGGTCGGACTTAATGAGCGTGCGCTCGCCCGCTTCGTTGCGGCCCCAGGCGGGGACGATCTCTCCGTGGAACTCGCCCGCGGCGGTCGCGGCGGCCGCCTTCTGGTGGCTGCCCAACGCAAACAGATCCTGCTCCTCGCGGCTGATCCCCTGCGACTGGGCCAGAAACTCCGCGGTGAGCCCCATCATCATCGCTCCCTTGCTGGTCGTGTGAAACAGCTTGGGATTGATCGTGTCGGCCCCGGCGTCCATGGGCAAATGCTGCATGTGCTCCACCCCCGCGACCACATGCACGTCCTCGGCGCCAGCGATGATCGCGTGACTAGCCTGGGCGAGCGCCTGCAGGCTGCTGCCGCAGAGCCGGTTGATCGCGGCCCCCGCCGCCTCGTGGGGCAACCCGGCCAAGAGCGACGCCATGCGGCCGACGTTGAAACCCTGCTCGTCGCGCTGTTGCGTGCAGCCGACCAGCACGTCCTCAATCGCCGCAGGATCGACGCCGGTGCGCTCCACCAGCGCACGAATCACCAGCGCAGCCAGATCGTCGCCGCGCACGTCGCGAAAGACGCCCCGCTCAGGATGCGACCGGCCAATCGGCGTGCGACAAGCGTCAACAATGACAGGCGTCTTCATAGATCGACTCGCAGGGATTGGTTCGCCACGATTGACTCTTTTAGTTCACAACGAAGAGTTTGAAAGTCGCTTGCCCGATTTCGCGGCGCGCTCCAACAGGGTCGTCGGCGCGAAACGCGGACCGAGCTGTTGGTACTGCCGAAGTTTTTCGACAATCTCGTCGGCGCCCACCGCGTCGGCCCAGAACAGCAACCCGCCGCGGAATGGGGGAAAGCCGATGCCGTAGATCAGCGCAAGGTCGAGATCGTCCGGCGTGGCGACGATCTGCTCTTCGAGAATTCGCGTCGCCTCCAGCAGCATCGGCAGGATGAGCCGATCGGCCGCCTCGTCGTGCGGAATCTTGCGCGGCGACTTGCGATGCGCGTCGAGCAGCTCGTCCACTTCGTCGCTGGGCAGCGGCTTGTCGCGTTTCTTGCCGGAGTAGTCGAAGAACCCGCGGCCCGCTTTCTTGCCGGTTCGCCCCGCGGCGACCAGTGCGGCCAGCAACGGCGACGGTGCGTAGCGATCAGGAAACGCCGCTTGCATCACCTCGCCCGCATGCAGCGCCACGTCGAGCCCCACCGTGTCGTACAGCTCGATCGGTCCCATCGGCATGCCGAAGTTTGTCGCCGCGCGCTCGACCTGCTTGATCGACGCCCCTTCGGTCAGCAGCACCAGGGCTTCGCTCATGTAGGGGAACAACACGCGGTTGACCACGAAGCCGGGGCCGTCCTGCACGACGATCGGGCTCTTCCCCAATCGCAGCGCGTAGGACACCGCGGTGGCGATGGCGCCGTCGGAGGTCTGCGGCCCGCGGATCACCTCGACCAGCGGCATCCGCCGCACCGGGTTGAAGAAATGCAGCCCGCAGAACCGCTCGGGATGCGCGAGCCCCGCCGCCAACTCGGCGATGGGAATGGTCGACGTGTTGCTGCCCAAGATGGCGTGGTCGGCGAGCTTCGGCTCCAGCCGCGCGTACAGCGCCCGCTTGGCGTCGGCATTTTCGTAGATCGCTTCGGTCACAAAGTCCGCGGCGGCAATCTCGTCGTCGTCGACCGTGCCGTTGACCAACGCTACGATCTCCAACGCCCGCTCGGGATCGGGCCCCTTGAGGCGGCGGCTGTAGCTCGCCTCGGCGACCACTGCGCTCACGCCGCGGGCGACGGCCTCGGGCGTCGTATCGGCTAAGGCGACGGGCAGCCCCCGTTTGGCGTTGGCGGCGGCGATTCCCTGGCCCATCACCCCGGCGCCAACCACGGCGGCCGACTGCACCGCGCGGGGAGCCTGCGCGGCCGCCTGGCTCGCTCGGCGTTTGGCGCCATCCTGCAGAAAGAACACGTTGAGCAGCGCGCGGTTGACCGGCGAACCCCAGAGCTGCCCGAACGACTCGGCCTCCAAGTCGCAGGCCTCGGCGAGGTCGAGCCCCGCGGCGCCAACCATCACCTCCAACGCCGCCACCGGCGCCGGGTAGTGGCCGCCGGTCTTGCCTTGGATGTACGCGCTGGCCGTCGCGGCGAGAAACGCCAGTTCGGTGTCGCTCATGCCCAGCGACTCGGACCACCGCGTGCGGTCGGCCAGATAGTCGCCCGATGTTTGCTCGGCGCGGATCAGACGGATCGCCGCGGCCAGCAACGGCTCTGCGGCAGTCGGGTCGCCGCTCGGCGGGTCGACCAGGTCGGTGACAAGCCCCATCGCCCACGCCGCGGCAGGGTCGATCGTCTCGCCGCCGGTGACCAGTTCCAGCGCGTTGGTGAGCCCTACAATGCGCGGCGTGCGCGCCGTGCCGCCCCAGCCCGGATAGAGCCCCAGCTTCACTTCCGGAAAGCCGAAGCTCGTGCGCTCGTTGCGCACCATGATCCGCCGGTCGCACCAGACCGCCAGTTCGGCGCCGCCGCCGAGGCAAGAGCCCTCGATCGCCGCGATGGTCACGAAAGGCGCCGCGGCGAGTTGGCCGAACAGCTTGTGGCCTTGTCGCGAAAGCTCCTGCACGGCGGCCGGCGACTCGTCGATGCTGGCGGCGAACTCCCGCAGGTCGGCCCCGGCGATGAAGCTGCCGGGTTTGGTGGAGCGAATCACCAGCCCGGCCAAATCGGACCGCTGGGACAGCTCGGTCAGATGCTCGCCGATTGCCGCCATCACGGCGCGCATCAGCACGTTGGCGCCCTTGTCGCGGTCGTTGATCGACAGCACCGCGACGTCGGGCTCGGGAAAATCGAGCGAAAGAATCGCCGAGTCGGACATGGCAGCGCGCCTCACGCTGTGGCAGCGGACGAGAAGCAAGCCGGGCCCTCGCCGCGGTGGTAGGCAGCGAGGCCGCTCGCACTATGCTGGTATCTTATGACGAGCGACCAAGCGAGCCCAGACGACAAACTCTCGGCGGGGGCGATCCGCGCCGGTCGCGACGGCGGCGGATGGGCCCTGCCGGCGCTGTTGGCGGCGCTGGTGGGGGTGATTGCAACCATCGGCTGGATACAGCGGAATGACCAGCCCCCGGGCGACAGTTCGCCCCCGCACGGCCAACTGGCCGCCGAAGCGTGGACCCCGACGCCGCGGCCGACCGGCGCGACGGTGAGCCTGACGATCGACTTCGGCAACGGCGCCCGACGGCAATTCGACGCCCTGCCATGGCACAGCGGCGCGACCATCGCCGACGCGATGCAGGCGGCTCGCGCGTTCCGCCCGGGGATCGCGTATGTGCAGCAGGGCGAGGGCGCTGCGGCCTTTGTCACCGCGTTGGAAGGGGTCGAAAGCGAAGGCGCCGGGGGCCGCTATTGGCAAATTCTGGTCAACGACGAACCAATCAACGAGAGCATGGGCGCGCACGCCATCGAAGCCGGAGACCGCATCTTGTGGAGATTCGCCCCCGAACGGTAGAATCGGCGGTTCGAAATTCTTGCCGCCTCGCCGTCCCGTCGGGGCGGCCGAACACTGGGAGTTGTTGCTGTGAATCGAGCGGCCGTGCGCGATCTGTTGGTGTTTGCCCTGCTGGTGATCCTGGGGATCGTCGGCCGCTGGGCGCAACCCACTTGGAACTTCACCCCCTTGGCGGCGATTGCCGCGATGGCGGGCTTCTACTTCCGCAACTGGTTGCCGGCGTTGCTCGTGCCGGTCACCACGTTGGTGGTCTCCGACCTCTGCCTGCGTTCGCACGACAGCGTTGCGGTGCAGGCGAGCGTGCATGTCATGATGCTGCTGCCGCTGATGTTGGGTCGGCTCGCTGCGCGTCACGACGGTTGGCGCCGCGCCGCCTGCTGGGTCGCCACCGGGCTGGTTCCCGCCACCGCGTTTTTTGTCGTCACCAACCTCGTCGTGTGGGCGTTTCAGGGGCACTACCCCATGACCGCCGCCGGGCTCGCCGAGTGCTACGCTGCGGGCGTGCCCTTCTTCCGCACGATGCTCGCCGGCGACGTCTGCTACGTCGGCGCCTTGGTCGCAACCCTGTACGCCGCGCAGCGGATCGAGAAACGCGCCGCCGCGCCGAAGGCCCTGGCGTCGTAAGCCGCCGCTCGCCGCGCGTCGACCGCCGCACTGTGCGCTACGAGTTATCGCCGTTGTTTTCGGCCACGGGACGCTCGAACCGGGCGAACACCATTCGCCCCGCGCTGGTCTGCAGCACGCTGGTCACGACCCCGGCAATGTTGTGGTTGACGTGATCGCGGCCCCCCTCGACGACGACCATCGTGCCGTCCTCCAGGTAGCCGACGCCCTGGCCGTGCTCCTCGCCCGCCTTGATGATCCGCACGGTGATCGGTTCGCCGGGTAGAAAAATCGGCTTCAGCGCGTTGGACAGATCGTTGAGATTGATGACCCCCACGCTGTGCAGCTTGGCGACCTTGTTGAGGTTGTAGTCGTTGGTGACCACCTTGCCGTCGAGGTGCTTGGCCAGCAGCACCAGCTTCTGGTCGACCGGCTGGCCGGCGAACTCCGGCAAGTCGCGGTCGTACACCACCAGGTCGACCTTCGGATCGCTGCGCAGGCGGTTGAGAATATCGAGCCCGCGGCGGCCGCGGCCCCGCTTGAGCTTGTCGCTGCTGTCGGCGATCCCCTGCAACTCGGCGATCGCAAACTGCGGCATGATCAGCTGATTGTCGATGATGCGCGTCTCGACCACGTCGGCAATGCGGCCGTCGATCACCACGCTCGTGTCGAGCACGTAGGGCTTGAGCCCCTTCACCTCTTTGGCGAATTCCACGTAGGGAATGATGAACCGGAAGTCGTCCTTGGTTTGCAGCAGGATGCTGATGCACGTGTAGCACAGCACCATGCCCAGGATCAGCAGCGCCCACGCCGTGTAGGGCGACTCGGGGCTGAGCGTCGTGCTGAACGCCACTTTGAGGATGTAGGTGAGAAACAGGCCGATGATCAAGCCGAAGTAAACGGCGGTGATCGTATCGAGCCGCTTCTGCCGGAGCAGCACGTCCAGCGCAATGACGCCCACGGCCAAGAGCAAGATGCCCCCGAAGACCAGCGGGGGCACCGCGTCGGGCGTGCCTTGCAGCAGCTCTGACTGAGCAATCTGCGCGCCCACCCCCGCCGCGATGAGCAGGAAGACCGTGCGGAGAATCACAAGGGCCATGGGCAAGCCGCAAGGAGGAAGGACAGTGGCAGGCGAATACTCAATTCTACCAGCGCCAGCCCGCGACGCCATTGCGGCTGAAAACGGCGTGAGAACCCGCTCCGCGTCGCCCCGTCAGCCGCCCGCCCGCAGCTGGCGAGCTTCCTCCAGGGCCCCGCGATCGGTGAGCCCTGCCAGAAAATCGGCCGCCGCCCGCGGGGCGCCCTCGGTGGTCGCCACCACGTCGAGCCGCGTGGGAAGTCGCTCGGGACGGGCCGCATAGAAGGAAAACATCTCCCGCAGGGCGTCTCCCGCGTGGGTTCGTTGCTCGACCACGACCGGGTGGCGATACACCTGGGCGAAGAGCAGCTTTTCCAGCGCCGCCTTCTGCTGGGCGAGTTCCGCCGAGAGGCCCACCGCACCGGCGCCGCGAACGCGCACGTCGTCGACATCGGCAAAGTCGGCCTCATCGATCCGTTTGGCGCTCATCGAGAGCAGATCGCCGACCAACAGGTCGATCAACTCGTGGACGGCCGCCCGGCGGAACTGCGGCTCGTCGAGCGCCGCGTAGCGGGCCCGCGCCCGGCGGCCGGCCTGCCGCCACAGTTCGATCTCTTCCAGGGCGCCAAGCTCCAGCAGGCCCAACTCCACCGCGTCGTCCGCGTCGTGGGCGTCGTAGGCCACGCTGTCGGCCGCGTCCACCGCCTGGCATTCCAACAGCGGCGCCGGCGCGTGCGAGTCGCTGCGGGACTTCTCGGCGCGGGTGCGCTGACCGTCGAGCACCTCCAGCGAAAGATTGAGCCCCGGGAATTCCGGGTAGCGCCGCTCCAGCAGTTCGACGATCCGCAGGCCCTGGCGGTTGTGGTTGAACCCGCCGTGATCGGCCAGACAGTCATCGAGCACATCCTCCCCCGCGTGCCCAAACGGCGGATGACCCATGTCGTGCGCCAGGGCGAGCGCCTCGGCGAGATCCTCGTTCAGCCGCAGCGTGCGGGCGACCGTGCGCGCGATCGACGCCACCTCCAGCGTGTGGGTCAACCGCGAGCGGTGGTAGTCGCCCATCTCTCCGGTGAACACCTGCGTGGTGTGAGCCAACCGGCGAAACGCGCTGGAGTGGACGATGCGATCGCGATCGCGCTGGTAGGGATTGCGGTACGAGTGCGCCGGTTCCGGGTGGACGCGCCCCGCCGTCGCAGCCGCGGACATGGCGTACGGGGCGAGCAGCAAGGCTTCGCGCTGAATCCAGGCTGGCCGATCGTCGTGCGTCACGATGTTTCGCCGCCGGTGAGCGCCGTCCACAGTTCGTCGAGCGACTGGGGAATCATCCGCACCCCGGCCGCGACGGGCATGAAGTTGTTGTCCCCCGACCACCGCGGCACGAGATGCCAGTGCAAGTGCCCCGGCACGCCGGCGCCCGCCATGCGGCCCAGGTTGAGTCCGACGTTGAA
>JAGQOU010000133.1 GCA_020427145.1 Planctomycetales bacterium | reverse complement strand
CTCGGCAGAGCCTCGCACTCCCGAAACTGCCGTGCGGAATTGCCATGAGGCGAAGACGTGCTGGCGCCCGGTGCGTCGATGCTCAGCGCCCCGTCAGGGCGGGTCGTAGCCGCTGCCGCCCCAGGGGTGACAGCGGCAGATGCGGCGCAAACCCCGCCAGCCGCCCCGTACGGCGCCATACTTGCGAACCGCCTCGATACAGTATTGGCTGCACGTGGGTTGATAGCGGCACCGCGGGCCCAGCCACGGGCTGACGCCCCACTGATAGCACCGCACCAGGGCGATCAGCACCGCCGCCGGCAAGCGGGCGGCAGCGGCCAGCAGGCGACTCATGGCCGCTTCTCCCCCCGGCCCTTGGTCACTAGCGCCGCCGCCTCGTGGGCCAACCGCAGGAGCGACTTCCGCACCAACGGCATTGTCGGGACCGCTTGCGGTCGTGGTAACACGACCAGGTCCACCGCAGGCAACTCGTGCTGGCTAAGCCGAAATGCTTCACGCAGGCAGCGTTTCCAACGATTGCGAACCACCGCGTTGCCCGCCTTGCGCGAGACGACCAACCCCAGCCGCGGGGCGCCGAGGTCGTTTTCGCCGGCGTACACGACCAGCACGCCGTCGCCGCGCGACCGTCGTCGTTTGAAGACGCGGTCGAATTCTGCCGACTTCAACAGCCGCGCGGTCTTGGGAAATTGAGACACAAATGCCAACGGGATGATGTGGTGAGTGACGAGGTCAATCGACGCGCGTCTCGCCGAGGCCGTCGCGGCGATCATTGTGCGTGTCGTGCTGGCTGTCGCCGTCGAGCGGCGGATCGTCCAGAATGACGATTGCGTCGCCGGTCTCGGCACGAGACGCATCGTCGCGGTCGCGGCGGTTTAGCGGTTCTCGGTCCGGCGGGATCGCAGGACCGCGACGGTACGAACCAATTCGCCGCACCCAGTTGCCGCCCAGCAGGATCACGACCACCAGAAACAGCCCCAGCAGCACGATGCCCAATAGGGCCATCAGCAGAATCGTCCGCTGCGGCTCCGGGACCTTTTCGCCTGCGGCGAGGACGCTCAGTGGGCAGGATGACATGATCACAGGCGATGTCGCCCTCTGATGGCGAGCGTTCGGTCAAGGTTCAGTTCGCGTTGGCGGTCGCGCGATTCGCCGCCGCTTACCACCGCAAGTCACCGCGGACGTCCTGCTTGTACTTCGCCGCGATCTCGGCCATCTGCGTGCGGTCGTCGTCGCTGAGCCCTTTGGGGATCACGATCATGAGCTCGGCAAACAGGTCGCCGGGGGCCCCGTCGCGGGGTTTGACGCCGTGGCCCTTCACGCGCAGTTTCTGCCCGCTGGAGGCGCCCGGCGGCGCGGTGAGCGTGATGGTCCCGTGCGGCGTGGGCACGTCGATCTTGGCGCCGGCGAGCGCTTCGGCCAGGGTGATCGGCACGCGCACGTCGAGCCGCTTTCCTTGGCGGCGAAAGTGCGGATGCGGGGCCACGCGCACCGTGATCAACAAATCGCCCGCGGGGCCGCCGGCCACGCCGGACTCGCCCTGGCCGCGCAGGCGAATCTTCTGCCCGTCGTCGATCCCGGCGGGGATCTTCGCCGTGATGGTTTCGTGTTTACCATCGGGGCGTTGAACGGCGACGCTCGCTTCGCCCCCGAGCACCGCCGTGTTGAAGGGGACGGTCAGTTCATGTTCGAGATCGTCGCCGCGCATTGCAGCGCTTCGTTTGCCGGCGCGGCCCGCGCGTCCTCCGCCGAACTGCCGAAACAGGTCGGCGAACCCGCCTCCGCCCGCGCCGCCTCCGCCCGCTCCGAAGAGATCCTCGAAGTTGACGTCAAACCCGCCCGGCCCGCCACGCGGTCCGCCGCCAGCCCACGGATGAGGCCCGCCTCCGCCGCCGGCGCCAACGCGCTCGTAGTCGGCGCCGAACCGGTCGTACAGCTCCCGCTTCTTGGGATCGTTCAGCACGTCGAAAGCCCCCTGCACTTCCTGAAACTTCGCTTTCGCTTGCGGGTCGTCGGGGTTGAGGTCCGGGTGATGCTTGCGCGCCAACTTCCGATACGCCGTGCGGATCTCGTCCGCCGATGCGGTGCGCGAAACTTCCAGCGTGTCGTAGTAGTCAGCGGGCATATGCGATTGAGTGGCGCCCAGCGGGCGACGGGGGTTTTCGTGGGAATTGTCTTGAGATCGCGGAGCTTCATTTTACCGAGACGCGCCCGCGGTGGTACCCAGGCGGTTTCTGGTCGTTGGCGGCGGCCAATTGCGCAGCCGCTGCTGCTCTCCGGAGCGGATTGCCACGGCCCGCGGGATCTGCGGGCCAGCGGCGGCGCATGCTACACTTGAATTCGACGCAGAATCCCGCCGAATTCCTTGCTGCGATCCCCCCGCTATGCCGTTCCCGTCCCGCCCGACCGTCCAGCTCCGACGCGCCGCTCTCGTCACGGGGCTGCTCGTGCTGGCTGCCCTGCCCGCCCGCGCCGCCCGCGTCGATGGGCGGCTGAAGCTCACCGTCGTCGACCAAGCCACGGGGACGCCGCTGGCCGTGCGGCTCGAGCTGCGTGATGCGCGCGACCGGTTGGTGAGACTGCGGCCGGAGGGGGCGGTGGTCGCCGCCGACGGCGTGTACTTCACCGGCGAAACGACGCTGGAACTGCGGCGGGGCAAGTACTCGCTGCTACTGGAAGCCGGGCCGGAGTACCAGACGTTCTTTACGCAGCCGCAGTCGCTGGAGATCGCGCGCGGGGCGGACGACGGCAAGGAAATTGCCATGGTCCGTCGCGTCGACATGCGGCGCGAAGGTTGGTTCGCCGGCGACTTGGACGTGCGTTTGCCCGCCGAGGGGCTCGCCACCGTGATGGCCGCGCGCGGCGTCGACGTGGCGCCGGTCACGGCGGTGGTGAACGATCGCGGCCGCTGCCAGCGCGTGAAGTCAGCCGAGGGAGCCGCCGGCTTGTTGGCAGCGCTCGACGAGCGCCGCGGCGGCGGACTGCTGGTTATCGGCGGCGATCCGCCGTTCGACCCGTGTCAGTGGAACGCCGACGATTCGACGGTCGCGGCGCTGACGGCGGCGCGGGAGACGGGAGCCCTCACGGTCGCCCGGCAAGCGACTGCCTGGGACCTGCCGCTGTGGGTCGCTTCGGGGCGGCTCGACGCGATCGAGATCATGCACCCGACGCCGAAGCAGCGCAGCGGCGCGAACCAGCCGGGGATGACGCGACCGGTGGACCGTACGTTCTTTCCCGGCAAGCAGGGCCCGGGGCGCTACGCCGAGTCGGTCTACCATCAGCTACTTGAGTGCGGTCTGCGAATCGCCCCGGCTGCCGGGTCGGCGGCGGGCGAGAGCGACGAGCCGCTGGGCGCCAATCGCGTTTATGTGTACTGCGGCGACGTCTTCACCCCCGAGACATGGCTCGCGGGGCTGCGCGCCGGGCAGGTGAGCGTAACCAACGGACCGCTGTTGCGAACCACCGTTGCGGGCGAGCCGCCCGGGCACGTGTTTTCTCTGGAACGGGGCGAACAGCGAAGCTTTCAGATCGGGCTGAACCTGGCGTTCTACGCGCAGACGCACATCGAATATCTCGAGATCATTAAGAACGGCCAGGTGCTGCACACCGTGCGGCTGGACGAGCTGGCGCAGGCCGCCGGCCGTCTGCCCGAAGTGCCGTTCGACGGCAGCGGGTGGTTTCTCGTGCGGGCGGTCACCGACGACGACCAGCAGTATCAGTACGCCACCTCGGGGGCGTATTTCGTCGAGCAAGACTATCAGCGTCGCGTCAGCCGCCAGGCGGTGGAATACTTTCGCGTCTGGCTCGACGAGCTCGCCTCGGAATTCGCAGACCAGCCGGCCGTGCAAGCCGACGTGACCGCCGCGCGTCCGTTTTGGGACGACTTGTTGAAGCGCGCCACCGCGGAGTGACGCGGGGTCCTGTCCCAACCGGGAGTGCGAGCCTCCGGCGAGCAATGGCTCCGATACAATTGCCCGGGCTCGGCAGAGCCTCGCGTTCCCGCTTCGCGGCCAACGGGCGCCGCTCGGCAAACCGTTCGCGCCTGCGCACTGATCGTCTACAATCGCCGCTTCGGCCAAGTTCTTTTCGCCACGGTGTAGGAGCACTTTGCGATGGGAGTGTTGACCAAGCAAATCCGTCCGCCCGAGCGGCCTGTGGAAATGGAGGGCGACGAGCTGCCGCATCGATGGCGCAGCACGCCGCTGACCGGTCCGCTGCAAGATCTGTCCTTCTGGCGGCAGGCGCTGCTGCTGGCCGAATTGGCCGACATCTCGTACTACGTCGAGCCGATCGCCGTGCGGCTGGGTGCGGAAATTGGGCTGCCCAACGTGCGCTATCTCGATCGCGACGGCGCCCAGGCGTATTTCTTCTCCAACGAGCACGACACGATCGTCGTTTGCCGCGGCACCGAGGCTCGCGAGTGGAACGACATCAAGGCCGACGTGAACGCGCTGATGGCGTTGGCCGAGACCGCCGGCCGGGTCCACCGCGGTTTTAAACGCGAGGTCGACGACTTGTGGCCGCTGGTCGAGGAGGTGCTGGAGAACAACGCCAAGGAGCTGTGGTTCACTGGCCATTCGCTGGGGGGCGCCATGGCGGCCATCTGCGCCGGCCGCTGCCAGCTGTCGCGCGTCGAGTCGAACCCGGCCGGACTGCATACGTTCGGCAGCCCGCGCGTCGGCAACAAGGCGTACGTCAATTACGTGCAGTTGCCGCACTGGCGGTGGGTGAACAACAACGACATTGTGACCCGCGTGCCGCCGCCGTGGATGGGCTATCGACACGCCGGCAAGGAGATGTATCTCAACGCCAACGGCAAGCTGCGGCGTCTCACGGGCTGGCAACGCACCAAGGATCGGCTGCGTGGTTTCCTGCGCGGCGTGCGGCAGTGGCGGATCGATCACTTTTCCGATCACATGCAGATTAACTACATCAACTACCTTGCCGAGATCGTGGCGGCCGACGAGGCGGGCGAAGACGTGTCGCGGAAGGCGAAACGCTTGTCAACGCGCGTGAAAGAGCGGCTCCAGCGGTCGCAGGCCTGAAACCGTTCGCAACGCGGGCTTGGTCCGGGCGGGAAAACTAAGACCTCAGTGCGAAAGGTTGCGTCGCTGGGGACGCCGCCGCGGCGGTAGCCGTTCCGGGTGTTTGCCCGTGCGACCGGGCGTTTATCCGGCGGCTTTTCCCTTGCCGCTGGCTCGTTCTTTGGCGGGCTCGCCCTTTTTGACGACCGCGGGTTCGCCGATCTTGTTCGCGGCGCCGTCCGCAGGCGAAACGAGAAGATCTCGCTGGGCCCGACACGGGGCTTCGTCGTGCCACGCCGCCGCACGCACGTATGCGCCGTCGGGCATCAATAGGCGGGCGCGTTGATTGTCGCGCAGGTAAGTCGGAATGATTTCTTCCAGCACCCGCTCGCGCAGCGCCGGAGCCTCGACGGGGAACATCACCTCGACCCGCCGATTGAAGTTGCGCGGCATCCAGTCGGCGCTGCCGAGGTAGACCTCCGCTTTGGGGCCGTCGCCGAACGCCATGATCCGGCTATGCTCCAAGAAACGGTCGACGATGCTCCGCACCCGAATGGTTTCGGAGAGTCCCGGCATGCCAGGCCGCAGGCAACAGATGCCGCGAATGACCAGGTCGATCGGCACGCCGGCCTGGCTGGCGCGGTAGAGCGCCTCGATCGTCGGCACGTCGACCAGCGAGTTGAGCTTGGCGAAGATGCGGGACGATTTGCCCGTCGCAGCCCGGGCGGCCTGCTCGTCGATCAGTTCGATCGTGCGGCGATGCAAATCCATCGGCGCCACGACCAGCTTCTTCCACTCGTGGCCCTGAGAGTAACCGGTGAGGAAATTGAACAGCGCCGAGGCGTCGTCGGCAATTTGCCGGTCGGCGGTGAACAGGCCGACGTCGGTGTACAACCGCGCCGTGGTCGGATTGTAGTTGCCGGTGCCCAGATGCACGTAGCGGCGCACCTTGCCCGCTTCCTGCCGCACGACCAGGGCGAGCTTGCAGTGGGTCTTCAGGTCCATGAAACCGTACACCACGTGGACGCCCGCTCGCTCCATCTGCCGCGACCAGCTGATGTTGTTCGCTTCGTCAAAGCGGGCCTTCAGTTCGACCAAGGCCGTGACGTGCTTGCCGTTTTCGGCCGCGGCGGAGAGCGCTTTGACGATCGGGCTGTCGCCGCTGGTGCGGTACAGCGTCTGTTTGATCGCCA
>JAGQOU010000132.1 GCA_020427145.1 Planctomycetales bacterium | reverse complement strand
TGGGCAGGTGGCTCAGCGCCGCCAGCCGCACGGCCGGCCGCCCCGGCAGCCAATGGCTCCGCCAAGACCGCGACCGCCGCCTCCGAATCGGGCGTCTCCATGGAAGACGTCCCCGGCGACGGGCACGCGTCGTCCGCGGCGGGGCCGATGGTTCGGCGTTTGGCCCGCGAGTTGGGCGTCGATCTGCGTCGCGTGCGCCCCAGCGGCGACGGCGGCCGCATCACCGAAGCCGACGTGCGCAACCACGTCCGCAGCGCCCAACAGGACGCCGCCGCCCGGGTCCCCAAGGGCGTCACGCCCCCCGGTTCGCCCGACTCGGACACCTACGGCGCCGTGCGGCGCGAGAAGATGTCGCGCATGCGGCAGACCATCGCTCGCAACATGCTCGCCTCGTACACCACGATCCCGCAGCTCACCAACTTCGACGACGTCGACATCAGCGAACTCGAGCGCCTGCGCAAAGACAGCGCCGGCGACTACGCCGCGCAGGGCGTGAAGCTCACGTCCATGCCGTTCTTGGTGAAGGCGGTCGCGGTGGCGCTGCGGCATCACCCCATCGTCAACGCCTCGGTCAGCGACTCGGGCGACGAGATCATCTACAAGGAATACATCAACCTGGGCATCGCGGTCGACACGCCCAAGGGGCTGGTCGTCCCCGTGCTGCGCGACGCCGATCGCAAGAGCATCCCCCAGGTCGCCCGCGAGATGATCGAACTGGCCGCCGCGGCCCGCGACGGCACGTTCGGAATCGACGACCTGCGCGGCGGGACGTTCACCATCAGCAACCTGGGCGCGGTCGGCGGCACCTACTCGACGCCGATCATCAACCCGCCCGAAGCGGCCATCCTGCTGGTCGGCCGCAGCCGCATGATGCCGCAGTTCATCGACGGCGGCTTCCAACCCCGCCTGATGATGCCGCTGTCGATCACCTACGACCACCGCATCGTCGACGGCGCCGCGGCGGCACGGTTCCTGAACGACGTGAAGGGCTACCTGGCAAACCCCGGCCGGCTGCTGCTGGCCCCGGCGTAGGGGAGCGATCAGTCGTCAGCCTGAGCGGACGCGGCCCAACGCGCCGCACCGTTCCGGTCCCCTCCCCTCGACGGGGAGGGTTAGGGAGGGGTGTGGCGGTGCGTTTGACTTTGCACTACGGCGCGGTCGATCCTTATCCGGCAGCAGAGCGTCTCGCAACTCTACCCCCTACCCCCTGACGCCTGACCACCGACCTCTCCCCCATGAACAAAGCCTTCGTCCGCGAGCCCGACGACGACGGCCGCGCCTTCTGTCCGCGGTGCAAGTCGCTGGGGTCGCCGGTCGAGTCGGGGCCGTTGGATCGCTACGTCGCCGCCGCGGCGCGACACAAGCTGGGGGCGTTTGGGTGGTTCTGTCCTTATCAACAGTGCGAGGTGGCGTACTTCAACCAGTTTGAAGCGGTCGTCACGATCGACGAATTGACGCAGCCGGTTTACCCCAAGGACCTCGACGCGCCAATCTGCGCGTGCTTTGGCTACGCGTACGACGACGCGGCCGCCGACGTCGCCGAGGGCGCGCCGCGACGCACGCGCGAGCTGGTCGCCCGCGGCCAATCGCCCGAGGCCTGCTGCCACGACCTGGCGCCCGACGGACAAAGCTGCCTGGCCGCCGTGCAGCAACTCTATCTCCGCCTGCGCGCAGCGAAATGATTCTCATGGGCCGGTCGGCGCCGATCACGCTCGCAACGACCGCTCGAACCGAGGGCGCCAAACCGCGTGCAGAAGTCCGACGAGGGGGAGCGCAAGGTTCTTCGGGCGAGGAAGCCGGCCTATCAACGCAAGTGTGCCAATGTCGCCGTGCGCAGCTGGCGTGTCGCCAGCGGCGCCCGGCGCCGGTCGGCCCCAGGAAGCGACGGCGGTCGGGTTCTTCGAACGTCGGTCGCCCGTGACTTTACTCAACCAACTCGATCTCGCCGGGACGCCATGTCTTGTCGAACCAGGGTTCGAGGGGGCCGTAAAGACGGAGAATCATGAACCAACCCTTGCCGGGTATCGTCTGGATCCAGTTCGCCTCCTTCCCGGCGGGCGACTTCGGACCGAAAAAGACGTCAACCGAACCATCGGCATTGACTTGAAGGTCCTTGTTCTGGCTGCTGACGCTGGGGAACCGCTGGTTGGTCTGAATCATCGAGCGGGTCTGATTGTCGTAGACGATGACTGACCAGAAGTCCTTCACAGGAATATTCGGCGGCAGATGGAGCTTGTAGTTGTTTCCGCCGTCAAATGGGTTTCCATCTGCATCTTGGACGCACCAGGGATACTGCGACCCCTTGCCCACCATTTTTTCCGCCATGGCGGGCGTGACGCCAGTGGCGATGTAGTAAAAGAAGATCGCTCCGTCCAGATTCGCTACGCCGGGAGCATCCTCAAACTTGTATCCGCCAAAGAAGGGTAAACGCCACGGGCTGTTTGGATAGAAATAGGCATCCTCGTCGCGAATCTTGAAGGCGATTGCTCGGGCAGTCACAGCACCGATCTTCGCGGCGTCCGCGAGGATTTGCTTCATTCGCTCATCTGGATTAAAGGGCTTGCCCTTTTCGATGCCGATTGAAGCGAAGAGACCCAACGTGGTGGGATTACTTCCCTGGCTGGGTTCTTCTTGGATGACTTCGTTCAACAGATTCCAGAACGAGTAGTCGGCAGGAGCGACAAAGTTTGAGGGCCTGCCCGAGACATTGACGAAATTCATCGCAGGCGGATTGTCTCTCTCGGAGAGTTGATAGATCTTGAGGTGCTTCTTCACCGCCTCGACGCCAGGCGTGGTCGATCCGTCGACGAGGAAAGAACGGAACGGCATCCAGTTGCCATATGTGCTTGGACGCACGACGTAGTAGCCGGCAGGCACGTCACCCGTATAGTCCGGAGGCAGAATTAGATACTTGCCGCCCTTACCCTGGTCAGGGCCGGTGATCCCAACGTCCGCCACCCAGCGATACCAAAAGTCGTCAATGAGCCCCAGTACCATGGGAGGTATTTCAACAACCAACGGCCCGTTCTTCGTATCGAGCCAAACAAAGCTGTAGACGGTATTGTCATTCGCCGTCAGTTCCACGGTCTTCGAGTCCACCAGGTCTTCCCAGATGACATCCGTTTGATTGACCGGCCCAAACTCCTTCAGCGAGTCGCGCATACTCGCCTGGTTCACGACAGGAATCGCGAGCAGGTAGGCTTGCAAGGCGCGGGACGCGTCGAGGTTGTCGTAAACCTTCTGCGTTGTCGCGTCGTCGGGATACCCGTAGTGCAGGTTCAATGTGCCGATTGACGTTTCAACTTCGTCCGGAACGGCGACTCCAGGGGCAATCGGGGTCGTCATCTCGTATTCTTGAGCATGCACGGCGGACGAAGCGACCGCAGCCACGACCAGAAGCAAGGCGTAGGGCATTGACTCCGCCAGCATTCGTTCTTTGATGATCCTCATGGTTTGTCTCCCTCTTTGACTTTGAGTAACAGCTGCCTGCACGCATCCCGAACCCCGTTGGTGCGCGGATCCGCACACTCGCCCCTCGCTTCAATGACGGTCTCCGGCTTGCAAATCTGATTATGCAAGTCGGACACGGAAGCTATCTGAAGCAACGCACATACGGCGCCGAAAGGATTGCGATAGCCCACGACGTTCGGACAGCGGCGGGGCATGGATCCTACGCCGCGATTGCGCCGCCTTCAGCCACGCGTAACCTGGCCCCATTCGTTGTCACGCGTCGCGAAATGCGCAGCGGAGCGCGCTGCCAAGACCTCGCGCTTGTTGCCGTGATGACGCGCCGAGATGCGTTGTCTCCGCGGCGGCGCGCTCAAGCTCACTCTTGTGGCAACGCCCCCCACCCGGCCCCCCGCGGCGGGGGAGCGAGCAAGAACGGTTCTGCAGGGCCAGCCGCGGGGCTCACGCACCTACGTTCGCACGCCCAGCAGCGGAAAACAGATCACCGGGATCACCAGCGATGCCAGGCCGATCGCCCAGCGGACCGGGCCCAGCGGGACGCGGTCGTTGGCGGTGCGGGGGTGGTGGATGCCCATGAAGATCACCAGGATCAGCATCGGCGTCCACATGACCGCTTCGTTGAGATTGGCCACCACGTAGAGGATGGCCAGCGACAGGAACACCCGCGCCAGCGTGTGGGCCCGCTGCAGGAACAGGGCGTAGATCGTGTGCCCGCCGTCGAGCTGGCTGATCGGCAGCATGTTGAGCCCGGTGATGAGCATGCCAACCCAGCCGGCCATGAAGTAGGGGTTGAGCTGTGACAGGGCGACCCACTCGCTGTTGGCCCAGGGCTGATTGGGATGGGCCCACTGCATCATCCACTGGGCGGCCAACGGCAAGTTGAGTTGCATCTCGCCCGCGGCGTAAGGTTGCCCCAGATCGAGCCGCGTGACGCCCAACCACAGCACGGGAAAGGCGACCACCAAACCAGCCAGCGGTCCGGCGATGCCGATGTCGAAAATTTGCCGGCGGTCGGCGCGCATGCCGTCCATGCCGATGACGGCGCCCATCGTGCCGATCGCGGTAAACGGCACCGGGATGCACAGCGGATAGCTGGCGGGGATGCGGTGTTTGACCGTCTGCAAAAAGTGGCCCATCTCGTGGGTCAGCAGGATCGCCACCACGGCGGCCATATAGTCGAACCCGATGGCCCAGTTGGCGGCGATGGTGCGACCCACCATGTTCCAACTGCCGGCGTACTGCGGGGCCAGCGGTTCCCAATGCGTGCAGCCGACCCAAAACGTCGACAAGCAGGTCGCCACGAACAGCACGATCGGCAACAGCGTGCGGCGCTGCGGCCGGAAGTGAAGGTCCGAGACGAGCAGTTCGGGGCGATCGGCCACCGCCGGGTCGTAATACGCTTCGCGCTGCTGCGGCGAGAGGGCCGTGGGGGCGGGCGAATCCGGGCGGGCAGGCGGGGCCGGGGCGGTCGGGGCGGGATCGGAATCAGGCTGGCTCATCCGCAAATCATACCGCGCTGCCGCCGCGGGGACAGGGCGGCCCGTCCCCGCGCCGGGCCTTCCCGGCCGGGCCAGATGCGGCGTATGACGAGTTTGCAAGAAACGCCGCGCACAGGGCCCGGGAGGCCGTGCGGCCGCGTCAGCTGATTTCTAGACTCTTGGTCGCTCCGCCGCTGCGTTGCGACGCCGCCAGGCATCGCAGGGCCGTCTCCAGCAGGTTCAGCGGCGGAAAATTTCGGGCCGGCGTTGTCACCGTCGCCACGCCGGCGGCTGTCCGACACTCGGGCAACCGGCCGGCGGCGCCAAGCGTCTGCAGCGCGTCGCGCAGGTCGCCGAGCGCCTCGCCCGCCAGGCGAACGCTGTCCTGGCGTTCGTAACCAGCGAGCAACGCCAAATGGACCGCCGGATCGTCGGTGGGCAGCAGCGGATGGCCCATCTCCAAGCTGCGCCACACGCGTTTCACTGTCGAGTGCACCAGCTGCTGCTCTTCGTCCGACAGGCCGTCGTGGGCGTCCACCGCAATCGCCAACATGCTGAGCGCCTGTCGCTCCGCCCGGCAGGCCCCCACGGCCAACGTGATGCGGGTGACCAACTGCTCGGCGTCAAACAGCAGATTCACGCCGTCGCGGGTCGAACAGCTGCGAGCGCGGCCGACCGAGTGGGGCTCCGCAGTCGTCGGCGCGTCGTCATGAATCGCCCTGGCCGCTGCTTCGTGCCGCGCGAGATATTGTTCGACGGCGTCGCCCAACGCCTGAGTTGTTTGGGGGGGCAACGCGACGTGATTCGCACCGCCGGGCGCCCGATCGGTCGCGGCCATTTCCACGGCTGTCGTCTCGGCCAGCGCCACAAGTTGCCGATGCGCCTCCGCGAGAATGTCGCCATAGGACTGCTCGCCCGGCAGATTGAGCGACAGCACGTCGGCCAGTTGAGCGACCTTTGGCTCAAGTGATCCGATCAACTCGTCGATCTGCGCGCGATCCATGCCGTAGTACGCGCGACCGGTTTCGAGCAAGTCGGCCAGCGCAGCAAAGCGTCGGTCGGCCACCACCTGGGCGGTGAGCTCGGCCATATGCAGCGTCCGCGCCGTCGCCGCGTGCGGCCCGGCAAGCGTCGCCAGTCGCCGCGTGCGGCGCGGTTCGGCGATCGCGCGAACCAACGATTCGGGCATGTTCCAGTCGTCGAGCAACCGAGCCGACAGTTCCGTATGATCGAACCCCAGCGCGTCGACCTGCACATGGTGCACGCAGGCTTTCTCGGCGATGGCGTCGCGCAGGAATGCGGCGTAGGGTTGGCCGAGTTGGCCCAACAGCGCCAGCACGCCGATGTCTTGCAGCAGCCCGGCCAGAAAGGCCTCGTCGCCCGACTGGTGCGCCACCTGCTCGGCGATCTCGCGAGCGGCCACGGCGCGAGCGAGCGTGTGTCGCCAGTACCAGGCCAGTTGATCGCGCGAGGCCGCTGCGAGCAGATCCTCCGGCAGACTGAAGCCCAGCACCAGCAGCTTCAGCGGCTTGACGCCCAACAGCGCCAGCGCCTGGTTCAGGTCGCCCACCTCGCGGCTGAGCCCGAACAACGAACTGTTGACCACCCGCAGCAGTTTGACGGTCAGGGCGGGGTCTTGCTGGATGCACTCCTTGAGCGCCCGCACGTCGACGTTCGGATTGTCGGTCAACGCCAGCACTTCCACCGCCACCGCGGGCAGCGAATAGAGAGCGCCGGCACGCGCTGCAAACTCGTCGAGTTGCGACGACGATGTGGTGGCAGCGGTCATGACCGGGACGACCTGGCGACGAACAAGGGCAACGGGCAGCTTAACTGTAGCTTGCGGCCGAGGGCGACGACGGCCCGCAAACGCCCCTGCAATCGGAAAAACCAGGCCGTTTCGGGCGTTTTTGCCGCCGGTTGGGAATGCTCCGGTTGGCCTTGGGGGCCCGGCGTTGCGGGCCGTACAATCGACTGCCAATTCATTCACGGAGGACGACATGGGCGTTGAACGCCGCCGCACAACACAATGGCTTGTCGCAGCAATCGTCGCGACGCTCGGTTCCACGCGCCTGTGCCATGGCGAACCGGGCGGCGTTCAGCCCGCGACTTACGCCGCGACCGCCGAGCCCGACGACGCCGTTGCGGGACGCGTGCGGCTGGTGCGGCAACTGATCGCCACGCGCCGCAACGATCCGGCGCTGGTGGCGCAACTGCTGCAACTGACGGCGGACCTGCCCCCGCAAGAAGGCGCCGCCGCGTTTGAGGAGCTGGCCACGGTTCGCGCCGCGGCCGGCGAGTTCAACGAGGCGGCCGAGGTGCGACGCAGCATCGTGGAGCGCTACCCCGACCTGCCGGCAGCCCTCGCCGCGACGCGCTGGCTCGCCGCGTTGTACGGCAGCAGTGAAGTCGCCTTCGCCGCGCAACCAGCGTCGGCGGCGCACGAAGTCGCTGACGAGGGCGGGCATTCGGTCGGCGTCGCATTCGCCCGCTACGCGCTCTCGGCGATGGATCAAGCGGTGCAGCGGCATCCCGAGTGGGCCGACGATCCGCAACTCCTCACCGCGCGAGCCGCGGCAGGCCGGCGCATTGGCGCCGCGGACGCGGCGCTGAGTTGGCTGCGCCCGTTGAAGCGGCTGCCGCCCGGCGACCCCTGGGGCGACGCGGCCCGTATGGAGGGCTGGCTGCTCGACCCCGGCGCCGACGAGCCGCCCAAGGCGTTGGTCCCCTGCCCCGCTGCCGAACCGCCGGTGCTCGACGGCGTCTTGGCCGACGCCTGCTGGCGCGCCGCCACAATCGTGCAGCTGGGCGCCGCACCAACGACCGACGAAGTGCGCCTCGCCCACGATGCGGAGTATCTCTACGTGGCAATTCGCGCCGCCGCGCTCGCACCCGCGGACGCCCAATCGCCAGCCGACGCGCCCCCCCGCACGCACGACAGCGCCGACCGCACGGGCGACCACGTCCGCTTGCTGTTGGATGTCGATCGCGACTACGCCACTTGGTTTGAGCTGGTTGTCGACCCCCGCGGCCACACGGCCGAGGGCGCGTGGACCGACGCCTCGTGGAACCCCGAGTGGTTCGTCGCCGCCAGCCGCGACGGGCAACGCTGGCAAGCCGAGGCTGCCATCCCCTGGTCGTCGCTGACCGTCGCAGCGCCGGCCGCTGGCGAGGCGTGGGCAATTGCGGTGCAACGGGTCCACGGCCCGGGTGGCGTCGAGCCGAGCACGGCGGAAGGTCGCCCCGGTTTGCAGGACCCTGCGGCGTTCACCGTGTTGCGGTTTGAGTGACCTTCGCGTCGAACCGCCAACGCCGCGCATCCTCTTCTCTTGCAGTGGAACCACGACGACGCGACGAACACGATGGCCTGTGATATGGCAGGCGCCGTGCTCGTCGCGTCGTCGCGCCGTTGTGGCTCCATCGCTTTGGTTCTTGCTAGCATTCTAGGAGTTTTCCCCTGCCCGCGCGTGCGGTGATCAGGCCGCGGGAAAATCTTCTTGACACGCGTAATTCTAATTCGTTAGAATTCGTCGCAACGCCGCCAAACCACGTGCGGCGCAACCTTGTTCGCCCCCCCACGGAGGTTCCCATGGCGCGTCCTCCCAGCGATCAGCCGACCGACGGCGAGCTGGAAATCCTGCGCGTCCTGTGGGCCGCCGGGCCGTCGTCGCTGTCGGCCGTCTGCGAAACGCTGCGCGCCCACCGCGAAGTCGCCACCACCACCGTGGCCACCATGCTGCGGCTGATGTCCGACAAACGCCTGGTGAAACGGACCGGCAGCGGCCGCGGAGCCGAGTGGTCGGCCGTAGTCAGCCAGGAGAAAACCGAACGCCGCATTGTCGATCGGCTCGTCGACCGCGTGTTCGACGGCGCCGCCGATCGGTTGGTCGCTCACCTTGTCGAGGGCGGCGCACTGTCCGGCGCCCAACTGGCCGAGCTGCGCACGCTGATCAACGACAAGACAAAACGCAAACCCGGCAAGTGACCGCGGCACGCGCGGGGTGGAACAATCCGTGTCCTCCGCCGTCACCCCCCCACGAAATACTCGCACGCAACTTTCATTGCAAAGGCCGTCGCTATGAACTTGCCACTGGTTAGCGAAACCGTTTGGCGAACAGTCGGTTGGTCGCTACTGCATTTTCTGTGGGTCGGCGCGCTGGCCGGGCTCGCTGGCGGCGTGTTGCGGATGGCCTGTCGCCGCGCGGCGCCGGCGGTGCGCTATGCGGCGTCGCTTGCCACGCTGGCGGCCATCGTGTTGGCCGCCGTGGCGTGCGGGGCCTGGGTGGCCAGTCGGTCGAGCGAGGACATCGTGGCCGATGCCGCCGACTTCGTTGCGCCAGTGTCCGCGCCCGCGCCGCCGCCGGTGGTGATTGATCTGAAGGACACGCCGATCGTCGCCGTGCAACCGCCCGCGACGATCGACCTGGCCACGCTCGGCAACGGCGTCGGCGTCGGCGACGACGCCCCCTACGCCCCCGCACCCGATTCGGTCATCTGGCAAGCAGTGCCGCCGGCAATCGACGCCGCGCGCCCCTCGCCCGCCCCCTCCCTGGGCGCGCGGGGGGATTTGGTCGCCGCCCTGCTGGCCGACCTCGCCCGGCGGCTTGATGCAATCGCCCCCCTGCTGCCGTGGCTGTGGTTGGCCGGGGCGCTCGTCACGTTTGCGTGGCTGGCGACCGGACTGACCGGCACGCGCCGGCTGCGCACCGCCAGCTCGCCCCTGGTCGCCGGCCCCGTCGCGGCCGCGGCCAATCGCATGCGCGCCGCCTTGAAACTCTCACGGCAGGTGGCCATCGCGGTCAGCGAGCAGGTCGCCCAGCCGGTGCTGGTGGGGATCGTCCGCCCGCTCATTTTGCTGCCAGCGGCCGCCGCCAGCGGCTGGGATGTCCAGCAACTGGAACTCGCGCTCGCCCACGAGTTGGCCCACGTGCGCCGCTGGGACAACGCCGTCAATTTGCTACAGCGCGTCATCGAGTCCGTGCTGTGGTTCCACCCGGCCGTGTGGCTCGCCAGTCGGCAGATCCGCCACGACCGCGAGCAATGCTGCGACGCGGCCGTGGTCGCCGCCACCGGTCGCCCCGAAGCGTACGCCGACCTGCTGGTCGAACTGGCCGCCACGCTCCGCCGCCGCCAACCGGCGTCCCTCGCCGCGGCGTCGGCCCTGGGCAGCCACCCGCTCACAACGCGCGTGCGGCGGATTCTCAACCTGGAGGATGAACCGATGCGCGTTTCACGCAGCACGTTGGGAGCGATCGTAGTGGCGTTGACCGCGGCGGTCGTGACGGCGCTCTCGCTGCCGCTCACGCCGCCAGCGACGGCTGAGGCGACCGTGACGGCGGCAGTGGAGCCGGGCGAAGCGACGTCGCTCGTCGCTGATGACGGACCAAGCGACGCTCGAGCCATCGAACGGGTCTATGACCGCCAGACGCTCAACGTGCCGCTGCTGCGGACGTTTCTCCGGGGCGTTAGCGACGAGAACACGCTGCCGGCCTCACTGGTTGGTCATGATTTTCATTGGTCGGAAACCGATTTCGAGTTTCGCATCGTCGCACGCCGTTCGCTGCATGAGTTGGTTGGGAAGTACTTCAGCAGCAAGGACATTTCGGCCGACAATGGCAAGCTGCCGTTTGACGACGGCACGCTCCACAGCGAAATCAAGGCGCTGCTACACGCCAGCCCGCTTAACCCGTTGACGACCGAGGAGTACGACTTCACGGCGTTTGACGCCGCGGCCGGTTATGAACACGCCGCGGCCAACATACTGGAAGGCCTTTGCAACGATCCCTACGGCCCGCAGGTGGAAATCCAGATCAATTGGAGCGAGCCCAAAACGCGCGCGACCATCACGGCGCCGCGGGGGGTGCACGCCTTGCTGCGGTTGTTAGTATCCGCAGGCTCGCCCCCCTGGGCGCATCTCACCGAGCGAACCCCCGGAACGCAAGAGCTGGCCAACCTCGTCGCCGTCGAGGACGCCGACACCGGAGCCGAAAACCTGACGGCAACGAGCGGGAGCGAGCCGGACGATCTAGCTGCGACCACGCGGCCCACAACCGAGTCCGGCGAGGCCTTTGAGGAACCCGTCCGAATCACCGTGCGCACCGCGAAGGACGTCGAGCAGCAGTTGTCTGCCATCGACTTGCGCGGCTTCGTCGTTGAGTTTGCGCCGGAGGTCGGCGGCGACTTGGTTGATCGTTACGTCACCACCTTAGAGGCCCAGGGCCGAGAATTTGAACTGAACAACGATGGCGACCAGGTGTCGCTCGTCGTGACGCCGCTGGCGCAGCCCGCCGCGTTGACAAACGAACCCGGGTCACGCGACTCCTCATCGGCCGGCGCGACCAAGAACCTGGTCGTCGTGCCGCCGGGCAACGCAAGTGACGACGAGATCGCCGCCTTCGTCGCCGACATTCGCTCTCAAGGTTACGAATGTCAACTCCATTGGCGGACGACGCAAACGCCCGACGGGGAGGCCCGCACGCCCCTCCTTATCGCCGCCGTGCCGGTGCAATCGCACCTGAAACCTGTGTTCGAGACCCGCCATGACGGCCGCTACATGCGCCGCACCGTGCGCCTGGTAGGGCTGGGGATTGTCGTCCCCGGCGCTGCAAACAGCGAACTCCCCGCCTACAGGGGCGAACCCTAGGAATACGCGGCCGAATCCTACCCTGTGCCTACCCCCGCCCTGCCGCCCATCGACCCGGCGTCGCAGCCGCCCGCGGAGACTCTCTACAAGGTGGTTTACTCGATGCAGAACCCGGTGCCAGTCGACGTTGCCGAGTGCTTCAACCTGATCGGCAGTGCGGGCGGAAGTGTGCAGTTGCGTCAGGATGCGGAAGGGCTCGTCATCGTCGTCGCCGCCACCCGCGCCCTGCACAAGCGGATCGCCAAGTACCTCACCGAGGCCCGGCGAGCCGCCACTCAGCCGGCGTCAGGCCAGGGCGATCCGCAGCGGACGGCAGACAGCCCGGCGTTCCCCGACGCCCAGCCGACCGCAGCGGACGCCACGGCGTATCGACAAACAACCGGCGATGCGCCAGCGGCCGAGACCGCCGAATCTGATGACGACGCCGACGGCAACGTCGAGATCTGCACCGTTGTGTACGACCTCAGCGACAGTCCGCACGTGCCGCTGAACGAATGGATGAGGATTCTCGATCGACCGGGCGTCGAAGCGCGGTGGTTTGCCAAGAACAAGGGCCTTGTCCTGAGTGCGGACCGGCTGACCCACAAGCGAGTTGCCTGGTTCTTGCACGAGTCCCGCACCGGTCAGGCAGACGGCTCCGAACCAGCCGCCGGCGAGGGTCCGTTTATGACAGTCCTACAGCAGCAGGCCGCCGACTTGGCCTATCGCATGCTCGGCTGGGAGCTGGAACCGCTCACGGGCGACGAGTTGGTAACCGTCAAGCACTATGGCTACTCAGGCGGCGTGAAGGTCGTTGCCGATCAATCGCTGGCCGGCGGACTCGTTAGGCACGACGACCTGATGCTGGTGGGCCTGCACACCCGCGCGATCCGGTCGCTGGCCGACGTGCAAACACTGTTAGAGTCGCCCGATATCTCGAGCAAATCGCCGTTGAAGTATTACGTGCTGGGACGCTCGGTCCCGGACGGCTTCGACCGCAGAGCTTCGGGGGACTACGAACTGCTGAAAGGCCGCGTGCAAGTCAACGAAGACGCACTGAAGGCGCGCCAACCGCAGTCAATTGTTCAACCAGCTTGGCCCTCCATGCCGGCACAAGCGTCGGCGACCGCCGCGCCGGCAGCGACTCCTTCGTGGCCATCGGAGGCGAACTTGCAGGCGTGGCAGATCAGGGCGGTGCTGCTGGTCGAGCTGGCGCGCGACGGCGACGACCAGCCGCTTGGCGTCAGAGAGACGAGTAAGCGACTTCGCGCAGAGCGCGAGACCCTGGCCCGCGTGATCAAAGAGTACGCCGCGGCAAGAGACGCAGCGCCAACCGCCGATGATGCCGACGCGGACAAGAAGTTCAGCGCCCGCCTCAATGAACAGTTGCACGTGAAACCGCTCGTCAGTTCGTCGAGTTCGATCGTGCGTCTGGAGTTGAGCCTCGACCGCCTGCAAAACTCGGTCGCCGCTGACGCGAAGACCTTGCGGGAGATCGTGGAAACCTACGTCGAAGCCGCCTCGGACGTGCCGGGCGCCGCGGCGACCGACGGAAAACCACGCGTTCGAATTCTGGAGATCCCCGCCCTGCCACCGACGCAACCGGCGATCTCGC
The DNA here is from genome assembly GCA_020427145.1 of Planctomycetales bacterium. Lineage (GTDB taxonomy): Bacteria > Planctomycetota > Planctomycetia > Pirellulales > Lacipirellulaceae. The sequence continues at coordinate 17,885 of JAGQOU010000132.1, read as the reverse complement.
TGTACCCTGCCCCTATCGCGCCGGTGCAGCCGCCCGCGTACGCACCGCCCCAAATCTCTGCCCCCCAAACGCTGTACCCGGCGCCGTCGACTGCTGAGCGGTGGGACCTGCCGACGAGCGCTCTCATGCTGGTCGCCCTGTCGCGACCGGGGGACGAGGACGTCGTCGCGCCGGAGGTGATCAAGCAGCGCGGGGCCGAGGAACTCGCCATCCTGCGGCAGGTGATCGACGAGGTCGCCCGGGAGGAAAACGTCGACGAGGCGCGCAAGCCGCAGGCGGCCCAGGCGTCTGCGACAATTGTCGAGCAGGCCTCAGAACGGTTCGGCGACAAGTTCCCCCGCCCGGGAACCTTCTTTGAACTGACCAGCGATGGCGGCTTGGACGACGCGCTGGTACAGAAAATTGTCAAAACCTACTCGCAGGGCGCAGCCGCGCGCCGCGGCGAATCGCCCGAGAACCCGCAGCCGGCCGTGCAATTGGCGCCGGTGCGGCAGGCGTACGCCCAGCCCGCTGCCGACGTGGTTCAACCCACCCGACCGGTCGGGCCGCCGGCGAGTCCTGCTGGCGCGACTTATGCGGCGACAAGCCCGCCGCCGATGCCCGCGAACCCGATACGGTATGCACCTCCGCCTACCGCCAGCCTCGGGCCGTATCAGTCGTTGGCTGCGTCGCCTGCCCCGGGAGCCCCCACGCCGCCAGCAGCCGCGACTCTCTCGCCCATTCGCGCGAGCAGCGAAACGGAGCGATTGCAGGCGGCGATCGCGCAGATTCAGCAGCAGATTCTGCAAAGCCGCGTGGACGAGGCCCGGGCCCGGGCGGCGGTCAATTCGCAACTGCAAGCCAAAGTGGCCGAGGCCGTCGCCGCGGATCGCGACTATCGGATGTTGAGCGAGCAGCTGAGGAAAGTCGGCGACTCACTGCTCCGCCAAGAGATGGACGGCACAGCCGACAAAGACAACGCCGAGGTCATCCGCTTGAGGCGGCTCTACACCGAATTGCACGAGCAAATCGAAGTACAGGAAGATCAACTTCAGTCCAAGCTTCGCGACCAGGTCGAAGCCAAGCTGATCGACAAGATCACGGTGCAGTATGAGCCGGTGCGCAAGATCCTCCAGGACGAACTTGCGCGACTCACCGAGCGACTGCGCGAATTGCAGTCGAAAGAAACACCAGCCGCGGCTTCCACTGCTCCGAACGCGCCAGCGCCATACGTCTCCGGCGACCCGCCCGCGAGGACGCTGCTGTACGACGGCAAGACGTTTGAAGAGTGGCGCGACAAGTTGCGGTTTGAGCTGAGCACGGAGCGGCGGCTGGCGGCCGTCCAGGCGCTGGCCGCGTTCGCCCGCGCCGGAAGAGGTCGCGAAGCGATCGAGGCGATCTTCGACGTGGCGGGGCAATACGATTTCCGGGTCCGCGAAAAAAGCCCCGAACGTGATTTGAAAGACGGAATCGTGCTGCTGTTGGCAAAGAGCAGTGACCGCGTGCCAGAACGCCTGTGGCTGCCTGAACTTGTCGCGCGTCTTAGGGCAGACGCAGGGCAGTGGAAGTGGTTGCTGAAGCAGACGCTCGATGAACTGCATACGGACGATCGCGACGCCTTGGCATTGCTGGACGAATTGGCTGACAACGAGGACCTGGACGTCCGGCTTGCTGCGCTGCGAGCTCTTGCCGAATCCGGCTTCAACGGCGAGAAACTTCAGGAACGCCTGCGGCAGCTTGTCAATGACGCCGATGCATACCACGTTCGCATCGCACTGACGATTTGGGGATTGCCGGTCTACGAGGTCGGAACCAACAGCGGCAGCGCCAATCGCCGCGTGCGAACCAAACGTCATCGCAGTCTGGACATCCTGATGACCGGATTGACGCATCCGGACGCCGACGTACGCCGACAGGCGCAATTTGCGGCGCAAAACGCGGCGAGTCGCTGGGGCCGAGAGCAAGGTGAAAGAATCGCCGAGGACGTCCTCCGCCGGCTCGACGACGCCAATCCCGACAATACCGCCGAGCAGGTTTCCCTGGTGCGAGCACTCGCGACGTTAAATGTCGATAGCGCGCCAGTAATCCGGCGTCTCGTGGAGCTCATCGAGTCAGACGCCGACATGTCCGTGCGAATTGCCGCGACGCACGCCGCGATGCGCATCGCGGTATCAGCGAATCGCGGCGAAGACGTCGAAGGGTTGTGGCACTCGCTTTTCGACTCACTCCGAGCCGATGATGAAAACCCCAACGAAGTGACCAAGGACGAATTGCAGCGAGCAATCGACGCCGAGGCTCACGTCATCGGTGGCGCGAACGAGACCTTCTTTGGTCATTAGTGCTCGCCCGCACCCCTCACGACCATCCACCGCGAGCGGGGGGCGTGAGCCCCCTGTTGGTTGGCAGCGAGCACGGTGATTCGACGAAACAGCGGGCTCACGCCCCCCGCTCGCCTGGGCTTGCGCGGTCTGCGGAACCTCGCACCAACTCGCACGCCTGATCTTCGCCGCTCGGTCCGCTATACTGCCGCCCATGGCGATTCTCATCGGCGTAGATGAAGCGGGGTACGGGCCGAACCTGGGGCCGTTGGTCGTGGCGGCCACGGCGTGGCGGGTGACGCAGGGATCCGAGGTCAGCGATCGGCGATCAAAGAAGCTCGAGCGAGCCGCAGCGTCCCCGCCCGCGGCGAACGCGACCGCCGCACTCCCCGCCACCGCCGCCGACGCCGCGATCGACCTCTACGCCCTGCTACGCGACGCCGTGACCGCGAACCCCGGTACGCGCCGCGAGACCGAGGCCGCGTCAACAGCGTTGCAAAAGGGGACCGGCGCGCAACCGGCGGCATCCCCGGCAGGTTCCAACGCGGAGGAGTCGCGAGCCAGTCCCGTTTCGCAACGCGGCGAACGGCTGGCCATCGCCGACTCCAAGCGGCTCTACAAACCGGGCGGCGGCTGGCGGCTGTTGGAGCGCGGCGTGCTCGCGGCGCGGGCCCTTCTCGCCGAGAATGGCGATCGACTCTCAGCAAGCAGCGACCACGCTGAACTCATCGCGTCGCTGGGGGCCGATCCGCATGGCGCCCGCGGAGCGCTGCCGTGGCAGCATGGCGACCCGGTCGCCCTGCCGCGCGACGCCGCGGCGGACGACGTGCTGGCGGCCGCGAAGTTGCTCGACGCGGCGTGTGCGTCCGCCGGCGTGCAATTGCTCGCGATCCGCGCGCGGTTGGTCGACCCCGCGGAGTTCAACGAATTGGTCGACCGCCACGGCACCAAGGGGGCGGCGCTCTCGCACGTGACCCTGTCGCTGGTGCGGCAGATGGTCGACAACGCGACGGGAACCGCAGACGCCGCGACGGCAAACCTCGCCCCCCCTCCGTCGCAGGGAGGGGCAAGGGGAGGGTCGGCAAACGATGCGACAATCGCACGACGTTTGACCGTTGGGGAATCCCTCCCCCGTCCGCTCCCTGCAAGGCAGGGGGGACATGAAGTCAACTGCCACGACACGGTACACATCACGTGCGACAAGCACGGCGGGCGGAATCGTTATGCGGGGCTGCTGCAGCACCACTTTCCCGACAGTTGGATCGACGTGCTCGCCGAGGGCCGCAGCGCGAGCCGCTACGCCTGGCAGCATGCCGGCGCGGCGTGCGAAGCATGCTTTCGCGTCGGCGGCGAGGCGGTGCTGCCCACCGCGCTGGCGTCGATGACGGCCAAGTACCTGCGCGAGCTCGCGATGCACGAATTCAATGCGTTTTGGACCGCGCGCGTGCCGGGGACCAAACCAACCGCCGGCTATCCGGTGGACGCCCGACGGTTCAAAGCGCAGATCGCCGCGGCGCAGAGCGACTTGGGAATCGACGATCGCGTCATTTGGCGAAATCGTTAGCGGTTTCTTTTTTCACCACGACGACACAACAAACACGACGGAAGATTCCGAAATTGGGTGGCTGGGGACGCAGCGCAGCGGAGCCCCCAGTGCGCCGCGCTTGACTGCAGCGGGCTTCGCCTGGGGGCCTCCCGTTGGTCGTCCCCCGCCACCCCGCTCTTATCCCCCCGTCGTGCTCGTCGTGTCGTCGCGGTTCAACTCGTTATCGCAGGACAACAACTCATGTTCATCTACGTCGCCCGGCACGCCTGGGCTTATCAGTATGGCGACGAGCGGTGGCCGGACGATTCGCAGCGTCCGTTGGAGGAGGCGGGCCGCGAGCGGTACGCCCTTGTCGTCGGCAAGCTGGCCGAAATCGGGTTCGCTCCCGACCTGATCGCCACCAGCCCCTACGCGCGGTGCGTGCAGACCGCCGAGGTGATCGCCGCCGAGACGCCCCGCAACCCGCAGATCGTCACGCTGGACGAGCTCGCCCCGGGCAGCGACTTCGAAGCGCTGATCGCTTGGACGCGCTCGGTCGAGGCCGACGCGGTCTGCTGGGTGGGACACGCCCCCGACGTCAGCTTTCTGTGCGGCGAGCTGATTGGCTGCCGCGCCGCGAACATTCGCTTTGCCAAAGGAGCGGTCGCCGCGGTGCGGGCGTTCGAAGAACCGGGCGGCGGGTGCGGCGAACTGTACTGGCTGGCCACCGCCAAATCGCTGGGGATTTGACGCACAAACGACCGCACGGTGTCAAGCTGCGCGAGCCCGGCAAAGTGCGCGGGCGCGCCGCCCCGCGACTCGCACAACAACTCTTTTCACCGCGCCGCCGCTGGGCTAGTTTCGTGAGTCTCGCGCGGCAGCAAGTCGCCGTGCGATCCATCACTCCCTCGGCCCGCGACACGCAAAGCGAGCGGGGGGCGTGAGCCGCCTGTAATGTCGTATTGCTGCGCGTGCTGCCAACCAACAGGGGGCTCGCGCCCCCCGGCGCGCCCGCAGCCTCGCCCTCACTGCTAGCAGCTCCCCACCGCAAGGACGCTTCACACACCGATGCTTCACAACAACAAGTTCGACGCGGTCGTCATCGGCGGCGGGCACAACGGATTGGTTTGCGCAGCGTACCTCGCCAAGGCGGGGCGCCGCGTCTGCGTGCTCGAACGCCGGCACGTGCTGGGCGGCTGCGCCACGACCGAGGAGCTGTGGCCCGGCTACCACGTGTCGACCGCCGCGTACGTGATCAGCCTGTTTCAGATGCCGATCCTGCGCGAGTTGCGGCTCAAAGAATACGGCCTGAACATCCTGCCGCGCAACCCGTCGTCCTTCACGCCGTTGCCCGACGGGCGCTCGCTCACCCTGGGGCCCGACGCCGCGCTGGTCGAGCGGGAGATTAGCAAGTTCAGCGCCGCCGACGCGCTGGCCTACCCCCGCTACAACCGGCTGCTGGAGCGCGTCGCCGAAACCCTCGAACCGGCCCTCGGCGAGTCGGCCCCCGATCCGCTGCCGCTGCCCGACAGTTGGCGGAAGATCGGCTTCGGCAAACGCCTGCGCGACGGCAAGAAACTGTGGGGCCTGTACGGCGCGCTGAAAAACCTGGGCGCCGACATGCCCGAGGCGATCGAACTGCTGACCGCCGCCGCGCGGCCGATCCTCGACCGCTGGTTCGAATCCGACGTGCTCAAGGCCACGCTGGCCACCGACGCCATCATTGGCGCCTTCACCTCCATCAGCTCGCCCGGCAGCGCGTACGTGTTGCTGCACCATGTGATGGGCGAAGCCGGCGGCGCCCGCGGCGTGTGGGGCTACGTGCAGGGCGGCATGGGCGGCTTGTCCGCCGCGCTGGAAAAGGCCTGCCTCGACCTGGGCGTCGTGATCCGCCGCGAAGCGCCGGTCCACTCCATCCACACCGACCGCCACGGCGTGTGCGGCGTGGGCCTGGAAGACGGCACGCAGATCGAATCCCGCGTGGTCGCCTCCACGGTCGACGCCCATCTCACGTTCGAAAAGTTCCTCGACCCGGCGGTGCTCCCCGACGAGTTCCGCGCCGCCGTGTCGCGCATCGACTACGCCAGCGCCAGCGCCAAGGTCAACCTCGCGCTGAGCGAGCCGCCGCAGTTCACCGCGGCGCCGGGCGCCGGCGTCATGCCGCACCACCGCGGCACAATGCACATCGGCCCCAGCATGGACTACATCGACCGCGCGTACGACGACGCCAAGTACGGCCGCTACAGCCGCGAACCGGTGCTGGAGCTGACGATGGCCACCAGCGTCGACGACACGATCGCCCCGCCCGGCAAACACCTGGTGAGCATCTTCGTGCAGTACGCCCCGTACCACCTGGCCGAGGGGACGTGGGACGACCACCGCGAAGCATTCGGCGACCGCTGCGTCGAGGTGCTGGCGCAATACGCCCCCAACGTCCCCGCGGCGATCGAACACCGGCAGGTGCTCACCCCGTTGGACCTGGAGCGCACCTACGGCATCACCGGCGGCAACATCATGCAAGGCGCCATGGGCCCGCACCAACTGTACTGCTTCCGCCCGGTAGCCGGCTGGGCCGACCACCGCACCCCCGTGCCCGGCCTCTACCTCTGCGGCGCCGCCAGCCACCCGGGGGGCGGCGTGATGGGCGCGTGCGGGAAGAACGGGGCGGTGGAGATTTTGCGGGACAAGGCGTGAGCGCGATGCCATGCCCACACCTGTCCGCAGACGTGGGTATGCGGGGTCCGAGTTCAGCTCGCCACGTCGAAAGACCGCCGCCGGCATGGCGCACGGCAATCCGACTGGGGTGACTGCCCAGAATTGTTTGTCCCATGCCTTGGGGAGTGTTATTGTGGGTTTGTGCTAGCCGCCACCACCCGGAAAACGCAAACACTGCAAGCTCTGGAGGACGTAGGATGTCAACCATTACATCGATACGAAGCTCATTGTTTGTCGTCTGCTGGCTCGCCGTGACGTGGCAATTCGTCCCAGTCCAGCACGGACTTGCCGGTGAATCATCACTGCCAGATCTGATATCCCGGACGGAAGTCTCCGTTGTGCGCATAGAGGTAGAGATTGCGGGCGGCGCAAGTCAAGGAAGCGGTTTCGCCACGGCCAAAGGTATCGTCACGAATTTTCATGTGATTGAGGACGGCAAGGCAGCCGAAGTCGCACTGGTCAACGGCACTCGCCTCAAGGTCGTCGGCGTCATTGCGCATGACGCTGAACTCGACTTGGCGCTCCTCAAAGTCAAGAGCGACGAAACCTTGCGGCCGCTATCACTTGCTCGGACTGAGCCCCGCAAGGGGGAAACAGTCTTGGCTTTTGGCGCACCACGAGGATTCTCCTGGACCGCAAGCGACGGTATTGTTTCGGGCTTGCGCACCGGAGCGGAGGTCGCCTCCGAGATCTCTGACTACGACCTCGGTGAAGACGTGCATTGGGTACAAACGACGGCCCCTATCTCAGCGGGAAACAGCGGCGGACCACTAGTAAATCTCGCGGGAGAAGTCGTTGGCGTAAACACCTGGACTTACTCCAGCGGGCAGAATCTAAATTTCGCCATTTCGAGTCGTGAAGTCGCTCGCTTTCTCGATGTCGCAAACCAGTCGAATATGATTGCATTTGACGAAGTCCAAGGGCTGGAAAGCCGGCCTGCCCACTCCGATGCCAGTATGAAGCATCGACTGTTCGCCGCGTACATGGAGCCAGTCTTTGAGAAAGAACTGGAAAAGGCGGCGAGAGAGCTCCGTACTTCAACAGAAAAACTACAGAAGGCGTATGTGGACGAACGCCTCACCCTCGCCGAAGTGGAGGAAATCGCCAGCCGAGTTCGGGAGGCCAAGATGAAGCTCGAGAATCTGGGTCGCGACGGCATCTCCGTGCCGACGTTTCTCGAGGGTAAGAACGCTGGAATTGGCAAACCAGGTCGCTGGTACGTGTTTCAGGTCATTGCCGAAGACGCATTGCTCGTAAAGCCCAGCGAGCAGTCAGATCAGATCGTTTGCGTTGAAGGTCTACCAACGGCAGGAATTGCTGACGACATGTATCGCGACTTCGACGGACTATGGTTCACACTCGGGGAAACCTACTCCTATCAAACGCTGATTGGCGGGAGCAAGACCGTTTACAAAATTCGCGCCATCGACGCCCAGCCGAGAACGATCGAACAGAAGTTCTGGCTAGAGGTCGTCGTCCCGCGAGTTGACGAGGTTCTAGCTGAGATCGGCAACGCGACGCCGCCGACTCCCGAGGAGGCCCAAGAAATCGAACAAAGACGATCGGCTTGGCAAGTGCAGGAGGCCGAACACCGACGGAGGAGCGCAAGCAACAAACTGGCAGAGCCCTTGCTTGGGCTTGCGAAGCGAAACCTACAGACCAATCCTGAGCGAGCTCGCAAATTCCTCATGAAGATTATCGACAAGTACCCTGACTCCGATGGTGCCGCGGAGGCGAAGGAATTGCTTGGTGACCCTGCAATAGTCGAATTTCGAACGTGGACCAGCGGTAAGTTTAAGACCCAAGCGAAGCTAATAGGAATCTCGAACGGCAACGTGACGCTGGAGAACGGCGACGGCAAGAAGATCACGGTCCCGTTGACTCGCCTCAGCAAAGCTGATCAAGCTTATGCCGAACGGATGAAAGCGATTCTACAAGAGATCTCAACGCCGTAACACAATGGACGGCAGCTAGCGAGATACGTTGAGTCGCCGATCGTCCGGCCGGGTGCCATGCCCACGCCTGTCCGCAGGCGTGGGCATGCCTTGTCGGCACGCAACGTCATCTGAAATACTGCGAGTCGAGGCGGTCGTCGTTAATTGTCAACCGCGGCACGGATCGTCGGTCGATCGGGAGCGGTTCGTCGCCGCCTGTCGCCCCAGCGCGAGCGCTCGACCACGGCCAGTCGACTGCCGTAGCGACCAAGCCGCGCCGCACGGGATTTTCGTGAACGTAGCGGATCTTCTCATGGACATCGCGTACCGACCGCAGATTGCGATCGTATCCGCCGCAGCCCGGTAGGGTGGAGATCACACCCACCCTGCGCGACTGGGGTTTTACAGCGGGGTGCGGTCGTTGGGCCGGACGCCATTCAGTTCACAGCAAAACGCGAGCACCAGATGCACGATGAAGCCACCCACCCCCGCCGGCCGCGATTCTCCATGAAGGCCCTGCTTGCGGTCGTAACGATCGCGGTCGTTGGGTTGGGTGGATGGATAGCCTATTCCAAGTACAAACTACGAGAATTGCAAAAGCTACGCACGGACGGAGCAATCGTCATCCTGCGGGACCAGACGCCGCAAGCTTTGCAGAGCATCGGCATTCGGCAGTTGAGCCCGTTCTATGAAGTGCCAACCGTCGAGCTCTACGTCACCTCGGTGGGCGATCAGGCTTACCTTGGAGACAGCGAAACCGCGATGCCCGTTGCGGAGGCAAAAGAGCGGATCGCAGAGCAAGCGGCGACGGCAAGAAGCTACGGCGCTAATGACATTCAGCTAATCTTCATCGGTCAGCTAACTGGCCGAGAGTGGATGGTCTTCGCAGAGGAGAATCGACTCACGGTGATTAGCGAGAACAAGAACCGCTATCTCGAACGCCTGAGGGCCAATCGGGAGTCTGGTGCGAACATAGACCCCCAAGGCGCCAAGAGCAGCGGCAGCCAACCTTCCCCAGCCAACCCAACCCCAGCGAATGGCGCCCCGCCCACGCCGACGCGACCGTGAGACACGCAATAATTGCGGCGCTTGGCAACCACACTCGCCGATTCGAAATGGGACGACTTCGACGAATCCATTTAGCCCCCGGTCAGTGACCGGGGGCTAAATAAGCGGTCGGCGCGCGGCACTGGCGAAATGATATGATTCCTGGGCGCCCGGTGCGGGTGCGGAATGTTGCTTCTCATGGCGTCCGTGCCCCGGAGGGTCGCAATCCCTCCCCTTGCCCCTCCCTGCGAGGGAGGGGGATGTTTGGGGCCGGCTCGGAATGTGGCGCGGCGAACTTGCGGGATTTTGGTGGAAAATGGGCCACCGGATTTCGTAAAATCAACGGTGGAAACCAGTCGCAGCGGCGACCGCGGGGCGTGGGGCGTTTACATGACCTCCCACGCGACCGTCGCGACGGCGTGGGCGCTGAGTTTTGCTCGCCGGTTTGTGAGTTCTGCTCGCAGAAAGGATGGCCCGCGGCCGGCAGCGTCGGGCGTAAGTTGATTGCAGATAAGCAGTAAGAACCATGTCAGCCACGTCGCCGCCGGGAGTTTTGCTCGGGGATTTTAAATTCTTTTTGAAATAGTCACAGTCAAAACTCGGTACGGCCCCGTCGCCAAGGAATCGCCGACCGCTGTGCGAGGTCGCTTTGCCATGTTCACGCCCACGCGTACTCCCGAAGGCGAGCCGAATTGTTGTTCGGTGTGCGGCGCCAGCTTCGCGTTGGAGCCGTCGATCGGCTCGCGCGACGCACCCTGCCCGCAGTGCGGGTCGTTGGCCTGGTTCGCCGGCGCGGGCGAGGACGAGTTCTTTGCCGGCGTGTTGCCGCAGCGTGGAATGTTTGTCCTTTTGCCCCGTAGCTGCAAGGCGCCGCGGCCGACGCCGCCCGTCTGGATCCCTGCCCATCGACGCAGCTTGGCGCGAGCGATCAAGACTCGACCCTTTGCGGGATTCGGCAGGACGTGGCTGCGAATTCCGCGCGCCGTCGGCCAAGCGATCGCCCAGTTGCTGGCAAAGTGAGGCAATATCGACAATCAGGGACATGCACCACGGCGCGCCAGGGGCGAACCTTGCCGCCGCGTCGCGGGACTCTTAGACTGCAGGGAGGCGAATTGCGTGGGCCGACGGCGGGGACGCCTCGGCTCGCTCGCCTCGGTTCGCTGGACTGCCGCCGCCTGCCTGACCCGCGCCTCGAAACTCGCGCCCCGCGCCTCACCCATGCCTTCCGACGAAGAAGAACTGTACCAGGACCACATCCTCGACCATTACGAGGACCCGTTTCATCGCGGGCATCTCGACGGGGTCACGCACGCGCACGCCGACAAGAACCCGCTGTGCGGCGACGTGGTGAAGATCGAGCTGCAGCTGGACGACGAGGGAAAGATCGTCGACCTGTACTTCGACGGCGAAGGATGCGTCATCAGCCAGGCCTCGGCCTCGATGCTGCTGGAAGAGATGTACGGCAAGACGGTCGACGATATCAAGATGTTTTCGGCCGAGGACATGCTCAAACTGTACGGCCCGCGACTCACCCCCAATCGGCAGAAGTGCTGTTTGCTGTCGTGGAAGGTGATCCAGGGAGCGATTCACTCGCCGGTGGATGGCGAGAAATGACGAAGGCCGAATGACGAATGACGAGAGTCGCACGGCTTTGCCAAATTGCGCCCCGTTGCGTTTCGTCATTCGTCATTCGTCATTCGTCATTCGTCATTCGTCATTCGTCATTCGTGCTTCAATATTTGGCCGCCATCGTATTCATTGACAACAAAGCCCACATGTCCGCCCCCGCGACAACGCCCGTCGACGAAACTCAGCTCCTCTCGCCCAAGTGGCGCGACGACTTTCCGATTCTCAGCGAGGAAGTCGGCAACGGGCGGCCGTTGGTGTTCTTGGACAATGCGGCCAGCACGCAGCATCCGCGGCAGGTGATCGAGGCGATCACCGGCGTGTACGAGCGCGACTATGCCAACGTCCATCGCGGCATTCACACCCTCAGCGAACGCAGCACCGAGCTCTACGAAGAAGCCCGCGAGAAGTGCCGGACGCTGCTCAACGCGCAGCACTTTCACGAGGTGATCTTCACCTCCGGCACCACGGCGTCGATCAACACCGTGGCCCGCAGTTGGGGGGACGCCAACGTCGGGCCGGGCGACGAGATCCTGGTGACCATCATGGAGCACCACTCGAACCTGGTGCCGTGGCAGCAGCTGGCCGCACGCACCGGCGCGGTGCTGCGGCATGTACGGATGACGTGGGACGGCCGGCTCGACATGCAGTCGCTGGACGAGCTGCTGACCGAGCGGACCAAGCTGCTGGCGGTGGCAAGCGTCTCCAACACGTTGGGCACGATCAACCCGATCGCCAAGATTGTCGAGAAAGCCCACGCCGTCGGGGCGCTGGTGCTGGTCGACGCCGCCCAAAGCGTCCCGCACATGACGACCGACGTGCAGGCGCTCGACTGCGACTTTCTCGCCTTCAGCGGCCACAAGATGCTCGGCCCCTCGGGCGTCGGCGTGCTGTACGGCAAGGAAGCGCTGCTGGACGCGATGCCGCCGTTTTTGGGCGGGGGGAGCATGATCAACGAGGTGCAGCTCGATACATTCACCCCCGCCGAGTTGCCGGCGAAGTTCGAGGCGGGCACGCCGCCGATCGTGCCGGCGATTGGCATGAGCGCGGCGATCGACTACCTGCACAACGTCGGGCTGGACGCCATCCACCGGCACGAGCAGCAGCTCACGCGCTATTGCTACGAACGGCTGGAGGACACCGACGGGCTGTGCATCCTGGGGCCGGAACCCAAGCACCGCGCGGGGATCGTCAGTTTTGCGTTCGACAAGATCCACTCGCACGAGTTCGCCCAGGTGCTCAACGACAAGTTTGGCGTGGCGGTACGGGCCGGGCATCACTGCACGCAGCCGCTGCACCGCGTGATGGGCATCACCGCCAGCACGCGGGCCAGCTTCTACCTGTACAACACGATCGAGGAAGTGGACCACTTCCTGGAAGGCGTGAAGGCGGTGCAAAAGATGTTCGCCCCGCGGCAGCGCACGAGCAAGCGGCGCAAGCCGGACGAATAGAACGCGGAGGCACGCGGATCATCGCGGTGGTGATCGGCGCGTGTCGTCGCTGATCGGCGGTTCTAAGAGCTCCTGGCAGTGGCCCTGGGGGCTTCGCTGCGCTGCGTCCCCAGCCACCCTCTTTGCGTTCGCCGCCGGGCGCCCTTGGCGGGCTGGGCGGGTTTCTTTCGACGCTTGGCCGTGGCTCGTCCTGCGGCCGTTACATGCCCGTGACACAGAATCTTGGGAACTCTTACTAGAATTCGGGCATCCAAGGGAATTGAGCGTCGCCGCGGCAAACCTGTTCTGTTGGTTCGGGGCGGGTTGGCGCCGGCGCTGCGCACTCGGCTCATCCGCACGGCACGCGGCAAGCTGCGCAGGCGCGGCGGCGCTCTTTTCACTCTTTTTTCACGCGAGGAGGCACGGACATGCACGCACGACTTTGGGGGCTGCCGCTGCTGGCAGCGACAGCATGGGCGGCCGCGGCCGCAGGGACCTGGGGCGACGACGCCGTGGAATCCGCCCCGGCGGCAACGCCAGCGGCCGCAGTCGAGGCGCCGGCAAGCGACGCGAGCGCTACGGTCGAGGCGCCGACGGCGACCGCCGAGGGTGCTTTGCCGGCGGACTCGACCGACGACAAAGTCGTCACGCGATCGTCGCAGCCGCAAGGCCAGCCCGTCCAGCCGGGCGAGTTGCCGGCGTTTGTCAGTAAGGGCGTGGCGTGGTTGATCGCCGCCCAGCACAACGACGGCGGCTGGGGCGCCGGTTCGCATGCGGCTCAGCAGATCCGCGATCCGCACGCCGTGGCGACCGACCCGGCGACCACGTCGTTCACGCTGCTGTCGCTGCTGCGCAGCGGTCACACGCCGGTGTCGGGCGAGTACAAAGCCCAAGTGCGCCGCGGGTTGGAGTATCTCATCACCGCGGTGGAAAAGGCCTCGGCCAACGGGCCGCTGATCACCGACGTGCAGGGCACGCAGCCGCAGACGAAGCTGGGCAAGTTTGTCGACACCGCGATGACCGCACAGTACTTGGCCCGCGCACTGGCGCTGCTGCCGGCGGACGATCCGCTGCGGGAGCGAACCGACAAGGCGCTCGACGTGTGCCTGGCGAAGATTCAACAGTCGCAGCAGTCCAACGGCAGCTGGGGCGAGGGAGGCGGCTGGGCGCCGGTGCTCTGTTCGTCGCTGGCCTGCTCCTCGCTGGAGATCGCGTCGGCCAGCGGCAAGGCGATCGACAAGACCGTGCTGCGTCGCGCTCAGGATTATCAAAAGGGCAACTACGACGTCGCCAGCGGTCGGGCTGACGCCAGCGCGGCGGCCGGCGTGGAATTGTACGCCTTCAACGGGTCTTTCCGCGGCAACGCCACGGACGCGGCGCAGGCCGAGGCGATCGTGACGAAGGCTAAAGCGGAAGGCAAGTTGCAAGCCGACGCGCCGGTGAGCGAGGACTCGCTGAGAACTGCGGGCGTTGCGTCCGACTCCGAGGTGACGCGGCTGTCGTCGGCCGCGGCGCAGAACCGAGCCCAAATCGACCGCCTCAACGACGAGCAACTGCTGTCGGGCTTCGGCAACAACGGCGGCGAGGAGTTTTTGAGTTACCTGATGACGAGCGAGACGCTGGTGATTGCCGGCGGCGACAAGTTTGCCGAGTGGCAAACCAAGATGCTCGAGCGACTGGCCAAGATCCAGAACAACGATGGTTCGTGGAGCGGCCACCACTGCATCACCAGCCCGGTGTTCTGCACCGCGGCGGTCGTGCAATGCCTGACCACCGATCGCGACCGCGAGTTCCTGGTCACGATGGCCCAACGAACCGCCGGTGGCGGCCAGACGCAGTCCGCGGCATCCGACGCAGTGAGTCGGTGACGTTGGTGACGGCCTGACGTTGCTGGTCCGCGGCCCGTCGCAACAGGGGCAGACTCGTCGCCGGCCCTGGGCGCAAGCCCAGGGTTGCGGCGGCGGGTTCTGATTGGTGAACGTCGCACGACCAGAATTTGTTTCATTCCCTCTTCCCCCGATGCGGTTGCTGTCATGGTTCGCACGACGTTGTTTTGGATGGCGCTGGCGATGGCGGCGCAACTCGCTGCCGCGGCCACTGCCGAGGAGCCCCCGGTCGAACCGCGGGACGCCCTCGCCCGCGCGGCGGCGTACCTATGGTCGCAGCAAGCCGACGACGGCGGGTGGCACAGCGGGCAGTACGCCGTGTTGCGCAGCGGGCAGGCGCTGACGCCATTCGTGCTGCATGCCTTGCTCTCGATTCCCGAGGACCTGGCGCCGCGACCCGACGGCGGCGTCAATCGCGCGCTGCAGTTCATCCGCCAACACGTCGACGAGCGCGGCGCGCTGGGCCGCGCCGACCCCGACGTGCTCGAGTATCCCGTCTACAGCACGGCGTACGCACTGCGGTGTCTCGTGAAAGCCGGGAACCCGGAAGACCGGAAACTGATCGAGCAGATGGCTCAGTTCCTGCTCGAAGCGCAGTTCGACGAAGGCGAGGGCTTCGACGGCAACGATCTGGCCTACGGCGGATGGGGATTTGACGTGGCGCGCGCCGCAGGCGATCCGGGACACATGGACCTGGCCCACACGCGCCGCGCGTTGGAAGCGCTGGCCGACGCCCGTCGCGCCGGCGTCATTGCCGACTCGCACGGGTACGTGAATCGAGCGCGTGAGTTTCTCGACATCGTGCAAAAGGCAAGCCCACTGGTGAACTCTTCGCCGCGGCAACCGCCAATCGACGGCCGGCCGACGCCGATCTCGCTGGACAACGCCGCATACGACGGCGGATTCTACTTCTCGCCGGTCGTGCTCGCGGCGAACAAGGGTCGCACCGACGACGAGCCCGTCCCCCACTGGCGGAGCTACGCCACCGCCACGTGCGACGGCATTCTGGCGCTGATCGCCGGCGGCAGCCCAGGGCGCGACGCCCGCGTGGTCGCCGCCTCGAAGTGGCTGCGCGACCACTCGAACCTCCAGTACCCGCAGGGCATTCCCGCCGACGACCCCGAGCCGTGGGGCGAGGCCGTGAAGTTCTATCACTTTGCGGTGCGGGCCGAGGCGTATCGGGCGCTCGACTGGGATCTTGCCGAGCGGCGACAACTCGCGGCATTGGTCGCCCGGCGGCAGCGACCCGACGGCAGCTTTGTCAACGCGGACAGTCCGCTCATGAAAGAAGACGACCCGGTGATGTGTACCGCGCTGGCGGTGGTGGCGTTGGCCAATTGTCAGTGACGAATGCGGCGCGAGGCGACGTCTCATGCAGCATTTCGTTCGGCCTCCCGGACGGGTGGCTGGCGACAAAGCGCAGCGGAGCCCCCAGTGCGCCGAGGCCGATGCTGTCTCGTCTGGCGCCTCCGGTCGTCCGCAGCCGCCCTTCGCCGCGGCAATCACCAACCGAGCGTTAATCGTCGGCTGCGCGGTCGCTGTGACCCAGGTCGCGCTGCGGCGCGACGATGTCGCGCACCCGTTGCTTCAGTTCCTTCATCTCAGGGAAGCGGCCTTCGGCGGCGCGGTCCCAGACGAGCCGGTCGTCGACCGTGACGCGAAACACGCCGCCCGTGCCGGGCGCCAGGGCCACCTCGCCCAGTTCGTCGACGAAGGTGGTGAGCAACTCTTGGGCGGTCCAGCCGGCGCGCAATAGCCAGCGGCATTGTGTGCAATATTCGATCTCGACCCGGGGCGTGCGGAACATGACGGGCTCGGCTCAAAAAACAGTGGGGGGCGAGTGCGTGCCACGATTCTACCCGTTTGGTATCATGGCGACGATTCGGTCGTTGGCCCCCGGCCCGTTGGCCCGTCCCCCTGGCGGATTCTCTCATGCCATTTCAATTTCCCCAGCAGCGCGGCGGTTATGGCGCCCCCCGACAACGACCGATGTTCGGCCGCGGCGCGCCCCGGCAGTCCAGCCGGCAAGGCGCCGGCAGCGCACTGAAGATGCGAATCTTGATCGCGCTGGCGATTGCCGCGTTTGCCGTCATCAGCTACTACGCCAAGCCGGGCGACCGCAACGAAGTGACCGGCGAGTCGCAGCGGGTGGCCATGACCGAAGAGGCCGACGAGGTGCAGCTGGGACTGCAGGCGGCCCCCGAAATGGTCGGCCAACACGGCGGGCCGTCGCGCGACGTGGCGGGCCAGCAGTTGGTCAACACCATCGGCTGGCGCCTGCTGGAGGCGCTCGAAGACGATCTGGCCGCGTACTCCCGCGAGCACCCCGACGACCCACGGCACAATCCGTATCACCAGGCGTTTCGGTTCACGCTGTTGGCCGATCCGCAAACGGTCAACGCGTTTGCGTTGCCAGGCGGGCAGGTGTTCATCACGCAGGCGCTGTTCGACCAGTTGCCGACCGAGGGTTCGCTGGCCGGCGTGCTAGGCCATGAGATTGGCCACGTGCTGGCTCGGCACGGCAACCAACGCATGGCCAAGCAAGGATTGTTTCAAGGACTGGCCGGCGCGATCGGCGTGCTGGGGGGCGACGTGAACAGCGCACGCATGGCGCAAATGGTCACGGCGGCGATCAGCATGAAATACGGCCGCGATCAGGAGTTGGAAAGCGACGACTGGGGCGTGCGATTGATGGGGCAAGCCGGCTACGACCCGCGGTCGATGATCACGGTGATGGAGGTGCTGAAGAAGGCAACCGGCGGCGGGGGCGGCCCGCCCGAGTTCATGAGCACTCACCCTAGCCCCGAGAATCGCGAAGAGAAAATCGAAGAGGCGATCGCCAAGTATTATCCCAATGGCATCCCCGCAGGACTGCGGCCGTAGCCCCGGTTCACAGTCTCCCGTCGTCGCCCCGCCGCTCTCGCCATGTCCTCGTCGCCACCGCTGACAATCGTCTCCGGCGGGCAAACGGGCGCCGATCGGGCGGCGCTCGACTATGCCATTCACTCCGGCCTGCCGCACGACGGATGGTGTCCGCGCGGGCGACGGGCCGAGGACGGGCCGCTGCCGCCGCGGTACGCGCTGCAAGAGACGCCGTCGCCCGGCTACGCCGAACGCACTGAGTGGAACGTGCGCGACAGCGACGCGACCGTGGTGTTTGCGTTGCAGACGGAACTCACCGGCGGCACGCGGCTGACCGCGCAACTGGCCGAGCGGATGCAGCGGCCGCTGCTGGTGCTCGCGGCCGACGCCGCCGGACCGCTGGAAGCCGCCGTGTTGCTGCGGCAGTTTCTCTCGCAGCACAAACCGGCCCGGCTGAACGTGGCCGGGCCGCGGGCGTCTCAGCAACCGGAGATCGCCGCGTACGTCGACGCCGTGCTCGCCGCGGCGCTATGATCCCGGGAGAGCGAGGCTCTGCCGAGCCC
>JAGQOU010000131.1 GCA_020427145.1 Planctomycetales bacterium | reverse complement strand
CGCGGCAAGTCGTCGGCTGCCGCTTCCGCTGCGCGAATCTTCTCCTCTTGGGCCCAGTGCCGCTTGAGCATCGGCAGGTTTTGCTGCGCCTGCTCGGCGAGCACCAACAGACGCTGGCTTGTGCCGACAGCGCCGCTGCCGGTCAGGACAGCGGCGTCCGCCTTGGCAAAATACTCCTCAGCACGGGCGAAGTCGTTGGTGTTGTACGCGGCCACGGCGCCCCACAGCCACAACTGAGGCCACTGCTCGCCGGCGCCGGCGTCCAAGAGCGCCACGATCGGCGGCAGCGCCTTTTCATACTGGTCGCCGCCGTCGCCGGTGAGGGGATCGCCGGCGAGGTAGAACTGCGCGATGGCCAACAGCGTGCTGTTGATCTCCGGGTAACCGTCCGGCGCGGCCGCGTAGACGGCCACTCCCGCGTCGATGATCTTGTCGATGGCCTTCTCTGCGTCAGCGCGCAACTCCTGGAGTTGCTCGTTGAGGGCCAGCTTCTCCTCGCCGCGAGCGGCGTCGCGTTGCTGGCGAACCGTTTTGATCTGGTCCAGCGCCGTGAGGTACTGCTGATAGACCGCGTCGAAAGCCTGTTTGGCGGCGACGGCCTCGGGCGAGAGGGTCGCGGCGGGCGGGGCCGCCTGATCAGCCGGGGCTGCGCCGTCGGAGGATTCCTGAGCGGCCAGCGGCGTCGCGGTCATTCCCAACAGCATTATCAAAAGCAGCAGCGACTGCGGCATCCGTGAACAGAACATGCAAAAGCTCCCAAGCGGGTCTGGTGACAGCGCGGCAAAACGGTCAGGATAGCACAGTCCGGCGGGCCTCGTCACCGGCCCGACGGCCGCCACGGCCGCCCGGGCGGTGCGATTTCGAACCGGATCTGGTCGCCGTTCGGCGCGCAGGCGCAGGGGACTGGGGTCCCCTGCTACCGGTGCGCTACGCGTCGCGACCGCCATTTGTTCATTCCCCACAGCAGCCATGCCCCGCCCGCGCCGTCGCCAAGCCGACCTTCCCGAGGCAACCGATCTGCGGATCATCGGCGGCCGGCTGCGCGGCAGCAAACTGCATTACGAGCCGTTCATGGACGGCACGGGTCCGGTCACGCGCCCGATGAAACACCGGGTGCGCGAGGCGCTGTTCAACCTGGTGAGCACCGAGTGCGGCGGGCGATACGCCATCGACCTGTTCGCCGGCACCGGGGCGCTGGGGCTGGAGGCCATCAGCCGCGGCTGCGTGGGAGCCACGCTCATCGAAAAGCACGTCCCCACGGCGCGGGTCGTCGAGCGCAATATCGCGACGTTGGGGCTCGGCGACCAGACCCAGTTGCTGGTGACCAGTGCGTTCTTGTGGGGCAAGCGCGATCTCGCGGGCGGGGCTGCCCCGGCGGCGCCCGTTCAATCATCCGGATTTTCGCCGCCCCCAAACGACGTGCCGTGGCTGGTGTTCTGCAGCCCGCCCTATGCGTTTTTTGTGGATCGGTGCGATGACATGCTCGACTTGGTGAGTCGTCTCACCGATCGCGCCCCCGCAGGGACTATCATCTTGGTCGAGGCCGACGAGCGGTTTGACTTCGGCCTGTTCCCGGAGGGGGTCGCCCAGGAGCGGGGCGATCCTGGCTGGCAAGTGCGCACCTACGCCCCCGCCGTGGTTGGCGTGTGGCGAAAGGGCCAGTAGTACCGCGGCGGCCTGACGGCTCGCCGCGCTGTTTCACTCGAACTCGCGTTCGTCGGCAGATTCCAGCTGGCGCCTTATCCATCGATCCCTGTCTCATTCTCTCGCGCAGATTTCAACCATGAACCACTTCCGACGGCTCGTCGCGGGCGCCCTGCTTGGGCTGATCTCGTTCGCATCCCCCGTCGCGGCCGACGAGGCGCCCAAAGTCGTGCTGCTCTACCCGGCCGATCACCCGGCCAACGCCGCGGCCGCGGAGCCGGACGAAGGCACGCCGGAGTGGACGACGCGCGTGGCGGCCCGGCCGTCGATTCTTCCGTTCGTCCCCCCAGGCGACGGCAAGAACCGGCCCGCCTGCATTGTGTGCCCCGGCGGCGGCTACGGCGGACTCGCCGTGCAGAAGGAAGGGGTCGAGCCCGCCCGCTGGCTCAACGAGCGGGGAGTCGTCGCGTTCGTGCTGCGGTACCGATGCGGCGGCGGCAAAAACCAGCAGCCGGTTCCCTTGCAAGACGCCCAGCGGGCGATTCGCCTGGTTCGCAGCCGGGCCGACGAGTGGGGCGTCGACGTCAACCGGGTGGGCGTGTGGGGCTTTTCCGCCGGCGGGCATTTGGCGGCGACCACGGGCGTGTTTGGCGAGGACGGGAATGCCGACGCCGCTGATCCGCTCGATCGGCTGAGCAGCCGGCCCAATTTCCTGGTGCTGATTTACCCGGTCATCTCGATGCAGCAGGGCACGACGCACGGCGGTTCGCGCCAGAACCTGCTCGGCAAGAACCCCAGCGACGAGTTGGCCGCGCATTGGTCCGCGGACCAGCAGGTCAGCGACAAGACGCCGCCGACGTTTCTCGTTCACGCCACTGACGACGGGGGAGTCCCGGTGAAGAATTCGCTGTTGTTTTACTCGGCCCTGGTCCGCCACAAGGTCCCGGCGGAGATGCATATTTTCGAGCGGGGAGGCCACGGATTCGGCATGTACCGGGGCGACCGCCCAGCCGATCTGTGGCCCAATTTGCTGGACCCCTGGCTCCGCGGACAGGGAATGGTCGACTAGCCCCCCCGGCGGAGTTCGCGCCCCCGTCCCCCAGCTTCCCACCGAAACGGCCGGCCGCTTAACGCGAGCCGCGCCCACTCACGCGCTGGCGCCGGCGCCAGCGAAAAGCCGCCTAGCCGCGTCTCGCGCCAGTCGGCATAATCCCGCCCCTTCTTCCGCTCGCCGACGCCATCCCCCCTCGCTATGCGATTTCGCGTTCAACTTCCCGACTACGCCGGTCCGCTCGATTTGCTGCTGTACCTGGTGCGGCGCAACGAGTTGGACGTGCTCGACATTCCCATCGCGGTGGTGGCGGCGCAATACCTGGAGATCTTGGCGGCCATCCAGCAGATCGACGTCGACGCGGTCGGCGACTTTCTCGAAATGGCGACCCGCTTGATGGAAATCAAGTCGCGGATGATGCTGCCGCGGCAGGAGGAGATTGCCGAGGAGCAGGAGATCGAGGACCCGCGTCAGGGGCTCGTCGAGCGGCTGCTGGAATATCGCCGGTTCAAGGAGGCGGCCGAGGTCCTCGACGAACAGGGCCGGCAATGGCAGCAGCGGTTTGCGCGGCGCGTCAACGACCTGCAGGACGGCCCCCAAGCGCCGGCGGATCAGCCGCTGGCCGAGGTTGAGTTGTGGGACTTGGTGAGCGCCTTTGCGCGGGTGATGCGGGACAACGCCCCGGCCAAGACAACCAAAATCCGCTACGACGACACGCCGATCGAAACCTACATGGAGCGGATTTTCGACCGCTTGCAGCAGGTGCCGCAGATCGAATTCACCGACCTTTTCACGCCGGGCATGACCCGTTCGCAAATGGTGAGCGTGTTTCTGGCGGTGTTGGAACTGGTCCGTCGTCGCGGCGTGCGGGTCGAGCAGGGCGACCTGTTTGGCGAAATCTGGGTGCTGGCGCCCGAACGGCTGGCCGCCGCCGCGTAAACGATGCGGCGCGACCCCGGCGCGATTGCTCTTCTGCCGCCAGGCGGCATTTGGTACTTACCGCGGCCAATGAGAATTCTTGCGCGCGGCTCGCCGTGCGCAAGATGGCTGGGAGAGGATGCCCGGCCGCGCTTGCGTCAACGCTCATCGCTACCGGATCCGTTGCCATGGAAGTCACGCTCACGCCGATCCAGAAACGTTCGCTCCTGCGTCGCACCGCGCCCTGGGCCCTGTCGCTCGGCCTGTTCGCCGGCGGCGGCTGGGGGTTGTTCCAGTACGTCGCCCAGGACGGCGAGGCTGCAGAAGTGGCCGCAGCGGACAAGCCCGCCACGGCGCGGGATCGTCTGCGAGATCTCTTTGAGAGCGCCGACGAATCGGCCCGCGAGACCGACCAGCGCTACGAGGCGTCCGAAACCGTCGACGCCGGCAGCCGATACGTCGGCCAACCGACGGGCGACGCGACCGATGGCGCCGTGCTGGCGAGCTCAACGTCCGCACCGCCGAGCAATCCCTTTGCCACGGCAGACAGCAGCTACACCAATCGCTACGCGAGCGCCGCCGCGCCCGTCGTGGAACCGCACGCGGCGCCGGTTGAGTTGACCGTTGCCGACGAGCCGGAAGTGGCGCGCGGACAGGATGCGTACGAAGGCAACCCGCTCCGGTCGCCAGTCGCGGCGCCGACGCCGGCCACAACCGAAAACGAACGAGACGTCCGCACGGCGTTTGAGGACGCTGCTCCCGCCGCGGCGCCGGCCGCTACCGGCGGCGCCGGGCGCTACGCCAGCAATCCCTATCAGAACGATTTTGCGAACGCCTTCGCCTCGTCGATGCAGGAGTCGCCGACGCCGGAAGTGGCGGAACCGCAGCCCGCCGAGCCGGAAATCGCCGAGCCGGCGCCAGCCGCCGCAGTTCAGCAGTTCGCCGAACCGCCGGCGCGACCACTCGCCCAACAGCAGCCCGTCATTGAGTACGGCGCGACGCCGCGCAGCTCGGCGCCGGCAAGCATTCCCCCCACGCCGGCCGACACGTCCGCACCCTACGGTTCCGCTCCCTATGGTTCGGCGGCCTACGACTCCGAGCCGCAGCAGGTCGACAATCCGTATGTCGCCAGCGCGGCCGAACCGAGCAACTACGACGGCATGCCGGCCGACGACCCCGGTTACACGCCGACCCCCGGCATCGTCAGCGCCGTGGGAACGGGCCGCCCCGGCGAGCGCGGACTCGAGGGCGCCCAAAGCCCCTCGTTGGCCATTCAGAAACTGAGCCCCGAGGAAATCCAGGTTGGCAAGAAAGCGACCTTCGCGGTCCGCGTGAAGAACGTCGGCCAACGCGCCGCCCATGGCGTGACGATTCACGATGAGATTCCGCTGGGCACGAAGCTCGTTGGCACCGCGCCGCGGGCCGACGTCGCCGGGGCCGATGTGAGCTGGGACCTTGGCACGCTGTCGGTCGGCGAGGAACGCGTCGTGGAGATGGAGCTCATTCCCACCGACGAGGGCGAATTGGGCAGCGTCGCCACGGTGAGTTTCACCGCCCAGGCGTCAGCCCGCGCTCGTTGCACCCGGCCGCAGCTCGCGCTGCGACTCACCGCTCAGCCGCGCGTGATGATCGGCGACAAGCACCTGGTGCAAGTCGAAGTCTCGAACCCCGGCACCGGCAACGCCACCGGCGTGATGCTGCTGGAAAACATCCCCCAGGGCGTGACCCACGAGGCGGGGCCGTCGCTGGAGTACGAGATCGGCACGCTGCAGGCGGGCGAGAGCCGCATGCTCGAGCTGGTGCTCACTGCCGCCCAGGCGGGGATGGTGCAGAATGTGATGGTCGCCCGGGCCGACGCCAATCTCGAAGTTCAAGCCGCCTGCGAGTTTGAAGTGCTCGCCCCCGACCTGCACCTGACGGTCGACGGACCGCAGATGCGCTACCTGGAACGACCGGCCAAATACACTGTGAGCGTCGACAACCCCGGCACGGCCGCGGCCCACGACGTTCAGCTGGTCACGCACCTGCCCAAGGGGCTGCAGTTCGTCAGCGCGAACAACCTGGGCGAGTACGACCCCAGCACCCACGCCGTGTACTGGAGCTTGGCCGAGCTGCCGGCCAACGAGCGGGGCGCCGTGGAAGTGGTGGCATTGCCGATCGAGGCGGGCGATCACACTCTGAAGGTCGCGACCAAGGCCCAGCAGGGCCTGGAAGATCAGGCCGAGGCTCACGTGCGGGTCGAGGGTCTGGCGGCGTTGACCGTTGAGGTGTCCGACCTGGAAGACCTCATTGAGGTCGGCGGCGAAACGACTTACGAAATTCGCGTGCTCAACCAAGGCTCCAAGGCGGCGACCAACGTGCAGATCGCCGCCCTGTTCACGCCGGGGCTGCGGGTGATTGCCGCCGAGGGCGAAACGCGGCACGCCGTGCAAAACGACCGCGTGACGTTCGCCCCGCTACCGCAACTGCCGCCGCGCGGCGAGACGGTGTTCCGCGTGAACGTGCAGGCCGTGAATCCCGGCGACCAGCGACTGCGGGTGCAAGTCGGCTCGGACGATCTACAACAGCCGATCACCGAAGAAGAAAGCACGCGGGTTTACGCGGATCAGTGAATTGGCGGCGTCGCCGGCTCGGTAAACAACTCGCCTAGGTGCAGGGTGACCGATTCGGCCAGCGCGCGGATGTTGTAGCCTCCTTCCAGGGTGCTGACGATTCGCCCCTCGGCGTGAACTGCGGCGATGTTGTTCACCGCGGCGGTGAGCTCGATGAAATCTTCGCTCTCGAGCCCCAGCGAGCCCACGGGATCGTGAACGTGTGCGTCAAAGCCGGCGCTGATGAGGATGAGTTGCGGTTTGATGTGCGCGGCAAAGTCTTCGAGCTCGGCCGTGAACCGGTTGACGTATTCGCGCCGACCGACGCCGAAGGCGAACGGCACGTTGCGGGTGGCGCCCAGGCCGTCGCCAGAGCCCGTTTCGTCGACGTCGCCGCTGCCGGGGTAAAACGGCCAGCGGTGGGCGCTGAAGAACCCAATCCTTGGATCTTCGTAGCACATGGCCTGCGTGCCGTTGCCGTGATGCACGTCCCAGTCGATCACCATCACGCGATCGAGCCCCAACGTATCGACGGCCATTCGGGCGGCGATCGCCGCGTTGCCTAGCAGGCAAAAACCCATCGCGTGCGCGGGCATGGCGTGATGTCCCGGCGGGCGGACCAGGCACAGCGCGGTGCGGTCCTCGCCGGCCGTCACGCGGCGCACCGCGTCGCAAACCGCCCCGGCGGCCAGCAGGGCCACGTCGAACGACTCGTCGCTCACAATGGTGTCGGAGTCGGCATGTCCGCCCCCTGCGCGGCAGAAGTGCTCGATCCGCAGCAGGTAGTCGCGGTCGTGGACCGCCATCAGCGGATCGTGGCCCGACCGCTCCCAAGTGGGCAACGTGCAGCGCTGCAACCAGCCCTGGGACTCCAGGCGGTTGGTGATGGCTGAGAGCCGCCGAGGCGACTCTGGCAGCGGTCGCGTCTGGTGGTCGAGGAAGTGGGGGCTGGTGTACAGGAGCGTCATGGCGGGTGTCCGTGCCGTCGGTTGGTCTTTTCTTGCGAGCGGATCGTGGCCGCTCCCCGCGGGCCGGCGGCGGCCCGGGTGCGACGGAGGGGCCCGGGGGGCGTTTCGGTGCGGGGCGGCCCCGAATAATCCGCAAAACTGAGTCGTAAACCTCTGCTAGCTTGACATTTCTGGCGGCTCGTGTGTAGGGTGCAAGTGGGTCTTGGCGCGCGCAACCGCTTGTCTGCGCGCCGATCCACCCCCTGCAGCGACCATCGCCGCAGCGGGGCCGGTTGTCAGTGTGCGCCCATGAGGCCGGCGCCACGGTGCGATCGTCGTGATTCGCCGCAGTTCGGCTGCGGAAACGGAACAGAGGAGCCGAGATGATGTCGACCTATTCTTGCCCAGGCCGTTCGCAATGCGCGACGCCCCGCTGTGCGTTCTGGCGATTGGCCGTGGCCGCCGCGGTGCTGATCGCTGCGACAGGATCCGACACCGAGGCCGCTCGCTATGAACAGTGGGAGCCGACGCTGACGGACGCCCAGGCCAGAAGCGGCCGCGTCGAAGTCGGCAAAATCTTGCGCAACGCCACCTCTGTCGGGGCCGGCGATAAGAAGATCCTCGATACCTACTTCAAGGGCTACTTCTTCCCGGTGATGACCTTCACCGACTCCGATAGTCTCGGCAATCTCGCCAAGTCGCGCAAAGAGCTGTTTCAGCAGTACATCAACTTCGCCCAGTCGCAGGCGGTGCGCGACTACCTGATCGACCTGTCGATCAAGTCGAGCGGCAAGATCGCGTTCGGCGATTTCCATCCGGCGGCCCGCTACAACGCGGTGCTGATCATCGGCGGCCTCGACGCCAAGAGCGAACGCAACAAGCCGCCGGTCGTTTCGCCCGACGCGACCCGGGCCTTGTTGATTCTCACCAAGAACGACGAATACAAAGGCAATCCCATCCCGTCGTCGGTGAAGGTCGCGGCTTTGATTGGCCTGCAACGGCACGCTCGGTTCGGCGTGGAGGATCAATTTGCCAAGGATCTCACAGACGCCGCCCTGGCCATCATCAATCGCCAAGAAACCCCCGAGGACGTGACGACCAGCGTCTACAACTGGATGCGCGTGCAAGCCGCCGAGGTGTTGGCGTACCAGTACGCCGACGGGCCGACGCCGGAAGTGACCGCCGCTCTGGCGGCGTTGTTGAGCGACGAGAAAGTGAAGCTGCCCGAACGTTGCCGCACTGCGATGTTGCTTGAGAAAATGAAGCTAGCGGACGATGGTTCCGACGCTGCCGTGTTGGCCCCCGCGCTCAAGAGACTGGCCGACGCGATCTTGGCTGAGGAACGCGAAGCGGCCGAGGAGTACCAAGAAGAGATGCTCGAAGAAAGCGGCTTCAGCGGCGGAATGGGCGGCGGCGGTTTTGGCGGCGAGTTTGGCGGTGGCGGCGGCCGTGGCGGCGGATACGGCCGTGGCGGCGGTTATGGCGGCGGCGGCGAATTCGGGGGTCGCGGCGGCTACGGCGGCGGCGATTTCGGCGCGGTCGAAGAAACGGGCCCCCGCTACGAGCGCCGGCGCATGCTCGATCGCATCATCTCGCTGGCGGTCGGCATGAAGAAGGTCGAAGACGCCGCGGCGGACGACGTGAAGCAGAAGCTGAGCGACATCCTCAACTCGCTACAGGGGCTCGCCAAATCGGCCTCCGACAAGTCGGTGACCGACCTGGACGTTGCCAGCAACGTGATTGAGACCGCCAAACTGGTCGCCGGGCAAGCCGCGGATTGGGCGGCGCCTCCGGCCGAGGAGCCAGCCGACGAACCGACCGAGCAGCCCGCCGAGCAACCGGCCGATATGGCCGCCCTGGAAGACGACGCGGTCACACAGTAGCGCGATCCGACTCGGCCTCGGCCCGCGCTGCATGCAGCTCGTCCAGCAGCCGTTGCATCTGCTTGATCTGATCGCTGCTGGCGGCCACCAGCCGCTCCAGCACGGCGATCTTCGTCGCAAGCTGCCCCTGCGCCTCGCGGGCCGTTTCTTGCAGTTCGACCTTCTGTCGCTCGACCAGGGCCCCCGGATCGCGGTGGGCGCCGTCCCATGCATGTTTGGGGCGGGCAAGCCGTTGGATAGGATCGGCGGCGTTGCGACCCTTGGCCACAACGCGCCCGGCGCGCTGTCTGCGGATCGCCATGCGCACGAACACGCTGGTCGCCAGGGCGATCCCAGCGAGCATCATCCAATCGGGATTGATGGCGGCAAACATAGCGGCGCGGGCGAGCGTGAATTGCGGAGGGGTTGAAGCGCGCGGTCAAAATGGCGCGTCTACCCAATCTTCGGCCTTAGCCGCCGCTAGCATTGAGAAATGCCTGCCGAGACGCCGCATCGACTTGCCGCCACGTGACAGCATGCAGGTCGCTGGCAGCGACGCAGGAGCGATATTCTGGGGAAAAACGCTCCGAACCGTCCGGCAGCGTGGCGACGACGCCCGCCACGTCGCCCCACGGCGTCGGCACGGTCACGGTGCGTCGCGGCAGGGTCAGCCGGTGCATCACCTGCCGGCGGACGCCCAGGGTCGACGTCTCGCGGAAGATCAGTTCCGACAGGCACTGGTCGTCGCCGGGGCGGCATTGCACGATCAGCAGCACGCCGGGGCGGTTGTGCTTCATGTGCAGCGGCGCGGTGGCCACGTCCAGGGCGCCGGCGCTCCACAGCAACTCAACGCAACGGCCGATCATTTCACCCGTGCCGTCGTCGATGTTGGTTTCCAGCACGACGATTGCGTCGGAATTCGGCGACGCGGCGGTCCAGGCGTCGTCGCCCTCGCCGATGACCAGTCGCAGCAGATTGGGATGATCAAAGTCCTTCTGACCGGCGCCGTAGCCGATGGCGTTGATCGTCATCGCCGGCAACGGGCCGTAGTCGTCGACCAACGCTGCTGCGATGGCCGCGCCGGTCGGCGTGGTCAACTCGCCCTCGGCGTCATGCGGAGCGAGCGGAATGCCCGTGAGCAGTTCGGCCGTCGCGGGAGCGGGGATCGAGCAGCGACCGTGGGCGATCATGACGAATCCGTGGCCGGTTGGGATCGGCGAGCAAACGGCCCGCTCGATGCCCGCCAGGTCCCAAGCGATGGCCGTGCCGACGATGTCGGCGATCGAGTCGACGGCTCCCACTTCGTGAAAATGCACCTTGTCGATCGTCGTGCCGTGGACCTTCGCCTCGGCGGCGGCCAGTTTGCCGAAGATCGCCAACGCGAGCGCGCGCTGCCGCGGGGCGAGCGTGCTGCGTTCGATCATTTCCTCGATGTGATGCAGGTGGCGGTGGGCGTGCTCGGGTTCGTGCTCGACCGTGAGTTGCGTGGCGCGGAAGCCCCGCTTCTTGACCTGCTGGACCGCCAGAGAGCAACTGGGCAGGCCCAGTGAATCGATGCCGGCCTGCACGGCCGCCAGATCAACGCCCGCGTCAATGAGGGCGCCCAGCATCATGTCGCCGGCGATGCCGCTGGCACAATCGAGGTAAGCAATACGCATAGGGGAAGTGTCGCCGAAGATTCAAAGTTGGTTCGAGATTGCAGGGCAAGCCGCACGGTGGATTGCCGGACCACGGTGGGACCGCCGGTCCAGCGCGGTTATCATACCGCAGAACGATTGATAATCCGACGACCCCGATTGGCCCTGTTTGGCGGTCCATGAAATGGCGTTTCAAGACGAGCGGGGGGCGCGAGCCCCTGTTACTTTGCAGTCCGCCGAGCGACGCCGAAATTAACAGGGGGCTGACGCCCCCCGCTCGCCTGTTGTTGTGCCTGGGCGGCCTGTGTTCCGCTGCCGAATCCAACCTCTTGTCCCCAAGACCAAATTTATGAGCGATGCGACCACCACCGTGGCTGACTTGCGGGAGATTGTCCGCGAGTTTGTCGACCAGCGCGATTGGCAACAGTTCCACGCCCCCAAGAACTTGTCGATGGCCTTGGCGATCGAGGC
>JAGQOU010000130.1 GCA_020427145.1 Planctomycetales bacterium | reverse complement strand
CTGGTGGACGTGAACACCGCGTCGAGCAGCGAGATGCCGCGCTCGGCCGTAGCGCTGCAACAAATTGGCAGGCGCAGCACAAGAGCGCCCAGCGTCACCAGCCCGGCGTACCAAGCGAACGACGCCCGGGCCGGGTACTTGGCCATCGAGCCGGAGAAAGAGGGCACGGCCATAGTATCAGGTGCAAAGCGATATCAGGCGGGAACGGACATTTTGAGCGGGTAATTCAGCCGCCGCGGAGAGGCTTTGGCGTCATGCCGCTGGGCGACCGTTTTATCACACCCGCCGGATTGGGGAGAGGGGCATTTCTGCGGCCGTGGACCCGCGGTGCGCTGGTTTTTCCGATTCGGGGGGTGACGACCTTGGGAAATCCGGCGAAATTTTTGCCGTCGGGGCCGGGCAGGCGACCTAGGCTTTCCTTCGTACGGAGGAAGCTCTTCTGCTCCACAGCGCCTCCGACGCGTTTCGTTGTTTCGAGACTTACCTCTTCTCAACTCCTCTCTCTCGACGGATTCGATCCGCCGGGTGCGGCGCCATTTGGCACGGCGTCGAAGCCCCCCACCGGGAACGGAAAAGACTTTTGGACATCGAGTTGCCGTAGGGCGCCTGTGCAGCGAACGACGGCAATCGACTCAGGGCTGATCAAGCGGGGGTGTGAACTCTCCTCGCTGCGGTCGAAACCGATAGCGTTTGTTGACCCGGCCGCGGAGACGTTGCCGACGGCGCCGAAAATCGCCGCTGCGGCGTGAAGCTATGGCGGGCGGCTTGGCCTCACGCACTCTATTGGGACGGAAATGACCGAACACCTCGTCTTGTTGGTCGACAACGACCCTCACGCGCTGTGCTGCTATGAACGCAGTTTGAGTCAGCGATTCCGCGTGGAGACGGCGCTGGGCAGCGAGCAGGCGATCGACGCTGTCAACTCGCGCGGCCCCTACGCGGTCGTTGTATCCAACATGATTATGCCGCGAGTGGATGGCGTGCCGTTGCTGCAGAAGATCATCGCTCGCTCGCCCGATAGCGTGCAGATTCTGCTCGCCGATCGCGTCGACCCGCAAGCGGCTGTCGACGTGGTGAATCTGGGCGGTGCATTCCGTTTCCTCCGTAGTCCCTGCACGGCGCAAGAAGTTGGCGATGCGGTTGAGGCCGGAATTCGAGACTATGTTGGGCGCGGCGGCGACCAGGGGCTGATGGCAGACACGGTCAACGGCGTCGTGCGGCTGCTGTGCGACGTGTTAGGCTTGGCCAATCCCGCGGCGTTTGGTCGCGGGTCGCGACTCAAACGACTCGTGAGCGAACTGGCCGCGGCAGCGGAGTTACCCGACGCCTGGCAGTGTGAAATGGCGGCCATGCTATCGCAGATCGCCTTTGTCGCCAGTCCGCAACTCCCAGGTTTGGGGGGCGGCGAGGCGGACCCGTTTGCGCTGGCGGCCCGCTGGATTGACGAGGTCCCCGGGTTGCACGACGTCGCGGAGATCGTCCGGCGCCAGCAGGGGCCGGTCGAGGGCGACGCCAGTGCTCCGCTGCCGGCACGGCTGCTGCGGCTGGCCCGGCATTACGACGAATTGTTGGAAGATGAGTGCACCCCGGCATTGGCGTTGGCCCGCTTGGCGTATGATGGCGACCACGACGCGGGATGTCTGGAACTATTGGCGAGCATCGTCCACCGCGAACCCGTGTTCCAACCGCGACAGTGTCCAGCAAGCGACCTGCCGCTGGGTTCGCTGCTGGCAGCTGACGTGCTGGCCCTGAATGGGCGGTTGTTGGTCAAGGCGGGACAGGAAATCACGCCGTCGTTGAAAATCCATCTGCAGCAGCACGCATCGCGGGGATGCGTCCCGGCGTTGCTGCACGCGCTTGTTCCCGTGGAACAGGGAGCAGCCGTCGCCGTGACGACGGAATTGTCGCGCGGTGACACGGCCCTCGCAGCGCCGCGGCAGGAACCCGTTGGATGGGATACCCGCGCCGCGCCCCGAGGCGCCGCGGACCGCCCTGCTTGACGGGAGAGCTTCGCCGGGCCGACAGTCGGATTGCGCCGTTTGATGCGGCTGGTCGCCCCCCGGATCTTTGCGCCAACCGTAGCGCATGGCCGGTCGCCGATTGCTTCTTGAGCTACCTTTGCATTGGACTTGGCGCCGCGGTCTGGCGACTCGAAAGCAACCTCATGGATTGAAACATGTCCGCCAATGACCTGCGGGTACTGATTGTTGACGACGATCCCGACGCGCTGGCCCGCACTCAGCGTCTGCTGCGAGCATATCGCCGTGATTGGGAGATGCAATTCTGCAGCGGAGCCGAGGCGGCGCTGGACGCGCTGTCCGCCAGTTCGTACGACGCCGTCGTTGCAGATCTGGAGATGTCCGGCGTCGACGGCAGCGAATTGCTTGCGTGCGTCCGTGATCTGTATCCCGACGCCGTACGGCTGCTGGTATGCGCAACCGATCACTCGGCCAACCTCGTTCGATCGCTCGGCGTGGCGCATCGCTACCTCGCCAAACCGGTCGACGTGGGATTGATGCGGGATTCGATCGCCCGCGCCGCCCTGCTGGGCCGCCGACTGCGCAAACCGGGGCTGAAGGCTCTGGTAGGCCAGGTCGACAGGCTCCCGTCGCTGCCTGACGTCTATCTGGCCCTGTTGGAGGAGCTTCGACGTGAAGACGCCGAGGTGGGCCGGGTGGCCGATCTCCTGGCGCGCGACGTCGGCATGACGGCCAAAGTCTTGCAGCTGGTCAACAGTTCGTTCTTTGGCCTGCCGGTGCATGTGGCCGACGTCCGTCACGCGGCGTCGCTCTTGGGGCTCAACGCGTTGAAACCGCTTGTGCTCACCGCCGGGGTGTTTCAGCAGTTGGAAGACTCCCGCGTACCAGCCCAATTGGCCAGCGAGGTGCTAGACCACGGCATGGAGGTAGGGGCGTGGTCGCGTCGCATCGCGATTGCCGAGGGGCTCAGTCGCGACTCGGTCGATCATGCCATGCTGGCCGGCGTGTTGCACGACGTGGGCAAGTTGGTTCTCGCCGATCACTTTGGCCGCAACTACGCCAAGGTGTGCCTCGCCGCCGAAGCCGCCAAACTGCCGCTACTTGCGGCCGAGCAGGACCAATTCGACGCAACGCACGCCGACATCGGCGGCTACCTGTTGGGGTTATGGGGATTGCCTCAGGAAATCGTCGAAGCGGTCGCATTCCACCACGATCCGCGTGCGCTGGAAGCGCAGGCGCTATCGCCGCTCACCGCCGTGCATGCGGCCAACGCGCTGGCGCACGCTAAGGAAGTGGACGGCCAGCTCGAGTTCGATGCGAGCAAAATCGATCGCAAGTATCTCGCCCGCCTGAAACGTAGCGGGCGTTTGGCAGATTGGACCGCCATGTTCGCGGACGCACAGTTGGCGACCGTCTGAGCAGACGTCAAGTCAGCGAGCCGGCAATCGGGAGAGCGAGGCTCCGCCGAGCCTTTGGGCAGATCGGCTTGGGCTCGACTGAGTCTCGCCCTCCCGGTGAACAGACAGCCGTCAAACTGCAGGCTCACCAAGCCGCCAGATAGCGACGCAGGCCGTGCTCGCGAAACCACTCCGGCGTCCACGGCTCGTTACTGGCGAAGCACGCCTTGTCATGCGGTAATACGTACCCCTGGCATTCGATCTGCCGCCCGTCCGGCAACACGGCCGTCAGCCCGACGCGGTCGTAGAGCGTCGACTCGTATTCATCGAGCAACGCCAACGACGCTACATCCACGTCGAAGTAGACCACCCCAGTCACCGCTGCATCGGCTTCCGCGGGCATCATCACGGGAAACAATTCGCCGGCTGCCCGTCGTACGCGATATCCCCGGACCGTGGCTTGTTCCGTCGCAAACTCGCGAGGAACGACGCGCCGCCACACCTCGGCGAACATCAACGTCCCGTAAGTGAATAGGTGCATGGCAGGGCGGGCCGTCGCGAGGGCTCAAACGGCGTGGTCACACGTCAACCAACTCGACCAGCCCGTTGCCGCATACGTGGTTGAGCTTATTGAGCCCGTTGTAGGCGGCCACCTTGTAGCACTCTGCGAGCGTGGGAAAGTTGAACACGTTGTTGATGAAGAACTCGGCGTCTCCGTCAAGCGCCATCACGGCCTGGCCGATGTGGATCAGCTCGGTGGCTCCGGTGCCAATGACATGGACGCCCAGGATTTTGTGCGTTTCCTGGTGAATCAGCAGTTTCAGCATCCCCAGCGTGTCGCCGAGAAGTTGCCCGCGGGCGATCTCCCGATAGTTGGCCACGCCCGCTTCGTAGGGGATGCCTTCCTCGGTGAGTTGCTCTTCGGTCTTGCCGACCATCGAGATTTCCGGGATGGCGTAGATGCCGTACGGGAACAACGACGTGTTGTAATTGCCGACGTCGCATTGGCCGAACGCGTGGCAGATCGCCCGGCGGCCCTGTTCCATCGACGTACTGGCGAGGGCGGGAAAACCAATGACGTCGCCCGCGGCGTACACGTGTTCGACATTCGTTTGGTAGCAATCGTTGACGCGTAGACGCTCGCGGTCGTCAAACTCAATGCCTACCTTGTCGAGCGCCAGCGAACCGCACACGCCTTGCCGGCCGACGGCGTACAGCAGCGTCTCGGCCCGCAGTTTCTTGCCCGACTCGAGCCGGGCCTGAACCAGCTGATGCGTCGTGCCGTTTTGGACCTCGACTTCCTCGATGCTCTCCACCTTTTCACCAAGTCGCAGCGTGATGCCGCGTTGTCGCAAGAAGTAGTGAAACGCGTCGCTGATCTCTTGATCGAGAAAGCCCAGCACGCGGTCGCGGCCTTCCACCAGCGTCACTCGTACGCCAAGGGTCGCCATGATGCAGGCGTACTCCGTGCCGATGACGCCGCCGCCGACCACGATCATCGTACGCGGCAAGTGGTGCAGGCGCAGGAACTCGTCGCTGCAGAAAATGGTCCGGCCGTTGAAGGGCACCGATTGCGGTCGCGCGGGCCGCGTGCCGACGCTCACCAGAAACCGGTCGGCCGAAATGATCTCCGCGTCATCCTCGCGTACCACCTTCAGCTCGAAAGGGCTGACAAACTCCGCCCGCCCCCACAACAACTCGACGCCGTTACGGTCGAATTGATCGCGAATCACGTCCCACTCGTGACGGATCACCTGCTGCGACGCAGCAACCAGGTCCGTGATGGTAATGTGTTTCTTGGCTTGGAAGTTGCCGCCCATCAATCCCCGGCTGTTGGCGCCGGTCAGGTGCAGCACTGCTTCGCGGAGGGCCTTGGAGGGAATCGTGCCGGTGTTGATCTGGGCGCCCCCCAACACGGCGTTCTTCTCGATGATCGCGACCCGCTTGCCGAGCTTGGCGGCCTGGATGGCGCCCTTTTGCCCGGCCGGACCGGTGCCGATAACGACGCAGTCGTAGTGTTTCATGGGGAGAGTCAGGTGGGAAGGCGGCGGGGGCGCGGTCGATCTTCGTGCGAGAATCGGCCGCGAGGGGAGTTTGGCGAGGCTCATAGCATACCGCGATCGGCACGCTGAGGCCAACTCTTCTGCGGCTGCCGAGGGCATCGCCCCTGGTAAGAGTCGCCGCAAACTTCCCATCGGCCGCCCCTGCGAGACTTCTCCAGCTGGGCAAGGAATGCCGGCACAACCGGACGTGCGGAACGGCGAACGCCAGCGGATCGCAAGGATTCTGCCGCCTCTGTCGAATGCGCCGCGCGGCGATACAATCGATGGCGTGTCCCCCTCGCGACCCTCGCCAAGCGGTACTGGCGAGAAAGTTGCGAACCACCAGCCGCAATTGCAATTGATATGTCCCTCTTCGCCGCCGCCGAAGCCGAGAACCGCCGCCACGCCCAGCCGTTGGCGGCGCGGATGCGTCCGCGCACCTTGGCCGAGTTCGCCGGGCAGACGCACTTTCTTGGCGAAGGAAAGCTGCTGCGCCGGCTGCTGAAGGCCGACCGGTTGACCGCCCTGCTCTTCTACGGACCGCCAGGGACCGGCAAGACGACGCTGGCTCATTTGCTCGCCAAGGAAACCCGCGCTCGGTTTCGGCAGCTCAACGCGGTGACCAGCGGGGTGAAGGAGCTACGCGAATTGCTCGACGACGCTCGCGACGCGCTGTCGGCCGACGGGGTGCGGACGCTGCTGTTCATCGACGAAATCCACAGGTTCAACAAGGCCCAGCAGGACGCGTTGCTGCCCGACGTGGAAAACGGCGTGGTGATTCTCATCGGCGCCACCACGGCCAATCCCTTTTTCGCGGTGAACGATGCGCTAGTAAGCCGCTCCACGGTGTTCGAGTTCCAGGCGCTGGCTGAAGAGGACGTCATCGCCGTTTTGAAGCGCGCGGTTGCCGATCGCAACGACGGTTTGGGCGATTTGCCGATTGAGGCCGATGACGACGCCCTGGCGTTTCTCGCCGCGACTTGCGACGGGGACGCGCGACGGGCCCTCTCGGCGCTGGAAGTTGGCGTGCTGTCGACCGACGCTCGGCCAATCCGTTTCACGCGCGAGCTGGCCGCCGAGAGCGTGCAGCGCAAGGCGATCCAATACGACGCAGGGGGCGACTCGCACTACGACTCGGCCAGCGCGCTGATTAAGAGCATTCGCGGCAGCGATCCCGATGCGGGCCTGTATTGGTTGGCCCGGATGCTGGAGGGAGGCGAGGACGTGCGATTCTTGTGCCGACGGCTGGTGATCCTGGCCAGCGAAGACGTGGGCAACGCCGATCCACAGGCCCTGTCCATGGCGGTCGCAACGATGCAAGCGTGCGAATTCGTGGGCCTGCCGGAGTGCCAGCTCGCGCTCGCCCAGTGCGTGGCTTATCTCGCGTGCGCTCCCAAGAGCAACGCGGCCACCGTTGCGATTGGCGAAGCTCGCACCGACGTGCGCGAGGGCCGACTCGTGCCGGTCCCCAAGCACCTCAAGGACGCCCACTACGGCGGGGCGAAGCGGCTAGGACACGGCGACGGTTACCAGTACGCCCACGATGCCGAGGGGGGCGTCGCCTCGCAAGATTATCTGGGGGTCGAACGCGAGTATTATCGCCCCGTTGACCGGGGCTTCGAGGCGGAACTTCAGCAGCGGTTGGCCTCTCTCCGCCGCCAGCTTGGTCGCTGAGGCGGACGGTCAGCCCCGTGTGCGGCTCGCCGGCGCCTTGCACTCTCGGTCGTTGCGACGCTCGCTACTCCCCTGGGCGTACAGAATGCGGCGGTCGAACCAGTTCGTATTAGAATGGCAACTGCGCCAATTCCGCACACCGTCTCGATGCAGGAGTGGGATTGGTGGCGCGAGTTATCTTCGATCGTCGTTGCCGGTTATGTTGTTCTAATCAGGCCATTGGAAGGCTCCAACGCATAAATGACCGGCATGTCCGACTCGCGCAACACTGAGAAGCGTTCCGACAAATCGCCCCGCACCGCGGTGGTGATCGTCGATCACGGTTCGCGCCGATCGGAAAGTAACGATCTGCTGCTGGAAGTCGTGGCGGCTTATCGTGCCGCGAGCGATTGGGCGATTGTCGAGCCGGCGCACATGGAACTGGCCGAGCCCTCGCTCAAACAGGCTTTCGCGAGTTGTGTGGCGCAGGGCGCTTCGCGATTGATCGTGTTCCCCTACTTCCTCTCGCCCGGACGGCATTGGGACGAGGATATCCCGCGGCTGGCTGCCGAGGCCGCGTCCGCTTGCGGCGGCGTGGAGCACATTGTCACGGCTCCGCTGGGATTGCATCCGCTGATGATGCAGATTATCGACGAGCGAATTGCGCACTGCCTGCGACAAGCGACCGCCGGCGGCGCCCCTTGCGACGTTTGCGCGCCGGAGACGGGCTGTCAATTGCTGGCGCCGGACGCCGAGGCCCCCAGCTAGCAATGCCGGCGGCCAATTCTGCCGAATTGCGCTGAAGCCCCGCCTCGCCGCCGTCGATATCTCCGATGTACCGTGCTCGGCTTGAGTCGCGGCTTCTCTTCGCTCGTCTGATTTTGTTTGTCGAGGTTCGCCATGGATGGCGCCCGCTGTCAAAGTCGCACTGGCCTCGGCGCCATGCGAGTTCCAGTCACTGCCGCGCTGACTTTGTGGATGTTCGGCGTTGCCGGCGTCCAAGCTGAACCCTTCGCGCCAGGTTCGGGCGTCAAGGTGCCCGGCGTCGGGGACACGATGGAGAGTTCCAATTGGCGTTACGTGCCCAACGGCTCCAAAGCGAGCTATGAGCAAGACGAAAAACAACGCCCGCCGGGCGGCTATTCCACCAACGGCCGCTGGTACGAAAGCGCCATGCGCGGTCAGCCCGACGTGGTGAAGCGCATCGCCACGCCGCCGGGCGGCATCTCCGGCAGCAAGGGCGCCCTGTTGCTGGTGACGAGGCTGTCGGGAATTCCCGGCGAGCTGGCCAATGAAAAAATGCAGGACGACCTGCTGCTGGGCGTAAAGGAACGCATCGGCGGGCCGATCCCCGTGTCGTGGAGTCCCAGCGCTGTGGTGCGGGTCTACCTGCCCGAGTGGGACCGCTGGGAACAACGCAGCGGCGCCAGTTTTGGCTTCCGCGGCGACGTGCGGGGGCGCAAGGCCGATGGCGACTCCGAAGCGTACTGGCCCGGCATGTTCATTTCGTTTCACAGCAAGAAGAGCAAGCAATTCGATCACGACCACGCGCAAATCCTGATTCGAGCCGATCAACGCGGCAAGGACGTCAACGGTCCGATCCTCGATGAACCGGGGTGGGTGACGCTGGGGCTCTCGTTTACGCCGGACGGTCAGGTTCACTACTACGCGCGGCTAGGTGTGGAAGACCTCGACGAGGATGATTACCTCTACAGCAGTCACGCCTACGGCAACAAATGCCTGTATGTCGACAGCATTTTCTTTAACGTGGCGAATTTCGAAAACGGCAGGAACTGGTCGACGCCTTGGGTGATTGACGACCCGATGGTGTACGCGATCCCGCCCCAGGGAAAGCGAATCGAGAATCTCGTGCGGCGAGGCTCGTCGGCGACCGCCCGCAAAAGTGGCGGCTCCGCCATTTCGGGACTCAAGGCAATGTTTCGAAAATAGGCTCGCGGGTTGTTCGTCAACTGGGGACGTGTCCGGCATCGCTGGCGTCCGGCGGATGTGAAGGTACGATGAGGGCAGTCGCCCTGCCCCGTCTGACGTGCCGCCGGTCTGTCTCATGCCATCCACCGTTGACTCTGCCCCAATCGACGCCGGGTCGCCGACGGGTTGGTCGTTCGGCATCGACGTCGGCGGGACGTTTACTGATTGCCTGGCGTGGACGCCCGACGGGGAATTGCTGCGCCACAAACTGCTCAGTTCCGGGGCGACCAAAGGCGTCGCGGCCGTCGGCAGTACGCAACTGGTCGTTGTCGATTCGGCCCGGTGCGTCGATCCGCCGGATTTTTGGATCGGTTTCACGCTCACGCTGCTCGCCGAAGACGGCGCGCCGCTCGCGTCGCAAGCGGTCTCGGCGTTCGACGCCGCGACAGGGCGAATCACGCTGGCCGCGCCATTGCCGGTCGAATCTGCGTCGCACCGTTACGAGCTGTCGTGCCGACTCGGCGCGCCGGTGCTGGGGATTCGCTGGCTATTGGGATTGCCGCTCGCTGCGCCGACGCCGCCGGTTCGCCTGCGACTGGGCACAACGCGCGGCACAAACGCACTGCTCACGCGTCGTGGAGCCCGCACGGCGCTGATCACGACACGCGGGTTCGGCGACCTGCCGGACATTGGCTACCAGAATCGACCGCGGCTGTTTGACCTGACGATCCGCAAGCCTCCGCGGCTGGCCGAGCGAGTGATCGAGGTTGACGAACGCATGGCGGCGGACGGCGCCGTGCTCGCGCCGCTGGACGAAGACGCGACGCGCAACCAACTGCACGAGCTGCGCGACGCCGGCATCGAGTCGCTGGCCATCTGCCTGCTGCACGCAGACTTGTATCCGGCGCATGAGCAAACGATCGAGCGGCTTGCCCGCGAGGCGGGCTTTGCCGAGGTGAGTCGCTCCAGCGCCGTGGCTCCGTTGGTGAAGTTGGTCTCACGCGGGGACACGACCACGGTTGATGCGTATCTCAATCCCGTGCTGCGACATTACCTGGCCGATCTGGCGGACGAACTCCCCGGCAGCGAGATTCGCGTGATGACCTCTTCCGGCGGGTTAGCGACGCCGAGCGCGTACCACGGCCATCAGAGCGTATTGTCGGGGCCCGCGGGCGGAGTGGTCGGCTACGCTCGCGTGGCTGCGGCAGCCGGCTGTGCTCAAGCCATCGGCTTCGACATGGGCGGCACTAGCACCGACGTGTCGCGCTACGATGGTCAGTTCGACTACGAATATGAAACGGAAAAGGCGGGCGTGCGATTGGTCTCCCCGACGTTGGCGATCGACACCGTTGCGGCGGGCGGCGGTTCGATCTGCGGCTTCGACGGCGTCAAACTCACCGTCGGTCCGGACAGCGCCGGCGCCGACCCCGGGCCGGCATGTTACGGTCGCGGCGGGCCGCTCACCGTTACGGACGTCAACGTGTGGCTCGGTCGCGTGGTACTTGAGCGGTTTCCGTTTCGCCTCGATCGGTCCGCCATCGAGCGAAGACTCAGTGAACTGTCGAAGGAGGTGGCTGACGCAACGGGCGAACGCATGACCCCGTCGCAACTGGCGAGCGGGCTGCTGCGAATTGCCAACGCCAACATGGCCAGGGCGATTCACAACGTGACCGTGGCCAAGGGGCGCCAGCCGGGCGACTACGTGATGGTGGCGTTCGGCGGAGCCGCGGGGCAGCACGCCTGCGCCGTGGCTGCCGAGTTGGGCATCCGCCGCGTGTTGGATCACTCCGACGCGAGCCTGTTGAGCGCCTACGGCATCGGACTGGCAGACATCACCCGGCACGCCGCCGTCGGCGTGTACCGGCGGGCGAGCGAACTGGGCAACGACGAGTTGGACAAAGTCTTGGATCGCCTGCAAGCGACCGAAACGGCGGCGATGATTGCCGACGGCGTGCAACCGGCACGACTTGTCGTCCGTCGTTCGCTCGACGTGCGGTATGTGGGCGTCGAGGCCGCGCTATCGATACCCTACGACACGGCCGGCGACGACTGGCGCGAGCAGTTTCGTCGCGAGCATCAGCAACAATTCGGTTACGAACACCACGGGCGCGAGTTGGAGGTGGCTGTCGCGAGGATCGAGGTCGTCGTCCCCTCGGCGACGCCCCTTGAGCCGAGCCGGCTCGCTCCAGACTGTTCCTGCGAGCCGGTGGGCGAGCAGTCGGTCGAGTTTGCCGGCGTGGCGGGTGCGACGCCCGTCTTCGACCGCGGGTCGCTCCAGCCGGGGGCATGCATCGATGGCCCCGCTCTTGTGGCGGGGCCGCATTCAACCTTGGCTGTTGACCCCGGCTGGTCGGCGAGGATGCTCACCGGCGGTGAAATGCTGCTCGCGAACCGCGGCGAGCAATCCTCTGGCGCGTTGGCCGACGCAGCGGCTCCCGAGGCCGTGTTGTTGGAGGTGTTCAACAATCGACTCGCCGGGGTCGCCGAGCGGATGGGGCACACGCTGCGCCGCACGGCGAGCAGCGTCAACGTGAAAGAACGGCTCGACTACAGTTGCGCGGTGTTCAACGGCGCCGGCGATTTGGCCGCCAATGCACCGCATGTGCCAGTGCATTTGGGGGGCATGGGGGCGACGATCCGCGCGCTGCTGGCTGACAACGCCGACATCCGGCCCGGCGACGTGTTCCTGACCAATGACCCGTATCGCGGCGGTTCGCATCTGCCTGATCTCACCGTTGCTATGCCGGTGCATGATGAGACGACCGGTGAGTTGCTGTTTTGGACGGCGTGCCGGGCTCACCATGCCGAGATCGGCGGCGTGCGCCCCGGTTCGATGCCGCCGCGGGCGACGACGCTCGGCGAGGAGGGCGTCGTCATCGCCAACTTCCTGCTGGTGCGGGAGGGCGAGTCGCGAGAAGAGCGATTGCGAGAGCTATTGACGGGAGGTCTTTACCCGACGCGCGCCGTCGAGGAAAACCTGGCCGACGTTCGCGCTCAACTCGCGGCGGTGCGCCAAGGATCGCGTGAGCTCGCCGAACTCGCAACAAAATACGGCCGCAAGGAACTGCTCCGCCAGATTGCTGCGATTCAGACAGCCGCAGAAACGAAGGTCCGCGCCGCACTAGCGAATTTGACGCCGGGCGAGCGGCGGTTCATCGACTACCTGGAAACAGCCGACGGCGTCAGCGTACCAATCAGCGTGCGGATTGAAATCGGCAGCGCCAGCGGGGGCCAGGGGACCGTGCACAACGGAGATTCCAGTGGGGCCATACGAACGATTCCCGGCGGTCGCCCCCAGCCGCCCGCGGCCGTGATTGACTTTACGGGCACGGCCCCGCCGGTCGTCGGCAACCTGAACGCCAACCCGGCGATCGTTTCCGCGGCGGTGCTTTACGTGTTGCGACTCTTGGTGGCCGACGACATCCCGCTGAACGAAGGCGCTCTGCGCGCCGTGAAAGTGATTCTGCCGGAATGCCTGCTCAACCCGCCCCGCGGCGCCGACCCAAGTTCCTCGCCCGCGGTGGCCGCTGGCAACGTTGAAACCTCCCAACGCGTCGTCGACGTGTTGCTGGGCGCGTTGGGCGTCGCGGCGGCCAGTCAGGGAACGATGAACAATCTGCTGTTCGGCGGGCCGACGTTCGCTTGTTATGAAACCATCTGCGGCGGCAGCGGCGCCACGCCGCAGGGTCCAGGCGCCGACGCCGTGCAGGTGCATAT
Organism: Planctomycetales bacterium; assembly: GCA_020427145.1. Lineage (GTDB taxonomy): Bacteria > Planctomycetota > Planctomycetia > Pirellulales > Lacipirellulaceae. The sequence goes on along the minus strand of JAGQOU010000130.1, from coordinate 5,459 downwards.
GACCAACACCCGCGCCACGGACCCTGAAGTGCTGGAACGCCGATTGCCTGTGCGGCTGCAGGAATTCTCCGTCCGTCGCGGCTCCGGCGGGGCCGGCGCCCATTACGGCGGCGACGGCGCGGTGCGTCGCATCGAATTTCTCCACGACGTGCAGCTTTCGCTGATCACGCAACGTCGCGGTCCCCATGCGCCGTTTGGCGCCACCGGGGGCATGCCGGGCGCCGTGGGCGAAAACATCCTCGTGCATCGCGACGGCCGGCGGGAACCGCTGCCGGGGATCGTCGACCGGCAGATTGCCGCCGGCGAGGCCGTGGAGATTCGCACTCCCGGCGGAGGCGGCTGGGGCCCTCCCGGCGCCTGAGCCGCGGGGTTGTCGGCGATCGCCCCAATGCTGATAATCGCCCTCTTGGCGTCCGTCGCCGTTCGGTCCGCTTTTCTGCCGCTGAAGGAAGGGAAATCCATGCCCCGCAACAAAATTTACAAAGACGCCGCCGCTGCCGTCGGCGATACGCCGATGATTCGCATCAATCGGCTGGTTCCTGCCGACCATGCGACCGTCTACGCGAAGTGCGAATTCTTTCAGCCGCTCAACAGCGTGAAAGACCGCATCGGCGCCGCGATGATCGCCGCGGGTGAAAAGTCGGGCGCCATCAACGCCGACACGCATATCGTCGAGCCGACCAGCGGCAACACCGGCATCGCCCTGGCGTTCGTGTGCGCGGCCAAGGGTTACAAGCTCACCCTGACAATGCCCGAGTCGATGTCCGTGGAACGCCGGGCGTTGCTGCGGGCGATGGGCGCCAACCTAGTGCTCACACCGGCCGCCGAGGGCATGAAAGGCGCCATCAACAAAGCGGGGGAGATGGTTGCGGACGAAGACAACGCCTGGATGCCACAGCAGTTCGAGAACCCCGCGAACCCGGCCATTCACGAATCGACCACCGGCCCGGAGATTTGGGAAGACTCGGGCCACGACATCGACATCATCGTCGCGGGCGTCGGCACGGGCGGCACGATCACGGGGGCAAGCCGGTTCCTCAAGAGCGTGAATCCCGCCTTCAAGGCGATCGCCGTGGAACCAACCGATTCGCCGGTGATCTCCGGCGGCAGCCCGGGCCCGCATAAAATTCAGGGCATCGGCGCCGGGTTCATTCCCAAGAACCTCGATACCTCGCTGGTGGACGAAGTCGTCACGGTGAGCAACGAAGAGGCGTTTCAGTGGGCCCGCCGGTTGGCAAAGGAAGAAGGCATCATGGCCGGCATTTCTAGCGGAGCCAACATGTGCGCCGCGGCCAAGGTGGCGGCCCGCCCTGAGAACAAAGGCAAGAAGATCGTCACGATCATGTGCAGCCTGGGCGAGCGGTATCTGTCGACGCCGTTGTTCGAGGGGCTGACGGGCTGATTGTTCCTGTACCCCACAGGGCGCCGAGAACCCGGCGGATAGCGAAGGCAGGTGCGCTGAGCGACCCGCGGCCGTTGCCGTAAATTGGGTCGTTGGAGAATTCGAGTTCCGTTCTCTTTCTTCGCGTCCTTGAGTGTCCCCTGAATTGAGTTTCTCGAATGTCGCTTCCGATCATTGAACGACCGCCCGCACGACCGCGGCTTCCCGAGTGGCTGCGCGTGCAATTGCCTGCCGGTCGCGCGCAGGCCGTGTTCAATCTCACGGACACGGCCGTGCATGGCAACTCGCTGCATACCGTGTGCGAGGAGGCGCGCTGCCCCAATGTGCATGAGTGCTGGTCGCAGGGAACGGCCACGTTCATGATTGCCGGGCAGAGTTGCACGCGCGGGTGCCGGTTCTGTTCGGTCGAGACGATCAAAACGCCGCCTCCGCCCGACGCGGACGAACCGCGGCGTTTGGCGGACGCCGTGGCGCGATTGCAGATTGAGCACGTCGTGATCACCGTGGTCAACCGCGACGATTTGCCGGACGACGGCGCGGCTCACTACCGTGCGTGCGTCGACGCGGTTCACGCAGCGCGGCCGGCCACGACGATCGAGCTGCTTTCAAGCGATCTGTCCGGCAACTGGGCCGCACTCTCAGCGTTGCTGCAGGGAGCCCCCCTGGACGTGTTCGCTCACAACGTGGAATGCGCGCCCCGGCTTGATCGCGAGGTGCGCGATCCCCGGGCAACCTTTGCGCTGAGCCTCGACGTGCTACGGCGAGCCAAGCGACTGCGGCCAGACATCGCGACCAAGAGCAGTCTGATGGTGGGGCTGGGCGAAACCGACGACGAAGTGATCGACGCGCTGCGTCAGCTGCGCGCCGCGGACGTCGATCTGCTGACCGTCGGGCAATACCTCGCGCCGGGACGGCCGGGCACGCGTTTCCTGCCAGTCAACCGCTATGTCGAGCCGGCGCAGTTCGCGACGTGGGAGCGGACGGCGATTGACTTGGGCTTCCGAGGAGTCGCGGCGGGACCGTTGGTGCGCAGCTCGTATCGCGCTGGCGAATTGCTGGCGGAGGCGCGGAGGAGCGGCAGCAAATAGATCCGTTTCGCCCAGGCGGAGCCGGTCACTCAACCGGAACCGCTTCGATGACTTCGGCTTTCGGATTCACCCCCGCGGCCGGGAGCGGCATTTCCCACGCTGCCCGCTTCGGCAACGCGCTGGCGTCAATATCCACCGCGGCTCGAATGCGAATCATGTCGTCGTTGATGAGCGCGTCCCCCTCGACGCCTTCAAACCACGTGAGCAGCGGCAGCTGGTAGTCCTCGGGCGCTTTGGTGAACAGGAATTGATTCGCCGGCGCGATGACGGTCGACGACCAGGCCGGCGACGCACCGGGCGTCGTCGTCAGTTCGTACTCCCCGCCGAGGGGGCAGATGAGTTCGCCGTCCATCAACTGCTCCGCTGTGGCTTGACACTCTTGAGCGGGGATGTGCAATTGCGTCATCAGCGCGTTGAGCAGCCGGCTGTTGGCCGCCGAGGTGTCGCGGGTGCGGCTGTAGCCGAACGAGTTGAGCACCGATTCAAGTCCCGTGCCGGCAAGTTGCTGCGCGTGAAACCAGGCTTGCGCCGGTTCGTCGACCTGCTCGGTCGTCAACTCGGGCAGCACCTCGCGAATTAACGCTGGCGAGAACGAGCCGAGGTAGACGTCGTCGCGCCGCGCGACGAAATTACCGCGAGCGTCACCTTGCGGTTCGGGACCGGCGGCGGCAAGCTCGCCAAGGGCCCCGAGCAACCCCGGCTTGGGCCAGCTGCCCCAGTAGATTTTCACCGCTTGGCGATTTTGGAGCGAGGGCAGTCCCAGTTTGCCTTGAACCACCTCCAGATCCGCCGAAAAATCGCGGGCGCCGAGAAACATCTGATATTGCCCCGACGGCGGGCCGGCGAACGGCAACAGCGAATCGACGACGACTTCAACGTTGATCAGGTCGCCTGGCAGCTGCGCCATACGGCGGTTGCTCGGCTCGCCGATAATATCGACGGCTTTGCCCAGCTTCACGCGGTCCAGCGGCGTGGCGAGCAGTTCCACGTGCGAAGTCTCGTCGCCCTCGGCGCCGCGCGGCTCGCGCGACACGGCGGCCGCCAGCGGCGGCAACTGGCCGCATTCCTGGCGGAACCGATCGGCGAAGGAGCGATACGCCGCGGCTTCCTCGGCTGTGACAGCTCCCGTCTCGATGTCGGTCGCGGGGACATAGTATCCGGGCGTTCCGCGCATCGAATCCGCGACGCCGTTGGCATCCTCGACGAGTTCGCTCCCGTCGGGTCGCTCGCCAAACCCCGTCGGGAGGTAGCCGGCGTCGATCAAATCGCCGCGGTCGGTGATCGCGACGCCCTCGACCGCCGCTTGCAGCCGAGCGAGTTGCAGCAGCTTGGCCTCACGAAGAGAACGGACGCGCCGTTGGTTCTCAATCCAGGTTGCTGGCGAGGTCATTTCGCGAAACATCTCCGGCGGGGCGTAGGCAAACACCGCGTCGCCGCGCTCGGCGGCGATCTGCGACCGGACATGCAGAAACCCAGGGCTGGCCGCCAGCGTCCCCGTCCCCTGCCCCGCTTCCAAGAACCGCTGCACCAATCGCCGCGACGTGGTTGCCAGAAGATAGTCGCCGTCCTTCACATAGTACGAACGCACCTCGCCGCCCGGCGTGGCGATGAGCGACACGTCGGTCCCGGCAATCTTGACGGTGGTCTCAGTCGCGTCGGAAAACGCATCCAAGGCCTCGCGCCGCTGGCTCGTGAGATTCTTGTCCAACAGAAAACTGTTCTTGGCTTGAAACAGCATCCCCGCGGCGCCGCCCCCCGCAAGCTGCGGATCCAGGCCAATGATTGCCACGTCGGCGATCACCTGCGGGCCGAGGATTTTCGACAACGCCGTTTCGTGCAGGGCTAGTTGTTGTTCGAGCCGGTCGGCCGCGCTACGACGGATGCTGCGACGCAAGATCATATTGCCGAGATCATTCTGCCAGACGTCGCTCAGGTCGCGGAACCACAGGTAGTTTTTGAACGTGCCGAAGCGCAGGTAGAAGCACTCTGCCGGCACATGCAGCGCCATCGATTCAACGGCCACCGGCTCGGCGGTCTCGGGGAAATCAAGTTCGTACCACGGCATGGGCGCCGGCAGTGGTTGGTCGGCCGCTCCGCCGGATGCCCCCGCGATCAGTTGCCGATCGACCGCCAGTTGCCAGCGTTCGTTGGCCAGCAGTTCATCCCAGACGCTGGGACCCTTGCTGCCGAAGGACAGCAGCCGAGCCTTCGGCTCCGGCAGCGGTTTGCCGAGGCGTCGGGCAAGCGATGCGGCGATAAAGTTCTCGACGACCGGCGGGAATTGCGGATCCTGGTCGAGTTGCTGCCAACGCGTCGTGTAACTGTCCCACCATTCATCGAGCAGTCGCGCATGACCGGCGGGGTTCTGTTGCGGACTGATCGTCACAGGGGCGCCACGCGGCGCGTAGACGGTGGCCGTCAGCGGTTCGGACTCGCGGAACAAGAAGTAGATCGTGACATTCCTCGGGCCTTCAATCTCCAGCAGGTTGCGCAAGATTCGGCGGACCGGCGCGTCCTTCGCCGCGGGGTACAGCACGCGACCGTCGGCGTCGGCAATGGTGAGTCGCTCGTCGCTGGCCGAGGCAATGCCGGCCGCCCGCTCAATCGGCAGCGTCACGCGGCCGACGCCAAACGGCGCGCCGGCGTAGGCTTCGACCGTCGCGGCGGCGGCGCGCGTCGCGATCGGCCCGCATGCGGCGACGATCAAGACGGCAAGAATCGCCCCCGGCGAGCGAAGCACTCGCTGGAAGCGTGTCAAATGGAGCTGCACAGCGGCGGTTGGCGGCATTGTTCTGGTGTCCTGCAGGAGTCGAGCGGCACAACAAACATGGTATCGCGCCCGCAGGTACAAAAGAAAGCCGCGACTTGCGAGACGTACCAGGCGGGGTCCCGAGGCTCGCCCGGGGGCCTTGGACATGTGATGAGTCGGAGAAACAGAGGGCTTATACGGATTCTAATTTGAAGTAGCG